>NZ_CP040676.1:740000-1073750 GCF_005960665.1 Exiguobacterium mexicanum
AAACTTGACGGTGCGGCACAACGTGTACCAGTTGCTACAGGTTCACTCACAGAGCTCGTAACAGTTCTTGAGAAAACTGTATCTGTTGACGAAATCAACGCAGCAATGAAAAAAGCAGCGAACGAGTCATTCGGTTACACTGAAGACGAAATCGTATCTTCTGACATCGTCGGAATCACTTACGGTTCACTCTTCGATGCGACACAAACTAAAGTAATGACAGTTGGCGACAAGCAACTCGTTAAGACAGTTTCTTGGTACGACAACGAAATGTCTTACACTGCACAATTGGTTCGCACACTCAAGCACTTCGCTGAAATCGCGAAGTAAGTTCGTGAACTAAATAGAATCAAATAGGAGCGGAAACAAGAGATTGTTCTCCGCTCTATTTATGAAATTGACACGCACGACATATGGAGGCGAAGGTTATGAACAAACAGTCTATTCGTGACATCGATGTAAAAGGGAAACGCGTCTTTTGCCGCGTTGACTTCAACGTTCCACTCAAAGATCGCGTCATTCAAGATGAAACGCGGATCCAAGCGGCTCTTCCGACGATCAAACACTTGATCGACGGCGGTGCGAAAGTCATTTTGGCGAGCCACCTCGGCCGTCCAAAAGGCGAGAAGAACCTCGAGTACTCACTCGCACCGGTCGCTAAACGTCTCGCTGAACTTCTCGGCAAAGATGTACCCCTCGTTGAAGAGGCGTACGGTCCAGTCGCAGAAGAAGCCGTTTCAAAACTTGGTGAAGGTGACGTCGTCGTTCTCGAGAACGTCCGTTTCTACCCTGGTGAAACGAAAAACGATCCAGAACTCGCGAAAGGTTTCGCGGCACTCGCTGATATCTTCGTCAACGATGCGTTCGGTGCGGCTCACCGTGCCCACGCTTCAACAGAAGGTATCGCGCAAAACGTGGACCACGCGGTGGCTGGTCTCTTGATGGAGAAAGAACTTGAAGTCCTCGGGAAGGCACTCTCGAACCCGGACCGTCCGTTCACGGCGATCATCGGCGGATCGAAAGTTGCTGACAAGATTGGGGTCATCGACCACCTTCTTGACATCGTTGACACACTCATCATCGGTGGCGGTCTCTCGTACACGTTCTCGAAAGCACTCGGGCACGAAGTCGGAACGTCACTCCTTGAAGAAGACAAGCTCGACCTCGCTCGTCAGTTCATGAAAAAAGCAGAAGACAAAGGCGTGAAGTTCTTGATGCCGGTCGACTGTGTCATTGCGAAAGAATTCGGCGAAGAGACATACGTCGGACCAGTCGATATCGACTCGATCCCTGCGGATCACATGGGTCTTGATATCGGACCGAAGACAGTCGAAATTTACGCGGAAGCGATTCGCGAATCGAAACTTGTCGTTTGGAACGGACCGATGGGCGTATTCGAACTCGATAAGTACGCTAACGGAACGAAAGGTGTCGCTCAAGCACTCGCAGACAGCGACGCATACTCAATCATCGGTGGTGGTGACTCAGCCGCGGCAGCAGCCAAGTTTGGCCTTGCTGACCAAATGAGCCACATCTCGACTGGTGGCGGCGCTTCACTCGAATTCATGGAAGGCAAGAAACTTCCAGGCGTCGAAGCGTTGAACGACAAGTAAAATAGAGGAGGGTTATCGATGCGTAAACCGATTATTGCAGGTAACTGGAAAATGAACAAAACACTCTCGGAAGCTGTCGCTTTCGTAGAGGAAGTTAAAAATAACATCCCATCAACGGACAAAGTTGACGCGGCGATTGGTGCACCAGCACTTTTCCTCGCACCGATGGTAGAAGCAGCGAAGGGGTCAAACCTTAAGCTCGGTGCTCAAAACATGTACGACAAAGACAGCGGGGCATACACAGGCGAAATCAGCCCGGCCATGGTCGCTGACCTCGGCGTGACATACGTCATCCTTGGACACTCAGAGCGTCGCGAATACTTCGGCGAATCTGATGCGTTCATCAACAGCAAAACGAAAAAAGCGTTCGAACACGGTCTTACGCCAATCGTTTGTGTCGGTGAGACATTAGAAGAGCGCGAAGGCGACAAGTTCGAAGAAGTCATCAAGACGCAAGTCGAAGGTGGCCTCGCGGACCTCTCAGCTGACCAAGTCAAACAACTCGTCATCGCGTACGAGCCAGTTTGGGCGATCGGCACTGGTAAATCAGCGGACGAAGCAGATGCGCAAAGCTCATGCAAATATGTTCGTGACGTGGTAAAAGGTCTTTACGGTGAAGACGTGGCGGCTGCGGTTCGCATCCAATACGGCGGTTCTGTAAAACCTGAGAACATCAAGGAGTATATGGCGCAAGAAGACATCGACGGCGCGCTCGTCGGCGGTGCTTCACTTGAAGCTGCTTCGTTCCTCAAGTTGTTGGAGGCGATTTAAATGGCAAGACCAGTCGCCCTCATCATCTTGGATGGTTTTGGAATGCGGAACGAAACGTTCGGTAATGCGGTCGCTGCGGCGAACAAACCGAACTTCGACCGCTACTGGGAGCAGTATCCACATACGCTCCTCAACGCGAAAGGCGAGTACGTCGGCCTTCCGGAAGGTCAGATGGGGAACTCGGAAGTCGGTCACTTGAACATCGGTGCCGGCCGGGTCGTCTATCAGTCACTTTCACGCGTCAACAACGCCATCAAAGACCGTTCACTCTTCGACCGCCAAGCGATGAATCACTTGGCCGGACATGTGAAAAAGTATGATTCGAGCCTCCACATCATGGGCCTCGTCTCAGACGGTGGGATTCACTCTCACATCAACCACATGTACGCCATCGTCGAGTTCGCAAAACTTCATGGTATCGAAAAAGTATACATTCACGCTTTCACGGACGGCCGTGACTGTGATCCGAAATCAGGCGCTGGCTTCCTCGAACAGACGGAAGCGAAGCTCGCTGAACTCGGACTCGGTCAAGTCGCTAGCGTGTCTGGACGCTACTATGCCATGGACCGCGATAACCGTTGGGAACGCGTCGAGAAAGTATACGACGTGCTCGTCAACGCGAAAGGCGAAGTCGGCACGAATGCGGTCGACGTGCTTAAACAGTCGTACGCAGACGGCTTGACGGATGAATTCGTCTTACCGACGGTCATCGAGAAAGATGGACAACCGGTCGCGACGATCAAAGATAACGACGCGATCATGTTCTTCAACTTCCGTCCGGACCGGGCGATTGAACTTGCGAAAGTGTTCAAAGAGAAGACCGGCTTCAAAGGCTTCAAACTTTCGAACACACATCCAGAGAACATCTTGCTCGTCTCGATGACGAAATTCTCGGATGAAATCGACACGGACATCGTCTTCCCACCAGAAGATTTGAAAAACACGCTCGGTGAGACTCTCGCCGCGCAAGGGTACAAACAGCTCCGCGCTGCGGAAACTGAGAAATACCCGCACGTCACGTTCTTCTTGAACGGACAACAAGAAACACCGTTCGAAGATGAAGATCGTTTCCTCGTACCGTCACCGAAAGTGGCGACGTACGACTTGAAGCCGGAAATGAGCGCATACGAGCTCACGGAAGGTCTTCTCGAACGCATCGAATCGGACACGTATGACGCGTATATCATCAACTACGCGAACCCGGACATGGTCGGCCATTCCGGTATGCTCGAACCGACGAAGAAAGCTGTCGAAGTCGTCGACGAATGCCTCGGTAAAGTAGTGGACGCACTCATTGCTAAAGGCGGCGCGGCGATCATCACGGCGGACCACGGGAACGCTGACCTTGTCACGAACCCGGACGGCTCACCGATGACGGCCCACACGACGGAACCAGTACCATGTATCGTCACGAAAGAAGGGGTGGAACTGAAACCAGTTCTAGAAGGCGCTTTATGCGACCTCGCCCCGACGCTCCTTCACCTGCTTGGTGGAGAGCAACCGGCAGAAATGACCGGCACATCAATCGTCACGAAGTAACTCAAAAAACTTTCCAAATAAAAGGGAGCGAATCAATATGTCAATGATTACAGAAATTTACGCACGCGAAATTTTGGATTCACGTGGTAACCCATCAGTAGAAGTAGAAGTCTTCACAGAAGACGGTGGTTTCGGCCGTGCCCTCGTCCCATCAGGCGCATCAACTGGTGAGCACGAAGCAGTTGAACTCCGTGATGGCGACAAGTCACGCTACCTTGGTAAAGGTGTACTCAAAGCCGTTGCGAACGTAAACGACACAATCGCACCTGAACTCATCGGCTACGATGTTTTCGACCAAAATGCAATCGACGCTAAAATGATCGAACTTGATGGCACACCAAACAAAGCGAAGCTCGGCGCAAACGCAATCCTTGGTGTCTCAATGGCAGCAGCTCACGCAGCAGCTGATGAGCTCGGTCTTCCACTTTACACGTATCTCGGTGGATTCAACGCGAAGACACTTCCAACACCAATGATGAACATCATCAACGGTGGCTCGCACGCGGACAACAACGTTGACTTCCAAGAGTTCATGATCATGCCTGTTGGTGCGCCAACGTTCCGTGAAGCGCTCCGTATGGGTGCTGAAGTATTCCACGCCCTCAAATCAGTTCTTTCTGGTATGGGTCTTAACACAGCAGTCGGTGACGAAGGTGGTTTCGCACCAAACCTTAAGTCAAACGAAGAAGCGATCACTGTTATCCTTGAAGCGATCGAAAAAGCTGGTTACAAACCAGGTGAAGACGTCTACCTCGCAATGGACGTTGCATCTTCTGAGTTCTATGACAAGTCGACTGGCAAGTACGAACTCGCTGGCGAAGGCAAATCACTTACAACTGCAGAACTCGTAGACTTCTACGCAGAACTCGTTGACAAGTACCCAATCCTCTCAATCGAAGATGGTTGCGATGAAAACGACTGGGATGGCCACAAATTGCTTACTGAGAAAATCGGTAACAAAGTTCAACTCGTTGGGGATGACCTCTTCGTAACGAACACAGCGAAATTGGCTGAAGGAATCGAAAAAGGTATCGCGAACTCGATCCTCATCAAAGTTAACCAAATCGGTACGCTCACAGAAACATTTGACGCGATCGAAATGGCTAAAAAAGCTGGTTACACAGCAGTTGTCTCACACCGTTCTGGTGAAACAGAAGACGCAACAATCGCGGACATCGCGGTTGCAACAAACGCTGGTCAAATCAAAACTGGTTCACTTTCGCGTACAGACCGTATTGCGAAGTACAACCAACTTCTCCGCATCGAAGACATGCTCGGCGATGTAGCGAAATACGACGGCATCAAGTCGTTCTACAACCTCAAAAAATAATTGATTGTTTTCAGGTCCGCCTCGTGCGGGCCTGTTTTTTTGTGGTTTTGATTATCTTCATCAGACGGCGGGACGCTTTCCTGGGGTGATGCGGATGCCTCCGCAGCGCACGCGCGCTTTACGGGGTCATCCTTGCATCACTCTCCCCAAGGAGTCGCCCACCGTCTGATTCCGTCCAAGCGGCACCGTAGATTGCCTGCAGAAAGCATCGGTGCCGCCAGGGCGGATAGTATATTCTGCTCCGTTTCCGGGAATAGACTAGTGTAGGTGAAAGGAGGCGTTCGTCATGATGATCAGCGGTTTTCTCCTTCTTCTCATTGCGCTCGGTGTCGGTGGTTACTTCCTGTACAAGTATATGGAAGACCGGAAATGGTCGTGACGTGCGTCACGGCCGTTTTTTTTGAGTGCGTGAACGCTTGAAAATTGGGTATAATCAGATACAGACTACAAAAAGGAGAGACGTCCATGACACGCGTACGGAAAGCCATCATCCCGGCCGCCGGGCTCGGTACCCGCTTCTTGCCGGCGACGAAGGCGATGCCAAAAGAGATGCTCCCGATCGTCAACAAACCGACGATTCAATTCATCGTGGAAGAAGCCGTCGCTTCCGGCATCGAGGACATCATTATCGTGACCGGGAAGAACAAGCGCGCCATCGAGGACCATTTCGACCGAGCCATCGAGCTTGAACAGAACCTCGAGTCAAAAGGCAAGACCGAGCTCCTCGAGTCGGTGCGCCACTCGTCGAACCTCGCCAACATCCACTACATACGGCAACAGGAACCAAAAGGGCTCGGCCACGCGATTTGGTGTGCCCGGAAGTTCATCGGCGACGAACCGTTCGCGGTCCTGCTCGGGGACGATATCATCGAGGCGGACGTGCCGGCGACGAAGCAATTGATCGACCAGTACGAGCAGTATGAGCGCTCGATCATCGGGGTGCAACGCGTCCCGTATGAAATGACGAATCGATATGGTATAATTGACCCGCTTGCCGTCGAAGGAAAGCTCATCCCGGTCCGGACGTTCGTTGAGAAACCGGCCGTCGGTGAAGCCCCATCGAACCTCGCCATCCTCGGCCGTTACATTTTGACGCCGGACGTCTTTGAGGCGTTGTCGGCGCAAGAAGTCGGGACGGGAGGCGAAATCCAATTGACGGACGCCATCGCCCGCTTGAACGAGGTGGAGACCGTCTTCGCCTATGAATTTGACGGGCGTCGCTATGACGTCGGGGAACCGATCGGCTTCATCGAAGCGACGATTGCCCATGCGCTCTGCGACCCAAATTTAAAAGCCAACGTCCGCACGCTCTTGAAGCGCTTCGTGGACGAACTCGAACAACAGTAAGGTGTGTTATTTTTGAAAACAATGTTAATGGTCTGTCAAAACTATTATCCGGAGATCGGCAGTGCCGGCAACCGGATGCAAAATATCACGCATCTCATGAAGGAACGCGGATACGAAGTGGAGGTCATCACGGCCGCCCCATCGTATCCGAACTTCAACTTGTATAAAGACGATCGCTTCTGGAACGACAAGGCGCTCAACAATCAGCCGTTCATCAAGCGGCTCATCACGAAGAAGCGCAAACATACGTCGAACATGGTGAGCCGGCTCGCTTTGTTTTTGGAACAGATGATCAAAGGCGTCGCCGCCGTCCAAAAGCTCGACTCGAAACCGGATGTCGTCTTTGCGACGACCCCGTCTTTTTTTATGGCGTTCGTCGGCGTGTATGCGAAACGCAAGTACGGCGTCCCGTTCATCTTGGACGTGCGTGACCTCTGGCCGGAGTCGGTGAAAGGCGTCGGCGTGTTCAAACACGACTGGATGCTCGCCCCGGCGTTCTGGTTCGAGAAGCGTCTTTACAAATCGGCCGATGAAATCATCATCAACTCGGAAGGGTTCCGCAGCTATCTGCGCCAACGTGGCGTCGACAACGACATGATTCACTATATGCCGAACTCGATTCGAGAGAGCGAGCGCAACCTCGAGCGGACCGTCCCTGAGGACGACCGGATGGAGATTCTGTACGCCGGGAACATGGGCCTCGCCCAAGACGTATCGCTCTTGCTCGAGCTTGCAGAACGATTCCGTGACGAGCCGCGCGTGCATTTCAAGTTGATCGGCTACGGGTACCGGAAGAACGAATTGAAAGACATGATTAAAGCCCGCGGTTTCAAGAACTTCCTCTTCCTCGAGGCGATGCCTCGGACGGAGGCATTCCAAGCCATCAAGAACGCGGACGTCGCGTTCGTCAGCTTGATCGAGCAAGAAGTGTTCGATACGGTCATCCCGGGCAAACTGATCGATTATATGGCGGTCGGCAAACCGATCGTCGCGGCGGTGTCAGGCCATGCGGCGAATGTCATCGAAGCGGCCGAGGTCGGTTACGTGTCACGGAAGCGTGACATCAACGAGATCGAGCTCATGCTCCGGAAGCTGCTCGAACGTCCCGACTTGCGCGAGAAGTACGGCGTGAACGGGATCCGTTATGTGAAAGACAATCTGTGTTGGGAAAACAATATACACGTCCTCGAAGACGTGGTAGAAAAAGTAACGATGGAGGAAACACGATGAAGTCAGTATGTATGTTTGTATGGAACCATTTTACGAATGATGCGCGCGTCTTGCGCGAATGCTCGGCACTCGCCGAAGCGGGCTATGAAGTCGATTTGATTGCGCTCCAAGACCCGAAAAATCCGTCGCTCCCGAAAGAGGAGATGCGTCCAGAAGGGTTCCGCGTCATCCGCGTCAAACGTCAGCCGTCGATTCTCGCCAACGGGATGAAGGCGCTCAAGTCGGTCCGCACATGGGTCAGCGCGAAGAAAACGCGTCAACTCGGTGCCGGACTCGTCGGCGCGGGACTGCTCGTCCTCGCACCACTGACGATGATCGGACTCGGTGCGGCAGCGGGTGCGATTTTGTTCCCACCGGTGCGTAAAAACATCGTCAATGCGAGCGCGATGCTCGAGATGGTGTTCACTTCGACGAAGAAGTCGTACGATTTCTATCACGCCAACGACTTGAACACGCTCCCGCAGGCGTTGATCGCCGGGAAAATCGTCAACAAAGGCAAAATCGTCTACGACTCGCACGAAGTCCAGACGGACCGGACCGGTTACGGCTATATTCAAAGTAACCTCGAAGGCTGGCTCTTGCCTTACGTCGACTCGATGATGGTCGAAAACCATACGCGCGCGGCGCATAACGAAGAGTTGTACGGCTTCTATCCGTACGTGCTCCACAACTATCCGTTCTATCGTCCGCTCGACTTCACGCTCCGCAAAGACTTGCATGCGCTCCTCGACTTGCCGAAAGATGAGAAAATCCTCTTGTATCAAGGCGGCATCCAAGCCGGCCGCGGACTCGAGCAGCTTATCCTCGCCGTCAAGGACTTCAAGGAAGGGACGCTCGTCATGATCGGGGACGGGAAGCTCAAGCCGGTGATCAAACAGATGATTGAGGACGAAGGCGTCAGCGACCGCGTCAAGATGATTGACAAAGTACCGGTCGAGGCGTTACCGTACTATACGATGAACGCGTATCTCGGTTTCCAAGTGTTGAACAACGTCTGCTTCAACCACTATTCAGCGTCATCGAACAAACTGTTCGAATATTTGATGGCCGAAGTACCGGTCGTGTCATGTGACTTCCCGGAAATCGAACGGGTCGTCGCCGGTAACGATGTCGGTGTCGTCGTCGATTCGCACGACCCACAATCAATCGCCGAAGGCGTCAACCGCCTGCTCGACGACCAAGCACTCTACGCCCGTGTCAAAGAAAACACGAAGACGGCGCGTGAGCAATATAACTGGGATTTGGAAAAAGAGGCACTCTTGAACGTCTACACGAACGTCGTGGACCGCAAGTTGCCGATTATGAAAGACGGTGCGCCAAAGCCAGTTCAACAGTAAGACTTAGACTGCGGCTTTGTGCCGCGGTCTTTTTTATATGGAAGGGGGACAAATGATGAAACGTCAGCAACAACATCTATTGCGTCAACAAGTCTGGAAGAAGCTCCAATCGATTTCCTTGATGGATATCGCCTGGATCGTCGCCGGCTCATTCATTCTCGCGTTCGGGGTGAACTACTTCACCGTCCCGAACGATTTCTCGGAAGGCGGCCTGCTCGGGGTCACCATCATCCTGTACTACTTGTTCGGCTGGGACCTCGGGGTCACGTCGATTATCGGGAACGGGATTTTATTCATCGTCGGCTATAAGCTGCTCGACCGCCGGACGATGGTCTATTCGGTCGTCGCGGTCATCGCGACGTCGTTCTTCCTCAGCTTGACCCATGACTGGGGCAGCCCGGCCGAGGACAAACTGCTCGCGGCCGTGTACGCTGGGATCATGATTGGTGTCGGCATCGGTATGGTGCTCCGTGTCGGCGGGACGACCGGAGGCGGGGTCATCATCGCCCGCCTCATGGAGCGGTACTTGCACATGAGCGTCGCCGTGTCGATGTTCATCATCGATGCGATCGTCGTCGGGGCGTCGGGCTTTATCCTCGGGGAGCAAGTCGTGCTCTATACGTTGATCGCCATCATCATCGGCTCGTGGGTCATCGACCTCGTCGCCGAAGGGCTCAACATCCGCAAGGCCGTCACGATCATCAGCGACAAGCAAGAAGAGCTCGCCGTCGTGTTGACGGAGACGCTCGGCCGCTCGGCGACGATTATCCACGGTCACGGCTACTATACGAAGCAGGATAAGAACATGTTGTATATGATCGTCGACAAGCGCCAAGTCGGCCCGCTCAAGAAAATCGTCGAAGTGACAGACCCACGTGCCTTCGTCGTCATCCACCAAGTGAAAGAGGTCATCGGGGAAGGGTTCAGCTACCCGTCCCGATAATTTGAAAGCTGGTGTTTTGATGCCAACTTCTATATAATAAGAAGCGTGTAAAAAGAAGGAGGAACTGACTACTATGCAAACGATCGCTACAATCAGCCTACTCGTCGTGGCTGTTTTATTGATTGTCGTCGTACTGCTCATGTCAGGTCGGTCGCAAGGTCTTGGGGCGATTGCAGGTGGCGCGGAGCAGTTGTTCGGCCGCCAGAAAGCGCGCGGCTTCGACGCTGTTTTGAACCGAACTGCAGCTGTACTAGGCACATTGTTTTTCATTTTAGGATTACTAGTCGCATCATTATGATGAAAGGCTGATCGTTCTCGATTTTTACGTGAGGCGGTCGGCTTTTGTTTTTTTCAATTATTTTTTGGGAATAATGGATTGTATGAGGAGATGACGTTAGCAATGAAGATTACAGCACCGAAACCGTTCTTCTTTGAAGGCGGACCACGTGCCGTGTTGATGTTACATGGCTTTACCGGATCGAGCGCGGATGTCCGCATGCTCGGTCGTTTCCTGCAAAAAGAAGGCTATACGTGTATGGGTCCCCAGTACCGGGGCCATGCCGTCCCGCCGGAAGAATTGCTTCAATACGGACCGGCGGACTGGTGGGAGGACGTCTTGAACGCCTACCAGTCGTTGAAAGAGAAAGGCTATGAGGAGATTGCTGTCTGTGGCCTCTCGCTCGGCGGCGTCATGTCGCTTCGCCTCGCTTCACAGGAAAACGTCAAAGGCGTCATCCCGATGTGCGCCCCGACCGGAATCGATGCCGAAGATCGGTTATACAAAGGAGTCAAAGCCTACGCTCGAGAATATAAATCTCGAGAAGACAAATCACCTGAACAGATCGAACAGGAGATGGCGGACTTCAAACCGATGCCGACGCTCAAGGACCTCCGTGCCTTCGTCCGTGACACGACGACAAAACTCGAAGATATTTTCGTCCCGGCGCTCGTCGTCCAAGGGGCGAAAGATCAAATGGTCGATCCTGAATCTGCACACGAAATTTACGAGGCGATCAACGCGTTCCAAAAAGAACTGCTCATGTACGAGGAGTCGGGACATGTGATCACGCTCGATAAGGAAAAAGAGAAACTGCACCAGGACGTGCTCGATTTTCTCGAAACGTTAGACTGGTCAGTGTGAAAAAGGAGGTGTCACGTTGAATTTACGTGACCAACTACTAGAAATCATCCAAGCCAGTGATAAAGCACTGACGGTGGACCAATTGACCGAGCGTCTTGCGCTCGAGTCGACGGATGCCTTTAAAGAGCTCATCCGCACCTTGAACACCCTCGAAGAAGAGGGCTTAATCGGCCGCACACGGACGAACCGTTACGGGACGCTCGCCGTGCTCGGCCAAGCAGCGGGAATCATCTCGATTCACCAACGCGGCTTCGGCTTCTTATCGGTCGAAGGCGAGACGGAGGACGTGTTCCTTCCGCCCGACCAATTGAAAGACGTCTACCACGGCGACACGATCCTCGTCAAAAAACGCGAGGACAACCGCGGCAAGACCGAGGGCGTGCTCCTCAAAGTCTTGAAGCGTGGCTTGTCGGAGTTCGTCGGGACGTATACGCTCCCGAGCGGACGCCTCGACCAGTTCGCCTTTATCGAGCCGGATGACAAGCGCATCAACTTCTGGCCGGTCGTCAACCCGGACAAATCGCTCGGTGCCGTCGATGGCCATAAAGTCGTCGTCCGCATCACGAAATATCCGGACGGACGTTTCGCCGGAGCGTGTGACGTCGTCCGCATCATCGGACACAAGAACGACCCGGGCGTCGACATCTTGTCGATCGTCTATAAGCATGGCATCCCGACGGAGTTCCCGGAAGATGTCATCGACCAGGCGAACGCCGTACCGGACGAGGCCGACGAGAAAGACTTCATGGGCCGTGTCGACCTTCGTAACGAGACGATCTTCACGATTGACGGCGAAGACGCGAAAGATTTGGACGATGCCGTCCACGTCAAGAAACTCGACAACGGCAACTATGAGCTCGGCGTCCATATCGCCGACGTGTCACACTACGTGACGGAAGGCTCACCGCTCGACGTCGAGGCGTTCGAACGGGGGACGAGTGTGTATCTCGTCGACCGCGTCATCCCGATGTTGCCACACCGTCTCTCGAACGGAATCTGTTCGCTCAACCCGCACGTCAACCGGTTGACGCTCAGCTGCGTCATGGAGATCTCCCCGCAAAACGGGAAGGTCGTCAACCATGAGCTGTTCCCGAGTGTCATCAAGACGACAGAGCGGATGACGTATACGAACGTCCGCGAGATCATCGAACGCGATGACGAAGCGACGCTCGAACGGTACGAGCCGTACATCCCGTTGTTCGACCTGATGGCTGAGCTCGCAGAAGTGCTGCGCAAGCGCCGTAACTCACGCGGTGCCATCAACTTCGATTTCGCCGAAGCGAAAGTCGTCGTCGACGAAGAAGGCAAACCGGCCGACATCGTCTTGCGTCCACGCTCGGTCGCCGAGAAGTTGATTGAAGAGTTCATGCTCGCGGCCAACGAGACGGTCGCCGAACACTTCCATAAGATGGACGTGCCGTTCATCTATCGTGTGCACGATAACCCGAAACCGGACAAGCTCGATTTCTTCTTCGACTTCGTCGCGAACTTCGGCGTTCACATCGAGCGGTTCAAAGGCCAGAAGGTCGAACCGAAGACGCTTCAGAAGATTTTGAAGGCAATCTCAGGTGAACCGGAAGAACCGGTCATCAGCACGATCATGCTCCGTTCGATGCAACAGGCGAAGTACGATGACGTCTCGCTCGGCCACTTCGGCCTGGCGACCGACTTCTATACGCACTTCACGTCGCCGATCCGTCGCTACCCGGACTTGATCGTCCACCGTCTCATGCGCACGTATGCTTTCAACGGCGACGTGTCCGAGAAGACGATCGCCAAGTACGAGGACCGTCTCGGTTCGATCGCCGAACAGGCGTCGAAACGCGAGCGTCGTTCGGTCGATGCCGAGCGCGAGACGCAAGCCTTGAAGAAAGCCGAGTACATGGAATCACGTCTCGGTGAAGAGTTCGACGGTGTCGTCAGCGGCGTCACGAACTTCGGGATGTTCATCGAGCTCCCGAACACGATTGAAGGTCTCGTCCGTCTCCAGTCGATGGATGACTACTACCACTTCGACGAGTCGCAACTCCTCTTGATCGGTGAGCGGACGAAACGTCAGTTCCGGATCGGTGACGCGGTGCGCGTCAAGGTCGACGCCGTCAACTTGGACGAGCGCACGATCGACTTCACCGTCGTCGGCATGCCGAAGCGGGAACAGTCGCGCCGTCGCCAACCGACGACGATTAAAGCGACGGAAGGTCGTCCGAAGAAGGATGACAAAAAAGGCCGCGGCCGTGACGACAAACGTCCGAAGCGCGGCAAGCCGGGCAAACCAGGGAAACCGGGCCAAGCCGGGAAACCGTCGAAACCAGGCGAGAAGCCGAAGACGTCGCAAGGACGGTCGGCGCTCGACTTGAAGAAGAAAGACGGTCAAAAACGTAAAGGCGACGCCAAACGCGGAGCGAAGAAGCGTCGCTGACGGGAGGGGGCGACCCCTCCTCTATATTGAAGTAAAGGACTGAATGTCTATGGCCAAGAAGAAAGATTCGAACGCGCTCGCGCAAAACCGAAAAGCGTCCTTCGATTATGCGATCGAAGATACGATTGAAGCCGGCATGGTGTTGACGGGGACCGAGATTAAATCGGTGCGCCAGTCAAAGATCAACATCGCCGACGCGTATGTCCGCTTTGATGGTGGCGAGGCGACGCTTCATAACTGTCATATCAGCCCGTTCGAGCAAGGGAACCGGTTCAACCACGAGCCGCTTCGTGTCCGAAAGCTATTGTTGCATAAGAAGCAAATTAATCAGCTCATCGGCGCGCAAGGGCGTGACGGATATACGATCATCCCGCTCAAGGTGTATCTGAAGAACGGCTTCGCCAAATGTCTTCTCGGCATCGGGCGCGGGAAGAAGAAGTATGATAAGCGCGACGACTTGAAGAAGAAAGATGCGAAGCGCGATGTCGACCGGGCTCTCCGGGACCGGCAAAAATACTGACAGCGAGACCTGATTGTGGTATAGTTGTTGTAGTACCAATTACCACCTCGGGGACGTTATGGATTCGACGGGGGTAGGTCGGTCGTATGTGGCGTGTCGAGGGGTCGGCCTCGTTAAAACGCAAACGCCTATAACTGGCAAAACTAACACACAACTCGCAGCAGCCTAAGTGCCCTGCGGATCCTGACATCCATCGCTTGTGTGGATGATTATCAGGGTCTCAAACTAAGCAAGCTACGCTTCAACCTCGCCGTCTGAGGGCGCGAAGAAGAGATGAATCAGACTGGATGCGACAACGCCTGTTTATCGGCAGTGTCACATTGAGATCCAATAGATAAACTACACACGTAGAAGCATACGTTACGATGCCTTCGGACGCGGGTTCGACTCCCGCCGTCTCCATTTTTTAGCAGTCTGCAACGACTGTCATCAATGATTTTTAATGAAGACCTTCTAATTTCATTGAGATTAGAAGGTCTTTTGATGTTAGCGGAGCAACTCAATCACAATGAAATGAAAGCAGGTGAATCAAATGGGAAAATATCAGTTAGATACGAAAAGTAAAGTGGCTGCTGCCAAGTATCAAGACGGTAAAAAACCAGCTGTTTCGAACAAAAAAGAGAAGATCAATCAGCTTCGAGAAGCATATTTGCAAAAGCAAAAAGAGAAGAAACAAGCTGGTGAGTGATCAAGAGGCGTTATAGCAAAAAAGGATTATTGAGTGATTGCTCAATAATCCTTTCTTTGTGAACGTACGGTTCCATTATTTGGTTTTTTGAATGGTGTCAAAGGATTGAATATTACTTTGTTGAATATAAACTATGAGCTATTTTAAAAATTGTCACGAAAATATATAACCATCATAGGAGGAATCATCATGTCAAAAAAATCTACGGAATTAATTATAAAAGGAGTCAAGAAGTATGGTCCGGCAGTAGGAAAGTTTGCACTTGAACATAAAAAAGAAATTGTTGGAGCAATTGGTGCATTTGGTGTAACGGAACGACTTAAAAATCGTTCGAATAAAGAATCGAATCCTAAAAAACCAAAAGACAAAATCATGCATCCTCGAAAGAAGAGATATCAATATTATTTAACAGAGGTTGTTCCTGCATTAAACACTCAAAATCGAGACGAATTGTTCCAGTACAAGTTAGAAGTGGAGCAATGCATTCAACAAATCAAATTCGAGCAGGCGCAGGACATCGTCATCAAAAAACAGATTCATGAGAGTCGGATAAAAGAGTGGGATGCAATCTTGTCTCAAATCGTGAGCCAGATGACCGTGAGAGATTATATGGAATATCTAAAGCTCTTTAACAATCCTGAATATCAAAGCGAGTACTTTAAAGGCTTTGAAGGAGATGTTGAGAAATTTAAAAAGCTAAATACTGTCGAACAGTATGATACGTTAGTCCATTATATCCATGAAAAAACAAATATCGATATAGAACAAATCAAAAAAGAGTTTTCGGCTCCTGTTTGATTCACCTTGATCCGTTCTTGTTCCTCATTCGTTATAATCGATGATGTAACGAATGAGTGGGGGTGAGGTCATTGGGGTGGGATTTACGTGTTGCTGAGGCAAAAGACATCTACTTAACAGAAACTGACTTATGGCGCTATACACAACAATTTTTAATGAATGCGACACATACGACGACGTACAAGCATATGCTTATGAAGGCGTTGCTCGAATGCACGACCGAACTAAGTGATTCTGGTGTAGTGACGTTCGAGCAAATTTCAAGACACGTGACGAAGATGTATTGGAATTTGATTGTGAAACACGGATTGCGACAAGTGAATCAACTTGAGAAATTGAGCTCGGTCGAAAAAACGATGCTCACGTTTCAAGCGACACATGAAGTTCCGTCCACTTGGAACTTTGATCGTCTGCCGGTTCAGCAGCAACAACAATTGATTCGAAACGTGAATCAGTTCTATAAGAAGTACGTGTACGGATCGTTCTATACCTCGTTCGAGGGGACCGTCTATTCATTCAATCGGAAAGAAGAGTGGGTCAAACTTGTGCCAAGCTACGTCATCTTTTTTGAGAAATATAAACGGGTATTGATGAATGTTACGAATTATCAACTCGCCGTCTTTCTGGAAAAATACAATACACGCGAAGCGATGGAGCGAATCTTGAACAAAATCGAATTCGTCTCGGCTCGTCAATCGCTCGACGAGTTCAAACAAATTTTGCTGAGCCACGGTCATTCCGTCTGTTTTTATTGTATGAAGTCGCTCAAACAGATCCATGTCGACCATTTTATCCCGTGGTCTTACATACAGAATGATGTTCTATGGAATTTTGTCCTCGCTTGTCCGACTTGTAATACGAGCAAGAACAATCGGATGGCGAAGGTTGATTATCTTTACGCGCTCGTGGAACGAAACCATGAGTTGCGAGTGGCAGAGCAGATGGAGACATACAAAGAGACGAAATTGATTCACCTGTATGACTATGCGGTGCAAAATGGGTTTGAAGCCAATTGGATGCCGAAGTAATTAAAATGAGTCGAACCTGATGTGTAAGGTTCGATTCATTTTAATTTTTTGATTATTCCTTCTTACATAATTTTTTTCAGAACACGTCCAAAAGGATACAGAGATTGGATGAGTATTTAATCCGATAATTTTCCCATAAATTGTATGATAAACTGAAGAGAAGAAGATTGTGAGGGTAACAATGATGAATATTCATTTTGAAAAGATGGACGAAAGAGAACTTACTTCTTATTTGACGTGGTTGATTGATGATTATGCGAACGACGTCGCCCGCAATTATCAATTACCTGCTACACTGGCGCAAGAAGAGTCGACGCAATTGATTCGTAGCCTGTTTCCAGACAATCAACCGACTGAGGGACAAACAGTCGTCCATGTGATGGACGGTGCGACGCGAGTCGGGATTTTATGGTACGCCTTTCAGGAAGAATCAAAACGTGTCTTCATTTATCATGTTTGGATGCACGAAGCCTATCGCGGACGCGGATATGCGACGGCGGCATTGCAACGACTGGAGACGGTTGCAGCACAAGAACTAGGGGCGACTTCGATTGGGCTGAGTGTATTTGGCTCAAATCCGGATGCTCAGCGATTTTATGCACGCCTCGGATTCCAACAAACTTCGATTGCGATGAATAAGCGTTTGGGAGAGGTGTCGAGGTGAGGCGCTTTTGGAAAGGGACATTAATTGCGATTGGGGTGCTTGCCGTAGGGATGGGAGGACTCGCTTTTATGTTCAATCAGTCGATGCAGTCCGATTCCGATGAAGAAGCAAAAGCAATCCAACTCGCTGAGCCGTATGTAGCGGAGCGTTTCGACAATGCCGAATTGACGACAGAGGTCACGTTCGACAACATGGGAAATTTCCCGTTCGAATACGCGGCGACTGCAGTTGATTCCGTGACAGGGACCGAGTTTTTCGTCTATGCGGATGAGACGACAGGGGAAGTCGTCGACACGTTTCTCGCATCGAAATGGGAAGACGACGTGACGGATGCCATCGAAGATTCGGTCATGACGGCGTTTGGAAGCGACGTCACGTACGACGTTTTTTACGATGAGGTAGCCGTACGACAACTAGACGCCTCAGCAGCAAATCCGTTTGCCTATAAAACGGCTGACGTCGTACCGACAATCCTGATGACGATTCATCGGGAGCCAGCATCAGGGGACGAGGCACTCGTCCGCACTTGGATGACAGCGCTAAAAGAGAGCGATATGTTACGCCGTGCGGAAGTTCATGTCGACTACGTCGCTAAAAACGGAGAGATCCTTAATGACGGTACCCCATTAATTCTATCGTTCTAATGAAAAACCACTTTCTGCGAGCAGGAAGTGGTTTTGTTCAGTTTATCGTCACCACAAGTTAAACAAATCCGCCACAATCGCATCACTGCCATCTTGGAACATGAACAAGCCGAGTGCGATTAACAGACCTCCGATGACGAGTGATCTGAACCGGATGAGTCCGTTCATGACTTTTTAATTAGGCTACGAATCACGAGTCATCTACCTTGATTCGACAACGCCTGTTTATCGACAGTATCATATTGAGACTTAATCGATAAACTACACACGAAGAAGTATGCGTTAACGATATCTTCGGACGCGGGTTCGACTCACGCCGTCACTATTATTTTTTGGCTAGAGCTTATCTTTATGTGACTATCCTGTTTTTATTATCTATGCAATTCTAAGAATAGCGGCAGTATGCTCTTAATGGGATTTGATGTATAATTAATTCTGAAAAGTATAAAATTGGTAGGTGATTATTGTGGAGACTAAAGTCACTAATTCAGTTTCAATTGATGCGAAAGAGTCAAAGCGAAATCTTGATACTAATGCTTCAGCTTCTGCATTTGGATGGGAGTTTCAAACAAATGCTGCTATATACCTTGCTTTTCAACATATTAAATCTTTTACTGAATTAAAAGTTGAAGGAGAAATTGACGACATTGAAGTTTATTTTAAAGACAAACCCCCGATTATTGCTCAGGTGAAATCTCAAGAAAATCCTGAACCTAATACTAATACTTTGAAGTCACTTAGAGGCGGATTTAAAACACTTATAAACGCCACTAATAAAACAAATTATTCAGAATTAATTTATATAAGTAATATAAATAATCCTCTATCAGATAAAAAAGTTGCTATTTATTTTGGAAAACTATCCAAATTCTCTTACACTGAGCTTCCAAAAACCGCTAGTGAAATTATCGATAAGCATTTTGATAGTGTAGTTAAAAAGGAGAAACTTGTGATTGATAAATTTAGAAAAGATAAATTCTCACTTTTAACCATTCCTTATTTTGGTGCTGATCTTCCCACTAGATATAGAATTATGATTGAAACAATAAATAGATTTTTAGAAAAAAATAATATCAGAAGCTATATAGGAGAAGACATTCTACATTTTTTACAAAAAGAATTTTTTACTAATTCTACTATAAAACACGTTAATTTAAAAAAAGAGGATATAGTTTGGCCAATTATAGTTTTAGGTTCTTTAAACCTTACTGATAATTTACTTGAGGATTTTGATCAAGGTTGTGCTAACGAAATACAGGAAAAATATAATGAATACATCAACAAGCAAACTCATAAATTCGGATTAATTACAAAGGTAATGAGTGAATTTAATACTTATCGATTAGAAAATACGACTCTAGGACAATCCCTCAAAAAAATCATTCCACAATTTATAGAAAGTAAGTGGACGATTTTTATAGAGGAAATTAATTGTGAAAATAAAGAAGTGGAAGAATATTTAATAAAAATCATTATAAATTTAATAATTTATGATCGATTTAAAATTGAAAAAATTAAGGAGGCAACAAACTTATGAAGTTTATAAGTTTGATATTAGAGGTTAAAGGAAATCGCAAAAGATTTGATTTTTGTCTGAAAAATCAAATCTATAGTTCGAAAAATAGTGTAGGGAAGTCAACTTTAACTAGACTATTATTTTATTCCCTAGGTTATCCCGTTCCAGGAACAAAGAAATTCAATTTTAATAATTGTATAACTAGAATATCTTTTCGAAGAAACTCGGACATTATTGAAATGGAAAGAGATGGTAATTTAATAAAAACAGTTGTAAATAAAATAGACTTCAAACATTTTATAGTACCTCAACAAGAGTTGGAATTGTTGAGTTTTGTATGGGGGAGTAAGAACAGAGAAGTCCTAAAGAATATCATTGGTGCTATTTATTTTGATCAAGAGAAAGGATGGACTTTATTAAATAGAGGCAAAGTTATTGGAAACATACAGTTTAATATTGATGAATTAATTAGAGGCTTGTCTTCAACAGACGTTTCTGAACTGAGTATAGAGAAAAATAGTATTGAAGCAGAGATAAGAAAGTATGAATACTTGAAGAATATACTAGAATATAAAAATCAAATTAGCAATTCTGAAAGTAAACACCTTTATATGAATCGTAGCGAAGAACTTTATACGCGATTAAGTCAATTTGAGATTGAAAGAAAAGCAATTGTAAAAGAAATTCAATCGATAAAAGTAGCTGCTAAAGATAATGAAAGTTTTTTGAAATATATTGAAAGTATGAAAATATACGTTAAAAATCCTGACTCTCTATCAGATGAAATTATTCCTGTTTCGAAATCTACTATTTTATATTTTCATGAAACTCAAGAGTATTTAGAAACTCAATTGAAAATTGAACAAATCAATCTTGCAAATAAAGACCAAGAAATAAAAAAAATGCATTTTCAACTTCAAGAGTACGGTGCCCAACTTAATGTTCAAACTGAAATTGAAAGATTTAATCAAAACGTCCTCTCTTTAAATTTCGACTATACTCGAGTTGATAAAATAATTCATGATTTAAAAAAAAGTAAATCAAAAATTGAAAAGGACATAAAAGAAATTACGTTAAGTAACAATGAATTAATTAGTAAAATTCAAAGGACTATAAATGATTATTTGGTTCGACTTGAAGCGGTTGAATATATTAATGCAAATTCTAATTTTCTATTTACCTCTGATTTAAAATCTTTAAGTGGAGCAGTATTGCACAAATTAGTTTTTGCTTATAAGATGGCTTATGTTAAGTCTATAGAAAATTATTTGAATGTCCGCTTGCCTATAGTATTAGACTCCCCAACCGGTAGAGAGCTGAATTCTGAAAATATCGACAAGATGTTTGATATTATAAAAAGTGATTTTTCAGAAAATCAGATTATTATTGCATCAATTCATAGTAAGGTTTTAGATGATGATAAAAAAGTTATTCAAATTAATGAATATTTAATGGAAAATGCGAGTTCTTTATTAACCGTAGATAAAGAGAATTGACATTCAAATTACTATAGGAAATTTTGAATTGGGAGGTTGAAAAGTTGAAAGAAGTATTATATTACCCTAATTTTTACATAGAAAATGAAAGATGGTTAAAATTCGCACTTTTATATTTAGGTAATGTTGTGACTATTGTTCCTAGTAATGCTTCTGAGATACCTCTGTCTAAAAATCAAGAGATCGTTTTAAAAGAGACTGATATTTTTTCAACCCATTCTCCAAGCTCAGATGAAATAAAAGAAGCTACTGCAGATATTGGAGATTTAATATCTAGGGTAAAAACAAATCCATTTTTAAATAATGACAGCAATAACTGGCGCAATCTAGATTCGGAGTTCATGGAGATTTATTTTGGGAAAATGGTTCATAACTTTCAAGATGTTTTACTAGAAAATAAATGGGCTAAAAGAACCAGTAATGGATTAATAATAAACAGCGATTTAGCAAACGCTTATATGACTTTATTGGCTAATAGTATTTCAAGTAATCGAAGTATTTCAACTATATCTGATAAAAACGCGAAGATAGAATATGATAGAGTAAATCGTATGATTTATAGTAAACCGAATGTGAAATTTAGGTCGAATTTAGAAAATGTAAAAACATTGAAAAGTAATATTGAAATCTCTTTGCCTAAAAATATTGATAATATACCTATCGAAAGAATAATTGAATTTCGAAATAGCCCGCAAAACAAAAGAAGTTTAAATGAATTTCATAAGGCATTGGAATTAATCAATAGTATAAATGCTAAGACACCCGAAAATTATATTGTCGACGCAAAAGAAAGGTTAATAGATGCCAAGGGGAAATACATGAGTAATTTAGGAGTTTGTTTCTCTATAATAGCAATGCCTGCAATAAGTATGTATCAGCTTATTGATGGAGATAGTTCTAATTTAGACTTTTTAAAAGATGTATTAGGTATGAGTGTTTTTCCGGAGCCGAAAGTCGTATATGGACAAATTAAGGGATTCAGTAGCTCAGCTAAAGCAATTAGTTATTTAACTGAGATAGAAGGGTTTAAATAATCTTTTTATTATTAATCTAAAATTTATTAGGGGGCGGTTTCCTTGAGAAAAATTACTATAGTGACTACGCTTATACAATATTTATCGTATCTCTTAGACAATAAGGTGGTATTTAGTGTTAAGGAGGTTAACGATCACATTGAAAAGAAAGATGTAATTGATTGGCTTGAAAAAGAATTTCCTCATGGTTCTGAAAACGGATTAGATTTTAGTTTGTGGAGAGATAACCATAAGAGTTGGCTACATGATGAACTATATTCTATCTGGGGTGGATATGTTGGGCAGGAGCGTAGGAAATGGGGGATTGAACACAATGGACTTTGTTTGTTAATAAGTTGGTCAATTGAAGTTATTAGGGATCCTGCTACAAATGACGGAGAAGTTGATTAATCTTTTCTATTGCTAACATTTATAAATACTTATAAATTTAATTAACTATTGTCCTACCATGCGACTACGAGAGTAATAATTTTGTCTGATAGTATAAAAATTGTTATTAGTACTAAAAGTAGAACATAGTCTATCCATTTTTCTTTATGAAATGTAAAGCAAATGGACTTTTATTATAGAAACAAGTCGGACTGTGTTAACTAAGTTCGACTTGTTTCTATTTCAACCTTAATCCCACCATGAACTTAATTTTGTAGACTAAATCCTCACCACAAGTTAAATAAATCCGCAACAATCGCATCACTTCCGTCTTGGAACATGAACAAGCCGAGTGCGATCAACAGACCGCCGATGACGAGTGTGCCGAACCGTATCAGTCCGTTCGTGTTCTTTTTGAATAGGCCGCGAATCACGAGCCCTCCACCGATCAACAGCATCAAGAAATACCAAAACCCCATAGCCATTCCTCCTTTGCCTGTAGTTGAGTTAATTTTACATAATTTTTCCAATACATACTGTAGTGCGCGGGACTGATTTAATCCTAGTCAAAGACGGGTACATTACCTCTATGTGCAAATGAAGGGGAGAGTGACCACTATGCGGAAAACCATCGTCATCGCGGGCGCGAGCGGCTATATCGGCTCGAACGTGATGGACCATTTAAAAGAAGAATATGACATTATCGCCTTGTCCCGCTCGACGAAGAATAAAGAAGACGAGGACCACATCACGTGGCGGTCGTGCGACTTGTTCTCATATGAACAGACACGTGAGGCGTGCGAGGGAGCAGACTACGCCATGTTCCTCGTCCACTCGATGATTCCGGACGGCGGATTGACGCAAGCGACGTTCGAAGACATGGACGCGCTCATCGCCGACAACTTCGCCCGGGCGACGAAAGCGAACGACATCGAACAAATCGTCTACTTGAGCGGCATCATTCCGAAAGAGTCGAAGACGTTGTCACGTCACTTGAAGAGCCGGCTCGAAGTCGAACGGATTCTCGGCGGTCAAGGCGTGCCGGTGACGACGATTCGAGCCGGGCTCATCATCGGTCCAGAAGGTTCGTCGTTCCCGATTCTCGCGAAGCTCGTCAAACGCTTGCCGGTCATGATTCTTCCGAACTGGACGAAGACGGAGACGCATCCGATCGATTTGCGTGAAGCCGTCCAAGCACTCATCTCGGTCGTCGGGGCCGAGGCGCTGTACGACCATCATATCGATATCGGTGGACCGGAAGTGATGACGTATCGCAAGATGATTGAAGATACGGCTGACGTCATGGGCAAACGTCGCGTCATGATCGACTTCCCGTTCCCGACGATCAAACTGTCGCGATTGTGGGTCATGGCCGTGACGGGTGAACCGAAAGACACCGTCTATCCGCTCGTCGAGAGCATGGGCCACGCCATGGTCGCGAAAGACACGACCGGCGTCAAGCAAGGGGAAATCCCGTTCAAGGAAGCGGTCGAGCACGCGCTCGAGGAAGAAGAGAAACAGAAGTCAGGTGGCGGCAAGAAGAAAAAAGCGCCGCAACAGTATACCGTCCGCTCGATTCAACGGTTCGGTCTGCCAGAGAACAAATCGGCGCTATGGATGGCCGACACGTATTTCGAGTGGCTCGGCCGGCTCGCGTATCCGCTCATCCAGACGACGAAAGAAGACGATGACTGGGAAATCGCGCTCCTCCGTCCGTCACTCGTCGCACTCCATCTGTCGCTCGAAGACGAGGCGACGGACGACATGGCGTCCTATTCCATCGACGGCGGCATGTTCGCGAAGTTGAGTGAGGATGACAAGACAGGCCGGCTCGAGTTCAGACGGCTCCCGGAGTCAGAAGAAGGGCTCGTCGCCATCCACGAGTTCGTGCCGGCGCTGCCATGGTGGTTCTATACGAAGACGCAGGCGAAAGCCCACCTCGTCGTCATGTGGCTGTTCGGCCGTCACGTCCGTCTGCTTGGGGAAGATGCGGACGAGGGCGACCAAGTCGTCGAAGCACCGACGAATTAACGAAGACGCATCCATCGCGATGCGTCTTTGTTTTGTCGATTATGTTAACGTTTCGCCGGAGTCGTTTACAAAGGGCAGGGACAGGCGTACACTGAACTCGTTTTCGACATAATGGAAAGAAGGAATGCAAGAATGGACAACTTCATGACATCACGCCAAGGATGGCAAAAAGACATCTCGGCCGGGATCACCGTCGGGGTCGTCGCCGTGCCGCTCGCGATGGCGTTCGCGATCGCCTCAGGTGTCGGACCGGTGTACGGCCTGTACACGGCCATCATCGCTGGGATCCTCGTCAGCCTGTTCGGGGGCTCGACGTTCCAAATCGCCGGACCGACCGGCGCCTTCATCCCGATCGTCTCGGGCGTCATGCTCGCGCACGGCTATGAAGGATTGCTCGTGACGACGTTCCTCGCCGGGATCCTGTTGTTCCTCATGAGCGTACTCCGCGTCGGACGACTCATCCGCTTCATGCCGCGGGCTGTCACGATCGGGTTCACGGCCGGGATCGCCGTCGTCATCTTCGTCGACCAGCTCGACGAACTGTTCGGCATCACGTTCGAGAAGGCACCGCACTTCCACGAGAACTTATTAACGCTCGTGACGTCGTTACATGAAGCGAGTTTATGGCCTGTCTTCATTGCCGCCATCGGTTTCTTGACGCTCTGGCTCGTGCCGAAACTGCCTGTAAAATTGCCGCTTCTCTTGATGGCGATGCTCGTGCCGACGTTCGTCAGCCTCGTCATCCCAGGAGAAGTCGCGACGATCGGCAGCGCCTATGGCGGCATCCCGAGCGGACTGCCGGAGTTCAACTGGCTCGCGATCGACCTCGATTTGATTGCGACGCTCATGCCATCGGCGTTCGCCATCGCCTTCCTCGGGGCGCTCGAGTCGCTATTGTCAGGTGCAGTCGCGGACGGCATGGCCGGCACGAAGATGAACCCGGACAAGGAACTGTTCGGGCAAGGGCTCGCCAACGTCGTCGTCCCGTTCTTCGGCGGGATTCCGGCGACCGGCGCCATCGCCCGGACGGCGACGAACATTCAAGCCGGGGCCGTCAGCCGCCGCTCCGGCGTCATCCACGGGTTGACGGTGCTCCTCGCCGTGCTCGTGTTGGCACCGCTCGCGAGCTACGTCCCACTGGCCGCGCTCGCCCCGATCTTGATGCGCGTCGCTTGGAACATGTCGGAGCGGCACCACGTCTTCGAGATGCTACGGCATCGGTCGGCCGAGTCGCTCGTCCTGCTCATCACGCTCGGACTGACCGTCTTCGTCGATCTCGTCGTCGCCGTCGAGGTCGGGGTCATCTGTGCGCTCGCCTTGTTCGCGAAACGGATGGCCGATACGATCGACGTCCGCGAACAGACGGAACGGTACGTGACGCGCGACGGCCAGGTCGTCTTCAGCGTCGAAGGACCGCTCTTCTTCGGGGCGATCGAGATGTTCGAGCACGTGTTGCATCATATCCATGACGAGCCTGACGTGTTCATCTTCAACTTCCACCGCTGTCCGGTCATCGACGTGACGGCCGTTGAAGAGATTCGCCGCGTCGTCCGAGAGTTGAAAGCGGCCGACCGTCGTGTCGTCTTCGCGCACTTGTCGGCACCCGTGCGCCAGACGCTCACGCATTATGGCGTGCTCGACCACGTCGACACGTTCGAAACGACGCAGGAAGCGATTGACGCGTCTTAACGGACGGACAGAATCTGACCGAACGGGATGCGACGCACGTCCGTGTCGAACAGCTCGACTTCACGCTCGGCATAATAGATGGCGTGGACGTAGCCGCGCACCGTATGGGTCATGCCGTTGTCGAACAGCGTCAGCTCGACGGCGTCGCCTTCACGGATGGCGCGTTCGAGCTCGGTCTGCCATAAGTAGAGGAGCTGCTCATCCAAGTCAGGCAGCTCGATCTTTTGGACGTGGGCGTAATATTTCTTTAGCAGCGCCACGTGCTCGGGCATGAGGAACGGGATCCATTTCAATTCACCGCGGTCTTTGTAGCGGGTCTGGCTCATGACGATTCACCTCCTTGTTTATGTCCGCCGATGAGGCGTTGCCGCGTCCGGAGCGGACTGTCTTTCAGTAAACTCGATGCTGGGCGGATCGTGCCGCGCCCGAAGCGGACGTTCAAGCGATCGACGAGGTCGAGGAAGTCGAACCGGCGCGCCCGGGCCCACTCGTCCTCGAAGAAGGAGAGCTGAACGTGGTCGCTCCTTGGCTCGAGCTTGCCGAGGGCGACCGAGACGTAACGGACGGCCTCCGTCTCGTCCCAGGCGTCGAGGAAGAGCGTCAACAATACCGGCAAGAACTCGCGCTCGTCCGCTGTGAAGCGGGCGAGCTTTTTTTGTTTGCTGAAGCCGCGCCGCTCGCTCGTCCGGGTGTAGCGGACGCCGAGATGGACGCTGCCGCCGACGAGTCCCGCCTGTCGCGTCCGCATCCCGACCTCGACGGCGATGGCCTGCAAGACGAGCCGGATGGCCGTATACGTTGTATAGTCTTTCATGAGCGTGATGCCGTGACCGATCGTCCGGGGCCGCTGCCGCTTCGCGCCGAACAAAGAGCTTGGCGGGAGGATCGTCGGCGACTCATCGATGCCCCAGGCGTGATGCCACAGCTCGGCGCCGATGACGCCGAACTTTTCATGGAGCGTCTCGAGCGGATAGCGGGCGAGGTCGCCGATCGTGTCGATGCCGAGCCGCCGGAGATGGACTTCCATCTTCGCACCGACGCCCCACATCTTGCCGATCGGGGCCGGGTGAATTAATCGTTCGACGTCGTGGAGGAAACAGCTGGCGACACCCGTCTTCTTCCCATGAAGGTCGAGGACGAGCTTGGCGAGGACGTTGTTCGGCCCGATGCCAATCGTGACCGGGATGCCGGTATAGCGGAACACGGTCGAGCGGATGAGGCGGGCGACGTGCGCATCGTTCCCGAACAGCCGCTCCGTCCCGGTCAAGTCGACGAGCGTCTCGTCGACCGAGTAGACGCGGATCGCCTCAGGCGGTGCGAACTGATGCAAGATGTGGACGATTTGGACGGACACGTTCAAATAATGACTCATCCTGGCCTCGGCGTAGATGACGTGCCGTCGCTCATGCCACGGCAACCGGTCGATGTGGAACCGTCTAGAGCCGGTCTTGATGCCGAGCTGCTTCATCGGCGGCGTCGCGGCGAGGACGAGGGCACCGTGGTCCTGCAGGTTCGATAAGACGACGAGCTTTGTCTTGTACGGGTTCAACTTGCGGGCGGCGCACTCGCAACTGGCGTAGAACGAGACGCTGTCGATACAAAAAATCCGACGTCGCATAGCCACCTCTCCTTTTTTACGAACAAGCGTTCTGTTTTTCTCATCGTATCACGGTCTCACGCCGTCTCAAATAGAAATTGAAAAAAATATTGGATAGAACATTTGAGAATTAATTTACAAAAAGTAATGGTTGCGTTTACAATCCGGTGATATAGTGAAAGATGTTGGAACATTTTTGGAAAAAGGGGAAATGAACATGAAAACAGCCTTGAAATGGACGATTGCGACAGCGCTCGTATTACCAGGGACATTACCGCTCCACGCACCGAACGTGCTCGCATCAGAGGACGTTGTAAAGCTCCGCTTCTTGGAGACGACAGACCTACATACGAACATCACGAACTACGACTATTTTCAGGACAAAGTCGACAACACAATCGGCTTGACGAAAGTCGCGACGCTCATCAAACAGCATCGTGCGGAAGCAGGGGCTGACAACACGTTCCTGTTCGACAACGGGGATACGCTTCAAGGGACGCCGTTCGGGGACTACGTGCGTGAAGTGCATCAAGGAAATCCGGGCACGTTCGAGCATCCGATGTACAAGGCGATGGCGGCGCTCGAGTTCGATGCGGTCACACTCGGCAACCATGAGTTCAATTTCGGACTCGAGTTCTTGTATGATGCGATGGAAGGATCGAAAGGTAAGATTCGCTTCGTCAACTCGAACGTTAAAGATGTAGACGGGAATCCGATTGTCGCAAAGTTCAACGTTGACGGACAAGAGGTCCAAATCATTGAGCGGACGGTCACGGATACGGATGGGGAGACACATACAATCAACGTCGGGGTGTTCGGTGTCGTACCACCGAAAATCATGTCGTGGGATTCGGGGAACCTGCAAGGCCGCGTGAAGGTAGACGATATTATCCCGTCGGCACGTGAAGCGGTTCGTAAGTTGAAAGAACGAGGAGCGGACGTCGTCGTTGCACTCGCACACTCAGGAATTGGGGAAAGTGCGACGCTCGCCGACCAACAAGAAGACGGAGAAGAGAATGTCGGCTACGCGCTCACGAAAATCGAAGGGCTCGACATGGTCATGACCGGTCACCAACATGGACGCTTCCCGGATGCGAAAGGCATGTTCGCCTCGTTCCCGAACGTGGATATGACGAAAGGGACGATTAACGGAAAGCCGGTCGTCATGGCGAACAACCAAGGGAAGGACTTAGGCGTCATCGACTTCGAGCTCGAGCAAGTTGACGGAGCATGGCGTGTTCTCGATGCGACGGCAAAACTCGATACGATTACGGCCAATACCCCGGTCGACCCTGAGATTCAAGCGCTCATTGATGCGGAGCATCAAGCGACGATCGAATACATCAACCGTCCGGTCGGCGAAATTCAAGATGACATCCAAAGCTATTTCGCGCTCGTCCGTGACGATTCGTCTGTGCAGTTCGTGACGAACGCGCAGAAGTGGTTCGTCGAGAAAGAGCTCGAGACGAACCCGGACCTGGCCCCGTATAAAGGGTTACCGCTCCTCTCAGCCGGTGCCCCGTTCAAGGCAGGCGGTCGTGAGTTGACGGATGCGGGTTACTATACGAACATTCCGAAAGGTCAAATCGCGCTCAAGAACGTGGCGGACTTGTACGTCTACCCGAATACGCTTGAAGTCGTCAAAGTGACGGGACAAGATGTCATGGACTGGCTCGAGATGTCCGCCGGAGCTTACAAGCAAGTGAAAGCGGATGGGGAACCGTTGCTCGATCTCGGGTTCCGTAGCTACAATTTTGATATCCTTGACGGTTTGACGTATGAAATTGACGTGACGAGTCCTGCGAAGTTTGATGCCGGCGGTAAACTGGTGGATGCTTCGGCAAACCGTGTAAAGAACGTCGAATATAACGGGGAGGCCATCACGCTCGACCAAGAATTCTTGGTCGCGACGAACAACTACCGTGCGGGTTCGTCTTCGTTCCCGGGTCTCGGCGGTGGCAACAGCATTGTCTACCGTTCAGCTTACGAGACACGTAACGTCATCTCGGACTACATCATCGCAAGCCGTGGTGCCGTCGACTATAAGGCCGATGATAACTGGAAAGTCGTCGCCGACGCGAAACGTCTCGTTACGTTCGAGACGGCGGATGCCGGGAAGCAGTATATCGACCAATACGAAGGAATCGAAGCGACGGATGCGACGCGTACGGACGCAGCCGGACGACTCTTCCGGTCGTACACGATTGAACTCGATCCAGTCACGGAAGCCGAGCAAGTCGAGCTCGTCCTCTCGGTCGACACGATCAAGCCGGGTGCGAAAGTGGTGACGGGTGTCACGACGGCGAATGCGAATGTCACGTTGAAAGACGGACAGCGCGTGCTTGCGACTACGAAAGCGAAAGCGGACGGCACGTATACATTATCTGTGAAACCTCTCAAGCTTCGCCAAACGGTGAAAGTCGTCAGTGAATTCGATGGTCAAGCGAAAGAAGAGACGAAAGTGGTTGGAGCCGGTCATGTCGGTGTCCCGGCCCTTCGTTAATCAATGAACGAGCCCTCAGTTTTGAGGGCTTTATTTTGTGTCAAAAAAGTGAACGAAACCCCTTACAAAATTTTAGGAACTCCTGTATAATCAATCACGTAAGCGTTTACATTATATGTGTAAAACAACGGGATTCATTTTTTCGGGGCCGGTGGGGACCGGCTACATACGTTCAAAAGGGGACAGCACACATGATTACATTCTTTATCGCCTTGGCGATTCTATTCGTCGGGTACAAAGTGTACGGCAGCTACGTCGAGAAGACGTTCGGCATCAAGGAAGAGCGGATGACACCTGCCTACGCGTCACAGGACGGCATCGACTACGTGCCGATGGGGAAAAAACGGAACTCGATGATTCAACTGTTGAACATCGCCGGAGTCGGCCCGATTTTTGGTCCAATCATGGGGGCGCTCTACGGACCGGTCGCGTTCCTGTGGATCGTCTTCGGATCGATTTTCGCTGGAGCGGTACACGACTATTTGACGGGCATGATCTCACTTCGGAACAACGGGGCGCACTTGCCGCAGCTCGCCGAGAAGTTCCTCGGCCGCTCGCTCCGCCACGTCGTCAACGGGTTCGCCCTGCTTCTCTTGCTTTTGGTCGGGACGGTGTTCGTCACGTCGCCGAGTAACATGATCAACAACTTGTTCGACGGCAACGCGACGACGCTCACGATCGTCATCTTCGCCGTGTTCGCCTACTACATCTTGGCGACATTGCTCCCGGTCGATAAGATCATCGGGCGCATCTACCCGTTCTTCGGGGCGCTCCTCATGATCAGCGCCATCGGGATCGCCGTCAGCCTGTTCGCGCAAGGCTACCAGATTCCTGAGATGACACTCACGAACATGCATCCGGACGGCTTGCCGATTTGGCCGCTCCTCTTCTTCACGATCTCGTGTGGGGCGCTCTCAGGTTTCCACGCCACGCAGTCGCCGATCATCTCGCGGACGACGATGAAAGAGAGCAACGGCCGTGAAATCTTCTACGGCATGATGATCGTCGAAGCGGTCATCGCCATGATTTGGGCCGCGGCAGCCATGGCCATCTTTGAGCCAGGCGAATTGCTCGGGTTGATTCAAACAGGTACACCGGCACTTGTCGTCCAAGAAGTGGCGACACTCATGCTCGGCAGCATCGGCGGCACGCTCGCCATCCTCGGTGTCATCGTCTTGCCGATCACATCGGGCGACACGGCGTTCCGTAGCGCTCGGATGATCATCGCCGACTATATGAAAGTCGCGCAGAAGAAGTTCTCGTCACGCCTGTGGATCGCGCTCCCGCTCTTCGCGATCTCATACGTGCTCACGAACATGGACTTCCAGATGCTCTGGCAATACTTCAACTGGGCCAACCAGACGACGGCGGTCATCGCCTTGTTCGTCGGGGCGATGTACCTTTACATCAAAGGGCGCAACCATTACATCGCGCTCATCCCGGGGACGTTCATGTTGTACGCCGTCTGGTTCTACATTTTGACGGCACCGATCGGCTTCAAGATGGATGGGGTCATCCCGTACGTCATCGCCACGATCGGGACGATCACGCTGCTCGTCTTGTTCCACATACGCGCCAAAGCGATGCGGGCACAAAATATGGAATGTGACGTTCCAGTGAAGGAAGTCGCATAATCCACAGACATGGGTCGCTTCGGCCCATGTTTTTGTTTGCAACAAAATCGGGAAATAACCATACTAGAGGAATAGATTTGAAAGGTGGGACCTGAATGGATCAAGAGAAGCTAAAAGACATGCTCCATGCCGACACGCTCGGGGAAGAGATTGCGAGCGCCATCACCCATGGCCTCGGGGTTATCTTCAGCATCGTCGCGCTCGTACTGCTTGTCATGACGGCAACGGAGACGGGAAGCACAGGTAACGTCATCGCCGTGAGCGTGTTCGGGGTATCGATGATTTTACTGTACCTGTTCTCGACACTCATGCATGCGATTCCGCATCCCCGGGCGAAACGCGTGCTCCAAGTGTTCGACCATGCGGGGATTTACTTACTCATTGCGGGAAGTTATACGCCGTTCGCGCTCGTGTCGCTCAAAGGGACGCTCGGTTGGACGTTGTTCGGCATCGTCTGGGGCGTCGCCGTGCTTGGTGTCGTCTGGAAACTGTTCTCGACCGGGAAATACATGTGGGTATCGAACGTGACGTATCTCGGCCTCGGCTGGATTTGTCTCATCGCCATCCGTCCGCTGTACGAGTCGCTCGGTCATAACGGGTTCATGTTGCTCCTCGCCGGGGGGATCGCCTATTCGGTCGGGATCGTCTTTTACATGTGGCAGAAACTGCCGTTCAACCACGCGATCTGGCATATGTTCGTCCTCGCTGGAAGTGTGCTCGTTTTCCTCAGTATTTTGCTCTATGTGGCACCAAATACAAGCCTGTAAAATAGACGTCCTCCGGGGCGTCTGTTTTTTTCTAAATCTAAGGAAATGAATCGGTGAAAACGATTACAAAATTACAGACGAATGGACGTTTGTATGTCATAATAATTTCAGACATCGTCATAGAGATAGATGGGTGTAAACGTAAGGGGGAAAATCAGATGGAAAAAGTGTTGCGCGATGGATTTATCTACATGTCTCAAAACAAAACACTCAACAGTTTGGCTAAAAAATACGGGCTTCGATTCGGGGCTTCGCGCTTTGTGGCGGGGGAAGATTTCAAGACGTCGGTGCCGACGATTCGTGAGTTAAACGCGAAAGGATTATCGGTCACGGTCGACCACTTAGGGGAATTCATCACGACGGTCGCAGAAGCGAACGAAAACCGGGATGAAATCATTCGTGCCATCGAAATCATGGCGGAAGAGAAGCTTGACGCGTACATGTCGCTCAAGCTGACGTCGCTCGGATTCGATATCTCGGACGAGTTGATCGAAGACAACATGCGTCAAATCTTGACGACGGCGAAAGAAGTCGGTGTGTTCGTCGCCATCGATATGGAAGACGAGGCACGTTGCGAGAAGACGCTCGACTTGTTCAAGAAATTGAAAGCGGACTTTGAGGGCCTGGGGACGGTCATCCAGTCATACTTGTACCGCTCGGAAGATGACATCAATCATCTCGCGCCGCTCAAGCCGAACCTTCGTATCGTCAAAGGGGCTTATAAGGAACCGGCGACGGTCGCTTTCCCGGAGAAAGAAGACGTCGACCACAACTACTTGAAGCTCGTCAAACTCCATCTGGCGAACGGGAACTACGCCTCTATCGCAACACATGACGACCATATGATTGATGCGGTCATCGAACATGTGAAACTGAACAACATCCCACTCGACCAGTTCGAGTTCCAAATGCTGTACGGCATCCGGGTCGAGCGTCAACTCGAGCTCGTCCGTCAAGGCTACAAAGTCCGCGTCTACGTGCCATACGGCCGTGACTGGTACGGCTACTTCATGCGCCGCCTCGCAGAACGTCCGGCGAACGTCGCGTTCGTCTTAAAAGGAATGGTCAAGAAATGAGTAAAGCACGAACGTCTGTTGCAGACGTTCGTGCTTTTTTGATGCGTTCTCTATTATTTGATGACGTCGATTCGCGTGTTCTAGACGCATTTGTTTAAAGAAACTGTGCCTCGATTCAAGTCATTACTCGTCTTCATCTTTTCTACCCAAAACTCCGGACCGATTTGATCAGATAACCAGAAGAAAAGTTCTTGCTCATATTCTGGGTCTATATTTTGCAAGGCGTCTGATGTAAACAGGTAATGTTTATTTTGAATGAACGCATCTCGGATAAAGTATTTCATATGATACGGGCCATATCCATAGGAAGTATTCACGTCTGGCGAAGGGTTCTCTTCCATGCGAACGTACAGATGTGCTTGCGCTAAAAATGTAAACATTCGCGCAAGGGCGAGATAGCCTTCGACATTGCCGACGAAATTGACGCCTTGTTCGTTCAATTTGATTTCCATCTTGGCATCATGGTCAAAGTGAGGGTCGAACTCTAAAATGTCTTCGTCGTACTCGTCTTCATCGTCAGGGTAATGCGTCCACTGGCGCCCTGACTCATGCAGGAAAGCAGTCCGACGAAGACCCCCGCAGTGCCGGGAACGGCGCGAGGAGGCTTCGGGACTGCCTGCTGAAAGCATGGGCACCGAAAGGACGCATTATATGTAAAAGAAAGACCCAGCTGTAAACTGGGCCTGCGAAAAGATTATCCGTTTACGACCGTCCCACCGTTGACGTGGATGACTTGCCCGCTGACGTATGTCGAATCGTCACTTGCGAGATAGACATAGGCCGGGGCGAGTTCCGCCGGCTGGCCCGGACGTTTCATCTCAGCCGAGTCACCGAACGAGGCGACTTTTTCCGCTGAGAACGTCGCCGGGATGAGCGGTGTCCAAATCGGACCTGGTGCGACACCATTGACGCGAATCTTCTTCTCGACCAAGTTCTTGGCGAGCGAACGCGTGAACGCCGTGATCGCACCTTTCGTCGATGCGTAGTCGATCAATTGATCGTTACCTTCGTACGCTGTGATCGACGTCGTGTTGATGATGCTTGCGCCTTCGTTCAAGTACGGGAGGGCGGCTTTCGTCAAATAGAACATGCTGAAGATGTTCGTCCGGAACGTCTGCTCGAGTTGCTCATCCGAGATATCGAGGAGCGACTCCTGCGGATGTTGCTCGGCTGCGTTATTGACGAGGATGTCCAAATGGCCGAACGTCTCGAGGGTCTGTTTGACGACGTCTTGGCAGAAAGCCGAGTCGCCGAGGTCACCTTGCAGCAATAGACAAGCTTGACCGAGTTCTTCGATGCGTTCTTTCGTCGCCTCGGCGTCCTCGAGCTCGTTTTGGTCTTTATAGACGATGACCGTATTCGCGCCTTCGTGGGCGAAGAAGATGGCGACCGATTTCCCGATCCCCGAGTCGCCGCCCGTGATGATGGCGACTTTATCTTTCAGTTTATCGCTTCCTTTATATCCTTTACGTTCATAGATCGGGTACGGCTCCATCTTCGAATCGATTCCCGGTTGATGGGCTTGTTCTTGGCCGTCTTTCTTGAACGATTCAAAATCCTGTCGGTTCCCCATTGTGTTTAAACGATTATCACTCATGAATACATTCCCCTTTCTAAAATTGACTCTTTGTGTCTATACCACAGTCACCGAAAAATAAATCGTCCTCGGTGAAATTGGAACGAATTTGAAAAATGAACGCTTGCGAATGAATTGTCATTCATTTATGATAGAAGAGTAAACACGATGGTGATTGCGATTTTTTTTACGCTTGAAATGAATCACTATTCATTCTCATTGAGGGGGGAACAATATGACGAGTCACATCGAACAATCAGCCGACCTCCGTTTGACGAGCAACATTCGTTTTGCGGTCGTCATCGGTTCAGGAGTAATGGGGGCGGGGATTGCGGCTCACTTGGCGAACGCGGGGATTCGTTCGCTCATGCTCGACATCGTACCACGTGAATTGACGGCGAAAGAAGAAGCGAAAGGGCTCACGCTCGAGTCGCCACAAGTACGGAACCGCATCGCTTCTGAGAACCGTCAAAAGCTATTGAAACAAAACCCGGCACCACTCGCGACAGCGGAGCACTTGAACTTCATCGACGTGGGGAACTTAGAAGATGATCTCGAACGCTTGAAGGAAGCGGACTGGGTCATCGAAGTCGTCGTCGAACGGCTCGATGTGAAGCAGCAACTGTTCGAAAAAATCGCACCTTACATCCGTGAAGACGCGATTCTCAGCTCGAACACGTCGGGTATCTCGATCGAGGCGATGGCGAGCGTATTGCCGGAAGGCTTGAAGGCACGTTTCCTCGGGACACACTTCTTCAACCCGCCGCGCTATTTGAAACTGCTCGAACTTATCCCGACGGAGAAGACGGCACGCCTGGTCATCGATTTCATGGCCCGCTTTGCTGAGGACCGTCTCGGGAAAGGCGTCGTCGAAGCGAAAGACACACCGAACTTCATCGGCAACCGCATCGGCACGTATGGCCTCCTCGTCACGTTCGAAGAGATGCTCAAGCAGAACGCCTCGATCGGCGAGATGGACTCGATCACAGGACCGCTCATCGGCCGGCCAAAATCGGCGACATTCCGCACGCTCGACGTCGTCGGCATCGACACGTTCGTCCACGTCGCCGGAAACGTCTATGAGACGCTCGACGCCGGTGAAGAGAAGGATACGTTCGACGTCCCTGCTGAAATGAAGACGCTCGTCGAGAAGGGATGGATCGGTCAAAAGGCCGGACAAGGTTTCTATAAGAAAGACGGAAAAGTCATCCAGGAACTGAATCTCGAGACGTTCGAATACGAACAATTGAAAGCGATTACAGGACCGGAGCTCGACCAAATCAAATCGCTCCCAGGCTCAAAAGCGAAGCTGAAAGGTGCCATCTTGAACAAGGGACGCGTCGGACAATTGCTCTGGCCGGTCACGGCGAAGACGCTCGTCTACTCGGCTCGTCTCACAGGCGAGATCAGTGATTCGATCGTCGCCATCGATGACGCGATGAAGTGGGGCTTCGGCTGGAAGTTCGGACCGTTCGAGACATGGGACGCACTCGGTGTCGAGAAATCGGTCGCCCGCATGAAAGCGGAAGGCTATGACGTCCCGGCGTGGATCGATGAGATGCTCGCTGCCGGACACACAACGTTCTATAAGGGAGACCAGTATTACGACCAAGCGTCACAGACGTACGTTGAGAAGACCGTCAACCCGAAAGAAGTGAAACTCGCCCCGCTCGCCAAGTCGAACGGGATCGTGCTCGAGAACGGTGGGGCCCGCCTCATCGATATCGGAGACGACGTCGTCGCCCTCGAGTTCACGTCACCGAACAATGCGATCGGTGTCGACATCATGCAGATGATCGAACAATCGATCGACCTCGTCGAGACGGATTTCAAAGGACTCGTCCTCGCCAACGACGGTAAGAACTTCTGCGTCGGTGCCAACCTCGCGATGATGCTCATGGAAGCGGAAGACGAGAACTGGTACGAGCTCGATTGGATCATCAACAAGTTCCAACAAGTCGTCCAGAAGATTCGCTACGCGGGTCGCCCGGTCGTCGTCGCACCTTACGGCATGACGCTCGGTGGCGGGACAGAAATCAGCTTGCCGGCCGCACGCATGCAGGCGGCGCTCGAGACGTATATGGGTCTCGTCGAAGTCGGCGTCGGCCTCATCCCAGGTGGGGGCGGAAACGTCAACACGTATCGTCGCCTCCTCGAACAGACACCGAAGTCGATGCAAAACATCGAGAAAGCGGCGCAACAGACGTTTGAGAATATCGCCATGGCGAAAGTATCGAAGTCGGCCTATGACGCGAAAGCGCTCGGCTATCACCGTCCGGTCGACGGCATCTCGATGAACCGCGACCACTTGACGTTCGACGCGAAACAGACGGTGCTCGGTCTCGCTGACGGCTACACGGCACCGGTTCGTGAGAAGTTGCCGGTCGTCGGTCAAACGGGGAAAGCGACACTCGAACTTGCGGCATACGAGATGTTCTACGGTGGCTATATCTCTGAACACGATTTGAAGATCGCGAAAAAACTTGCCCACGTCATCAGCGGCGGCGATTTGGCATACGGCACGATGGTCGACGAGCAGTACTTCCTCGACATCGAGCGCGAGGCGTTCCTAAGCCTCATCGGGGAACCGAAATCGCAGCAACGGATGCAACATATGCTCGTCAAAGGCAAGCCACTTCGGAACTGACAAAAGGGGGACTTAACAGATGAGAGAAGCAGTCATCGTGGCCGGCGCACGGACGCCGGTCGGAAAAGCAAAACGCGGTTCGTTCCGAAACGTTCGCTCGGACGAACTCGCGGGTCACGCGATTAAAGCGACGCACGAGCGGTCTGGCTACACGGGACCAATTGACGACGTCATCATGGGGTGCGCCATGCCGGAAGCGGAACAAGGGATGAACATCGCCCGTTACGCGGCCGTACGAGGTGGCTTGTCGCACGAAGTACCAGCCATCACGATCAACCGATATTGCTCGTCCGGCCTTCAAGCGATCGCCGACGCGGCAGCGAAAATCATGATCGGTCAAGCGACGGCGGTCATCGCCGGCGGTATGGAATCGATGAGCCTTGTCCCAATGGGCGGCCACGTCATCCGTCCGAACCCGACGATCATGGAGACGGCTCCGGAATACTATATGAGCATGGGTCACACGGCAGAACGTGTCGCGGCTGAATATAACATCTCGCGCGAAGACCAAGACCTGTTCGCCATCGATAGCCACCAAAAAGCGGCGGCAGCGATTGCGGGCGGCAAGTTCGAAGAAGAGATCGTCCCGGTCACGGTCGTCGAGCACGTGCTCGGCGAAGACGGGAAAGTCGCGGAACGTGAACTCGTCGTCAAACATGACGAAGGCGTCCGTGCCGACTCGACGCTCGAGGCGCTCGGTAAACTGCGCCCGGCTTTCAAAATCAAAGGCTCGGTGACGGCGGGGAACGCGTCACAAGTGTCCGATGGCGCGGCAGCCGTGCTCGTCATGGAGCGCGAAGAAGCCGAACGTCAAGGCTTGAAACCGATGGCAAAATTCCTTTCGTTCGCGGTCGGCGGTGTCCGTCCGGAAGTGATGGGAATCGGCCCGGTCGTCGCCATCCCGAAAGCACTCGAGATGGCCGGCGTGAAGTTGGAAGAAGTCGGATTGTTCGAACTGAACGAGGCGTTCGCGAGCCAATCGCTCGGCGTCATCCGTGAACTCGGCATCGACCCGTCGAAAGTGAACGTCAACGGCGGCGCGATCGCCCTCGGGCATCCGCTCGGTTGCACGGGCGCGAAACTCGCGGTCTCGATCTTGCATGAGATGAAACGACGCAATGAAAAGTATGGGGTTGTGACGATGTGCATCGGTGGCGGTATGGGTGCTGCTGGCGTCTTCGAATTACTATAAGGGGGAATTGACAATGGAACGTACAGAACATGAATTGATTAAAGGCGGTAGCTTCGTCATCGACGCACTCGACGCGGATCGTTTGTTCACACCGGAAGACTTCTCGGACGAGCACAAGATGATTGGCGACACGACGGCGAGCTTCGTCGACGACCGTGTCATGCCAGTCCTTGGACGCATCGAGAAACATGAGTTCGATCTCTCGGTCGAACTGTTGAAAGAAGCGGGCGAGCTCGGCCTCCTCGGCGCGGACGTGCCAGAAGAGTACGGCGGTTATCAGCTTGATAAGATCTCGTCATCGATCATCACGGAGCGGTTCGCCAAGGCACGTTCATTCGCCCTCAGCTACGGCGCCCACGTTGGGATCGGGACACTCCCAATCGTCTTCTTCGGAACGGAAGAGCAAAAGCATAAGTACTTGCCGAAGCTCGCGACCGGCGAATGGATCGCGGCGTACGCCCTCACAGAGCCAGGCTCAGGCTCGGACGCGCTCGGTGCGAAAGCGACGGCCGTCTTGAACGAAGCCGGCACGCACTACGTGTTGAACGGCGAGAAGCAATGGATCACGAACGCCGGTTTCGCGAACGTGTTCGTCGTCTACGCGAAAATCGACGGTGACAAGTTCAGCGCCTTCATCGTCGAGCGTGACTTCAACGGGGTCTCGACAGGGGCCGAAGAACAGAAGATGGGCATCAAAGGCTCATCGACACGGACGCTCATCTTAGAAGACGTCGAAGTCCCAGTCGACAACCTCCTCGGAGAAATCGGCAAAGGGCACGTCATTGCCTTCAACATCTTGAACGTCGGTCGTTACAAACTTGCGGTCGGTGCGGTCGGCTCGTCGAAACGTGCGTTCGATCTCTCGGTCCAGTACGCGAACGAACGTAAACAGTTCAAGACGCCGATCAGCCAGTTCCCGCTCATCCAAGAAAAACTCGCGACGATGGCCGCGAACATCTATGCGATGGAGAGCTCGGTTTACCGGACGGGCGGTCTGTTCCAAGACAGCCTCGACGCCCTCGGCGACGACAACATGCGTGACGGTTCAAAAGTCGCCCAAGCGATCGCTGAATATGCGATTGAATGTTCATTGAACAAGGTGTTCGCCTCGGAGACGTTCGACTACGTCGTCGACGAAGCGGTCCAAATCCACGGCGGCTACGGCTTCATGACCGAATATGAAGTCGAGAACTTGTATCGTGACTCACGCATCAACCGCATCTTTGAAGGAACAAACGAGATCAACCGCTTGATCGTGCCGGGCACGCTCCTCAAGAAAGCGATGAAAGGCGACTTGCCACTCCTCGCCGAGGCACAGAAACTCCAAAAAGAGCTCATGAGCTACATGCCGCAAGAGCTCGACGGCTCACCGCTCGCACGCGAGAAGATGCTTCTGTCGAACATGAAGAAAATCAACTTGATGATCGCCGGAACGGCCGTCCAGAAATATCAGCAAGACCTTCAGAACGAGCAAGAGATTCTCGCGAAGATCGCCGACATCATCAGCGCCATCTACGCGCTTGAAGCGGCCATCGCGCGGACGGATAAAGCCATCGCCCGCACAGGCGTTGAGAAGAACGGACAGAAAGTCCGCTATACCGAAATCTTCGCCGAGCAAGTGTTCAAGCAAGTCGAACTCATGGCGAAAGAAGTCTTGTACGCGGCCGCATCGGGCGACGAGCAGCGCATGCTCTTGTCGGCGATGAAGAAGTTCAGCCGTTATCAGCCAATCAACGTCATCGGCACGAAACGCGAAGTCGCAGCGAGTCTCATCAAAGCGAACAAGTTTATCGTGTAAGCAAGCGAGAGAAAGGGTGGACCGGACGCGGTCGGCCCTTTCTTTTTGCCTTGTCGACACCGTACAATGGACGGAAGGAGGCGAAGTAGATGAGACGTAAGGCATTGTTAGAACGGATGGATGCGATTGGCCGCTCAGTCGCAGAGTATGATGGGACGCTCATGCTCCTCGCGCTCGGTTCGATTGGGCTCGAGACGGATCGGCTCGACGACTATTCCGACCTCGATTTCTTCTTGATCGTCGAGGATGGGCATAAGGCCCGCTTTATCGACAATTTGGATTGGCTCGCCGTCGAGCCGCTGGCGTACCAGTTCCAAAACACGAAAGACGGCCATAAAATCATGTATGAGGACGGCATTTACGCCGAGTTTGCCGTGTTTGAAGTCGTGGAGATGCCTGGCATCGCCTATACGCCGGGCCGTGTCGTCTGGCAGCGTGACGAAGCGCTCCACGCGTTCGCGACGCCGAACGTCGTCACAGACGTCCCTGACGCCGCGTATTGCTATGAAGAGGCGCTGACGAACCTATACGTCGGCTTGCTCCGGGAGCGACGTGGCGAGCGACTTGCGGGCTTTGAACTCATTCAAGTCGCGGCAATCAATAACGTGCTGAAGGCACATGGAGAGATGAGTGATCCGTTCAATCCGACGCGACGCGTCGAGACGAAGCATCCTGACGTGACTAGGCTCCTTGAGCAAGGGGTATTAGGCTATGGGCGTTCCGTCGAGGCGGCAGCTGCGATTCTCGGTTATATCGAGGCGCGTCATCCGGTGAACGCGTCGTTGAAGCGAGAGATTGAGCGTTTGCTTGAAGCGTGAATGGTCGATTCGGAATGTGCTACATTTATAGAAGAGGTGATGAACATGGTGACACTATATGGCTATCCGCCATGCAGTACGTGTAAAAAAGCAGAGAAGTGGTTGAAAGAGAATGGCATCGACTATACATACGTCCATATCGTCGAGGCGACGCCGTCGAAAGACGAACTGGCCGAGCTGTGGAAACAGTCGGGCCAGCCGCTCAAAAAGTTCTTCAATACGAGCGGGCAAGTATATCGAAACGAAGGCATCAAAGACAAGCTACCAAACCTATCAGAAGACGAACAACTCGAGCTTCTTGCGAGCAATGGTATGCTTTTGAAGCGCCCAATCGTGACAGATGGTCAAAAATCAACTGTCGGATTTTCAGAAAAGTCGTTTACAGACGTTTGGGGCGAAGTGCTATAATACTCGTGTGAGTCTAATTCATTTGAGGGGGAAGTTAAGATGAGCAAAGTACCTGCCAATCTACGTTATTCAAAAGAGCACGAATGGGTTGAAGTGAATGGAAGTGTCGCCCGCATCGGGATCACGGATTTCGCACAAAGCGAACTAGGGGATATCGTCTTTGTCGAACTTCCTGAAGTCGGTGGCACAATCTTACTCGACGAGCCGTTCGGTTCGGTTGAATCGGTCAAGACGGTTTCGGAGCTTTATGCACCGATCTCTGGGAAAATCACAGCGGTGAACGAATCACTCGCCGATTCACCAGAACTCGTCAACGAAGCACCGTTCGAAGGCGCTTGGATGATCGAAGTCGAGTTGAACGACGCGTCAGACGTCGACAAGCTCATGTCAGCCGAAGAATACGAAGCGATGATTCAAGGCTAAACAAAACCCGGTTTCTCTTTACGAGAAGCCGGGTTTTTTTGATTAATCGAAGTCGAGACGGTAATGATCAGGCTCGATGAGCGACGTCCGGTTGAACAAACGATAGAACAGAATCCCGAGTGTGATTGGGATGAGCCCGAATAAGACGACGACGAGCATGACGTTCCAGAGCGCGAATCCTCCCGGCATCAAATGCAAGGCGTTGACCGGACCGATTAGACCCGAGACGCCGAATCCGGCACTGATTGGTGTGCCTTCAATCCGAAGGATACCTGCGAGCGCTCCAAGGATGGCCGCATTGGCGAGTACGGGCAACATCATGATTGGACGACGGACGAAGTTCGCCATTTGAATCTTCGGTGACCCGAGGAAGTGGGCGATCGACGTTCCCGTCGCGTTCATCTGCCAGCCGGCGATGGCGAGACCGAAGCCGGCGGCGACGACCCCTAGGTTGGCGGCCCCGGCCGCGACACCAGACAGGCTGATGGCTGTGGCGATGCCGACCGTCGAGATTGGCGAGACGATGATGAGCGAGAACGCCATCGCAATCAACATGCCCATCACAATCGGCTGTAGTTCCGTCATTGTCATAATGATCGTCCCGACGTATGTTGTGATTTGTGAGATGTAAGTGAGTAGGAACGCCCCGATCCCTCCGGCGACGACGATGACCGTCATCGGTAAGACGAGTACCGTGTATGTCTTCAAGCGTGGCGACAACTGCATGACGAGGAACGTCGCAAGAGCGGCCGTCACACCGGCCGTGATGACGTCACCGATTCCAGCCATGAGGAACACCCCTTCCTCGATGCGGATGGCGCCGCTCCCGACTTGGGTCGCGATGCCGATTGTGCCGGCCTCGAGCGCCGATCGTCCGAACTGCATGGCGACGGCGACACCGATGATGACCGGTAAGAGGCGCATCGCAATCGTCGTCGCATCTAAGATGAACTGCAAGGACGGAACATAAGGTAAGATGGCTTTCGTTAATTCACCGAGCAAGGCGCTCGGGATGAGGGCGATGAGGATGGCAAGACTGAGGCCGTTCAAGACGTTCATCAAAAACTGTTTTCCGGTAAGCTTCTCTTCCGTCATTGGGGATTCACCTGTCCTTTTCTACTGGTATGCTGTTATGTATAAAAGCAATAAAGTTAATGACCATACTATGCCTCTTTCTAGCAAGCGTCAATACAAAATGTTGAAATGTTCAGAATTTTCCATTTGAGCACAACTTTTGAACCGACCGGTCCGGATTCATATACTTAGAGGAGAGGTGAGAACAATGATTACTGACGGATTCTTATATATATACGCCCCGATGTGCGGTACATGCGCCGTGGCCGAGCGGATGCTCTCGGTCGTCGAGGCCGTCGACCCCGAACTCCAGATTGAAAAGCGCGATGCCAACTTTATCCCGAACGAGCTCGAGGCGTATCAGGTCATGAGCGTCCCGGCGCTATTGAAGCTGGAGAATGGCCAAGTTCGCGATCGATTGTACGCGTTTCAAAACGTCCAGCACGTCCTATCTTTCGTTAAATGAGATAGGACGATTAGAATAATCTGAAAATTTTAAATAATCAGTTGACACAGAAAGTTCACGAATGATATATTCATTACAACATCTTACTTGAACACAACATAGGACGAGATTTTCCCGTCAGCAAGACGTTTTCGAACAACCGCTGCATGAGCTTACGCGATTTTAGGTGGACCTTCCCTTCGATTGTCCCCCAAAAAAATCAAGCGTCGGGGCACCGGTCGCGTAATTGCATGGTCCGTTCGAAGACCGAGTGATGGTTGGGTCAAAATCCCCCATATAAGGATGAATGCTCTGATCGGGCAAAAGAGGTTCATCTATGGGTTGTCCTTCAGTGACTCAAGGTGCTACGTTCTGTGTCATCCTCGGATGGCACCTTTTTTTATTTTTTCGCATAAAATAGTTTGACATGAAAATAATATGTCGCTATGATAAGGCTAATCGAATACGCAACCACTCTTATCAAGAGAGGCTGAGGGACTGGCCCTATGACGCCCAGCAACCGCGGAGCAATCCGAAATGGTGCTAATTCCAGCAAGGTATTTACCTTGGAAGATGAGAGCAATCGTTGTCCGTACGATAAAGTACGCACGTTTGCTCAAACGTGCGTACTTTTTTTGTTGTCAGGAGGGAAATGGATTGATTCAATTACGCAATGTGGCCAAATGGTTCGACACGAAAAACGGTCGGGTCCAGGCGGTCGATGATGTGTCGCTTACAATCGAAAGCGGCGAAATTTTTGGAATAATCGGATATTCAGGGGCGGGGAAGTCGACGCTCATCCGCTTGCTCAACCGACTCGAGGCACCGTCAAGCGGTGAAATCGTGGTCGCCGGCAGCGAGCTGACGAAACTCACGCCTAAGGAACTGCGCGGGGTGCGTAAAAATGTCTCGATGGTGTTCCAACACTTCAACCTATTATGGTCGCGCACGGTCGCTGAGAATATTAGCTTCCCGCTCGAACTCATCGGGGTACCGGCGAGTGAGCGCAAACGCCGCGTCCAAGAGCTCGTCGAACTCGTCGGCCTCGCCGGACGGGAAGACAGCTATCCGTCACAACTATCGGGCGGCCAAAAGCAGCGAGTCGGGATCGCCCGTGCGCTCGCTACGAATCCAGAAGTGCTCCTCTGCGATGAAGCGACGAGCGCACTCGACCCGAAGACAACGGACTCGATTCTCGAACTGCTCGTCAGTATCAACAAGAAACTCGGTTTGACGATCGTCCTCATCACTCATGAGATGCACGTCATCCAAAAGATTTGTCACCGGGTCGCCGTCATGGAGGCCGGGAAGGTCGTCGAGACCGGACAAGTCGCCGACGTGTTCCAACATCCGGAACAGCCGATCACGAAAGAGTTCGTCAAACAGATCGGCGCGGTCGAGGACATGTCGCTCACGTTCGAACACTTGAAAGCCCGGTATCCGAGCGGACAAATCGTCAAGCTCAAATTCTTGAACGAGACGGCCGAACAACCGATTCTGTCGGAAGTGTTGAAGCAGCATGACATCGGCTTCAACATCATCGGCGGGAAGGTGACGCAGTCACAGGTCGGTGCCCTCGGGACATTATTCATCCAATTGATCGGAGAGCCGGCTGAAGTCGAGCGGGCCATCGCCTCAATCCGATCGCAGGCAGTGGAAGTGGAGGTAGAAAGCGATGTTTCCTAATGTAGATTGGCAAGTCATGCTCGAGCAGACGTGGGAGACTCTCTATATGACGCTCGTCGCCGGAGCCGCGACGTTCGTCATCGGTCTCGCCCTCGGGATGCTCTTATACGTCACGAACGAACCGCTCATGATGAAAAACCGTCCGATTTACACGGTTATCAGCGCAATCGTCAACGTGTTCCGGTCGATCCCGTTCATCATTTTGATCATCTTGCTCATCCCGTTCACGTTACTCGTCGTCGGGACGATGCTCGGATCGACGGCAGCGTTGCCGGCGCTCATCATCGGTGCGGCTCCGTTCTATGCGCGGATGGTCGAGCTCGCCCTGCGTGAAGTCGACCGCGGCGTCATCGAGGCGGCTGAATCGATGGGTGCGACAAAATGGCAGATCGTCTATAAAGTGTTGTTCCCAGAAGCATTGCCGGCCATCGTGTCAGGCATTACGGTCACGATTGTCGCGATCGTCGGTTATACGGCGATGGCAGGGGTCGTTGGGGGCGGGGGACTCGGGAACTTGGCGTTCCTCGAAGGGTTCCAGCGCTCACAGAGTGACGTCACGTTCGTCGCGACCGTCTTAATCTTGGTTATCGTCTTCGTCATCCAGTTCATCGGCGATCGACTCGTATCAGTAATTGACAAGCGTTCCGCTTGATCTAAATAGAAAATTTGGAGGGGTTTTATAATGAAATCATGGAAAACAGTACTCGGATTGACGGCAGCTTCAGCACTTACGATTCTCGCGGCTTGCGGCGGCGGGGATTCAGAATCAGGTTCGGGCGATGACAAGACGCTCGTCGTCGGTGCGTCAAACGTCCCGCACGCTGAGATTTTAGAGCACGTCCAAGATGAGTACGAAGAGAAGGGCTATACGCTCGAAATTAAGAAGTTCCAAGACTACGTCCTACCGAACAAAACGCTCGCAGACGGGGAGTTGGACGCGAACTACTTCCAACACGAGCCGTACCTCGAGTCGCAAATGGCTGAGAACAAAGACTACAAATTCGCATCAGCCGGCGGCGTCCACATCGAGCCGATCGGTGTGTACTCGAAAGACTATGCATCACTCGATGAGCTTCCAGACGGCGCTGAAATCATCATGAGTTCGTCGGTTGCTGACCACGGACGCATCCTCACGATGCTTCAATCTGAAGGTTTGCTCACGCTCGCGGAAGGCAAGACGACGGACGCGACGGTGTCAGACATCGTCGACAACCCGAAAAACTTGGAGTTCAAGACGGACGTCGAAGCGGCACTTCTCCCGCAAGCGTTCAACAACGGTGAAGGGGACGCGGTCCTCATCAACACGAACTACGCGATCGATGCCGGCCTCAACCCGCTCGAAGACGCGATCGCTCTCGAAGGCGAAGACTCACCTTACGTCAACTTGATCGTCACACGTGAAGGCGACGAAGACGACGAGCGCGTCAAGGCACTCCTCGAAGTCCTCACGTCAGAAGAGACACAACAGTGGATCTTGGACGAATACAAAGGCGCAGTCGTACCGGTCAAATAATAATTTCGTCAAGGCCCGGGCTATCCCGGGCCTTTTTTGTTTGGAGTAGTTTTGACGCATCAATAGAAGTACACTACATATATGTAGGAAAAGGGGGGATTCGGATGAACATACGACACATTCATCCGCTGACGCTGGGCGTCTTGTTTGGCACATTTTTTGCCCGGCTGTCGACATTTTTTGTGATGCCGTTTTTGCGATTTATCTCGCGACGCTCGGTTTCTCGGCGAGCGTGATCGGGACGGTGTTTGCCATCTCGGCGTTATCGGGGTTATTCATGAGCTTTTTCGGGGGGACGCTATCCGACCGCTACGGGCGCAAACAGCTGATGCTGATCGGTATCGCGTTGAACGCGATGACGTTCACTGGTTTCGCGCTCGTGACAGAATTATTTTGGTTTTATATGTTCTCGGTACTTATGGGCGTGTCGCGGTCGTTCCTCGAACCGGCGTCGCGCGCACTCATCAGTGATACGACGCAGCCGGACCAGCGCGTCATCGTCTATAACGTCCGCTACTTTTTAATCAATATCGCGGCGGCAATCGGGCCTTTGCTCGCGGTCGTGTTGTCGCTCACCGGGGCGAAGAGCGCCTTCTTCGTCGTCACGGGCGTCTATGTGTTATACGGTCTCGTCATCTCGACGCTGTTCCGGAAATATCCGTTCGAGGAAGGGGACGGCGTCAAAGTCCGGCCGCGCTTGACGGAGACGTTCCGTGTGTTACAACAAGATAAGACGTTCCGCTACGTCATCATCGGGATGATTTTCGCCATCATCGGCTATAGTCAGTTCAATGCGACGTTGCCGCAGTTCATCGCGTTCCATGACGGCTTCAGTGATGGCTCACGTTTGTTCGCCTATCTGTTGACGGTCAATGCGATCACCGTCCTCGTCGTCCAATATCCGATCATGCGCTTCGGGATTCGCGTGTCGCCGATCAAGTCACTCTTTTTCGGCGTCGGGACGCTGTCGACGGGGCTCCTGCTCATCGGTTTTGCGACCGAGACGTGGGTGTTGTTCATCGCGATGGTCATCTTCACAATCGGTGAGGTGCTTATGTTCACGATGACGGACGTATTGACGGACGAATTGGCACCGGCTCACCTGCGCGGGACGTATTTCGGGGCGATGGGGTTGACGGCGCTCGGTCAGACGATCGGCCCCGTCATCGGTGGGGTGTTGCTCGATGGGTTTGATAACGCCGCGTTGCCAGTGTTTGGAAGCTTGGCCGTGTTGACGGCTTGCGGCGCCTTCTTCTTCGCCGGCGCCTTGAAAGAACGGAAAGCAAGTTTGGCCTTAATCGAGGAAAAAGTTGGATAAAGTCTTGATTTCCCGATATTCTCATTCTCAACATTTAAGTTTTATTGAGAATGAATAATAAGGTGAGTCGCTTGAAATAAAAAATTGCCTAGATTAAGATTAGAATATATCTAATCTACGCCAAAAATGGCGAGAAAACGGAAGGGGTATCCGAATGTCTAACGTACCACACATGAAAATTGATGACCTCCGCGTCTCAATCGAAGGAAAAGAGATCGTCAAAGGTCTTAATCTTGAAATTAAAGGTGGCGAAATTCACGCCATCATGGGTCCTAACGGGACGGGTAAATCTACACTCGCATCGGCACTTATGGGACATCCATTGTATGAAGTAACAGGCGGAAGCGTCGATTTGAACGGCGAAGATGTACTCGACATGGAAGTTGACGAGCGCGCGCAAGCCGGAATGTTCCTCGCGATGCAGTATCCTGCTGAAATCAGTGGTGTCACGAATGCCGATTTCTTGCGTTCAGCAATCAACTCACGCCGCGAAGAAGGACAAGAAATCTCACTCATGAAGTTCATCCGTGAACTCGATGCGAAAATGGACGTCCTCGAGATCCCTTCAGAAATGGCACACCGCTATTTGAACGAAGGCTTCTCAGGCGGAGAGAAAAAACGTAACGAGATTCTTCAAATGATGATGATTAAACCGAATATCGCCATCCTCGATGAAATTGACTCAGGTCTCGACATCGATGCGCTCAAAGTCGTCGCCAAAGGCGTCAACGAAATGCGCTCAGAAGAGTTCGGTTGCTTGATTATCACGCACTACCAACGTCTCCTCAACTATATCGAGCCAGACTTTGTTCACATCATGATGGACGGGAAAATCGTCATGTCAGGTGGCAAAGAGCTTGCACAACGACTCGAAGCTGAAGGTTACGACTGGGTGAAGCAAGATCTTGGAATGACAGTAGACACAGAAGCGTAAGGAGGCTGTACGATGACCGTACAATTTGAATTGGATGCACAAGCAGTAGCGGCACGTGCAGAGGCGCTCGGTGGACCAGCATTTATGGTCAACCGTCGCAAAGAAGCAGCAGAACTTGCGCCGACTCTCGCCTTGCCAAAAGTTGAAAAAATCAAGATTGATAAATGGGACTTCGTCTCTGGAGACGTCGAACTCACGAAGCACGACGGCTTGACGCCCGAAATCGAAGCACTTCTTGGAGACCATCGCACAAACGTGCTCGTTGAACGCAACGGTCATGTCGTCTACAACGAACTTGCAACGCCAGAAGGTGTCCTCTTCATGGGCATCAACGAAGCAATGGAACAACACCCGGAGCTCGTCGAGAAGTACTTCATGACAGAAGGTGTCCGCGTGGACGAAGAACGTTTGTCTGCGTTGAACGCTGCTCTCATGAACGGCGGTGCGTTCCTATACGTACCGAAGAACGTTCAATTGAAGGACCCGCTCCAAGCCATCTTCACGATGGAACAAGCGAACGGCGCGCTCTATCACCACACGATCATCGTCGCAGACGAAGGCAGTGAATTGACGTACATCGAGAGTTTCCTCTCGAACACGAACGAGCCGCACACGGTCAATGCCGTGACAGAAGTGTTCGCTGCCGCGAACGCGAAAGTCGTCTTCGGTGGTGTCGATCAGCTTGCTGATTCGGCCCTCTCGTTCATGAACCGCCGCGGTGTCGTCTATGAGAACGCACGCCTCGAATGGGCGCTCGGTCACATGAACGATGGCAACTCGGTCGTCGAGACGAAAACGCACCTTGTCGGGGACAACACGTTCTCAGACACGAAAGCCGTCACGATCGGTCGTGGCGCACAGAAGCAAAACTTCAACATCCGGACGGACCATTTCGGGAAGTCTTCAGAAGGGTTCATCTTGATTCACGGTGTCCAAAAAGATTCAGCCACGGCCATCTTCAGTGGAACATCGATGATTCACCATGGCGCTTCGAAATCGAACGGCGTTCAAACGGAACGTGTACTCATGTTGTCTGAAAAGGCACGTGGGGATGCGAACCCGATCCTCCTTATCGATGAGGACGACGTCATGGCAGGTCACGCCGCTTCGGTCGGACGCGTCGACGACGTGCAACTCTACTACTTGATGAGCCGTGGTTTGTCACGTAAAGAAGCCGAACGGTTGATCATTCACGGATTCTTGAACCCGGTCGTCGAGCAACTCGCGATCGAGTCGGTCAAAGACCGTCTCCGTGAAGTCATCGAAGGGAAAGTGCGTTAAGATGATCGATGCCTCGATTCGTAAACAGTTCCCGATTTTAGATCAGGAAATCAACGGTCATCCGCTCGTCTATCTCGACAGCGCGGCGAGCTCCCAAAAACCGCTTGCTGTCATCGAGGCGATCGAGGATTACTATCGCCGCATCCACTCGAACGTGCACCGGGGCGTCCATACGCTCGGGACGCACGCGACGGATGCGTATGAAGGGGCGCGGGAGCGCGTCCGTTCATTCATCAACGCCGCCGTCCCGGAAGAGATCATCTTCACACGCGGGACGACGACGGCGATTAACCTCGTCGCGTCAAGCTACGGGGATGCCAACGTCGGCGCGGGGGACGAGATCGTCCTCACGCCGATGGAGCACCACGCGAACTTGATTCCGTGGCAACAGCTCGCCAAGCGTAAAGGGGCCAAACTCCGTTACGTCGAATTGACGCCGGACGGTCGGGTCACGCTCGAGGCGGTCCGTGCCGTCTTGTCGGACCGGACGAAAATCGTCGCCATGAGTCACGTCTCGAACGTGCTCGGCACGATCAACCCGATCGCCGACGTGGCGAAGCTCGCCCATGAAAAAGGGGCGGTCATGGTCGTCGATGCGGCGCAAAGCGCACCGCACCGGAAACTGGACGTGCAAGCACTCGATTGCGACTTCCTCGCCTTCTCTGGCCATAAGATGCTCGGTCCGACCGGGATCGGGGTCTTATACGGGAAGAAGCAATTGCTCAAACACATGGAACCGGTCGAATTCGGTGGCGAGATGATCGATTACGTCGACTTGTATGAGTCGACATGGAAAGACATCCCGTACCGGTTCGAAGCGGGGACGCCGATTATCGCCGGCGCCGTCGGTTTGGCAGCGGCCATCGACTTTTTAGAAGACCTCGGTCTCGAGAACGTCGAAGCCCACGAACGGGCGCTTGCGACGTACGCCATCGAACAGATGCGGACGATCGAAGGTATCCAAATCTTCGGGCCAGAGGAACGGGTCGGACTCGTCACGTTCAACTTAGGTGACGTGCACGCCCACGACTTAGCGACCGTCTTGGATATGCAAGGCATCGCGGTCCGGGCCGGCCACCACTGTGCCCAGCCGCTCATGCGTCTCCTGAAGCAATCATCGACAGCCCGAGCGAGCTTCTACTTGTACAATACGAAAGAAGAAGTCGACCGCTTCATCGAAGGGCTACGTCAAACGAAGGAGTATTTCAATTATGAGTTTTAACAATCTCGATATGTTGTACCGACAGGTCATCATGGATCATTATAAAAACCCAAGAAACCGTGGCGTCATCGAAGATGGCGTGACGATCGACTTGAACAACCCGACATGCGGGGATTCACTCCGACTCCAACTCCAAGTCGAGGATGGAATCGTGAAAGATGCCAAGTTTGAAGGGGAAGGCTGTTCGATCAGTCTCGCCTCGGCATCGATGATGACTCAAATCGTGAAGGGCAAGTCTGTTGACGAGGCACTCCAATTGGCCAACATCTTTTCGGAGATGGTCCAAGGGAAAGACTACGATACAGACACGTTCGACCTAGGCGACATCGAAGCGTTGTCTGGCGTCTCAAAGTTCCCGGCTCGCATCAAGTGCGCCACGCTCGCGTGGAAAGCGCTTGAAAAGGGAGTCGACGAGGAAGCGTAAGTAGAAGGAGGAGACCGATATGGCGAAAAACATGCCTGACATTGGCGATTATAAATATGGCTTCCATGACCGAGACATCTCGATTTTCCGTTCAGGCCGCGGCTTGACGAATGAAATCGTAGAGACGATCTCGCGCATGAAAGAAGAACCGGCATGGATGCTCGAGTTCCGTTTGAAATCACTCGAACAGTTCCGCAAAATGCCGATGCCGACATGGGGCGGCGATCTCACGGCACTCGATTTCGATGAGATCACGTACTATGTTAAACCGTCTGAAAAGACAGAGCACTCGTGGGACGAGGTTCCTGAAGAAATCAAACGTACGTTTGACAAGCTCGGAATCCCGGAAGCGGAGCAAAAATACTTGGCAGGCGTCTCGGCTCAGTATGAGTCTGAAGTCGTCTATCACAGCATGCAAGAAGATTTCGAATCAAAAGGTGTCATCTTCAAAGATACAGACACGGCGCTCAAAGAAGATGAAGCCATCTTCCGTGAGTATTTCGGGAAATTGATTCCGCCGACGGACAACAAGTTCGCGGCACTCAACTCGGCTGTATGGTCAGGTGGCTCATTCATCTACGTACCAAAAGGCGTGAAGCTCGAGCAACCGCTCCAAGCTTACTTCCGCATCAACTCAGAGAACATGGGTCAGTTCGAGCGGACGCTCATCATCGTCGACGAGGGCGCTTCTGTCCATTACGTCGAAGGATGTACAGCACCGGTCTACACGACGAACTCACTTCACTCAGCGGTCGTTGAGATTTTCGTCAACAAAGACGCATACTGCCGCTATACGACGATCCAGAACTGGGCGAACAACGTCTACAACTTGGTCACGAAGCGTGCCGTCTGTGAAGCGGGTGGATCGATGGAGTGGATCGATGGTAACATCGGTTCGAAACTCACGATGAAATACCCGGCTGTCATCTTGAAAGGTGAAGGTTCACGCGGGATGACGCTCTCGATCGCTCTCGGCGGTAAAGGGCAGCACCAAGACGCGGGCGCGAAAATGATTCACCTCGCACCGAACACGTCGTCGTCAATCGTCTCGAAGTCGATTTCGAAACAAGGCGGAAAAGTCTCGTATCGCGGAATCGTCCACTTCGGTCGTAAAGCGAAAGGCGCGCGTTCGAACATCGAATGTGACACGCTCATCATGGACAACGAGTCGACGTCGGACACGATCCCGTACAACGAGATTTTGAACGACCAAGTCTCACTCGAGCACGAAGCGAAAGTCTCAAAAGTGTCAGAAGAGCAACTCTTCTACCTCATGAGCCGCGGAATCTCGGAAGAAGAAGCGACGGAAATGATCGTCATGGGCTTCATCGAGCCGTTCACGAAAGAATTGCCAATGGAATATGCCGTCGAAATGAACCGTCTCATCAAGTTTGAGATGGAAGGATCGATCGGATAATCCTGTATAGATAGAGAAGGACGGTTGACATGAACTCATGTCGACCGTCTTTTTTGTCGATTATGTCTGTAAACAGAGAATAGGGAATGGAATTAGATGACGCGTGTCTATAGATGCGAGAGGAGACAATCACATGCTGTTCTTGGTAATGGGATATTTCGACGCTGACAAAATGAACGAGAAGTCCGACCTAGAAATCGATCAAATCATGGCGACGTGTGAACGACACTTACAGGAGCTGTATGCAAGTGAAAAGGTATTGATGGACATGGGGCTTGAAGCGAGCGTGAAACAACTCAAGCGGGAGTCACAGCAGATTTCGATTACAGATGGGTCCGCTACAGAATCGAAAGAAGTGATGGGAAGTGCGTTCGTGATTGAAGCGTTGGATATGGAGGATGCGCTCAGAATCGCTTCCATCCATCCGACGACCCAAGTGCCCGAAGCGGAAGCATTGGGGTGGAGGCTCGAGATTCGGCCGATTCACTATTATCGAGAACGAGAATAAATGATGACTTCACCTGTAAAGATTATGCAAAAAAACATATTGACATTCCATGGAAACGCCGTCATAATACAAAGTAATTTGATATGAATACTCTTATTAAGAGCAGGTGGAGGGAATTAGCCCTATGAAGCCCGGCAACCATCCGTACTGAATCGCCAGTACGGAAACGGTGCTAAATCTAACAGCGAACGCTGAGAGATGAGAGGAAATCGGAATTTTTCGGAATCCTTCTGTCTCGTTTATGAGTTCAGAAGGATTTTTTTGCATTCTGCCTCTAACAGAGTTTCTATCAAAAAAATCTAAGGGGGAATTTATTTTGAAAGGAAAGTTCTTATTAAGTGCAGCGCTCGTCACAGGATTAACGGTCTCGTCAGCTTTACCGGTTACATATGCGCATGACGAGCTAGGAGACATCAACATCGAGAAAGGGCAACGTAACCCGGATGAAATCAGTTCGGTTTCCGTGACGAAAGGAAGTAAGAACGTCAAGTATCTACATGAGACGGCAGCGGTACCACTGAAAGAAATCAGAGAAGGCGTGAAAAACAGTACGGCTGATGTGTATGCTCATAAAGGATTCGCGTATACAGGAACACATACTTCAGGTGGAGGTAACGGCGGGGTTCGCGTATTTGATTTGAAAGACCCATCTAACCCGAAAGAAGTCGCAGTATTTGCCGATCAAGACATTCCTGGTACGTGGCAGGAAAAAGTCATCGTGAAGACGGTGAACACCAAATCGTTTAAAGGTGATTTGGCCGTTGTCTCGGTTCAACAACTCGACTCTAAAAATCCGAATTCGAAAGGCGGGTTCCTCATCTATGATGTGACTAACCCGTATGAGCCGAAGAAGTTAGGCTTCTATGAGGTCACGAAAAAGACGAGAGGGACACATGAGCTTTATTTGACGACACAAGGGGACCGGGTATTGGTCCTTGCCTCGAACCCTTATGCAGATTACTATTCGCACGGGAAAGAGAAGGATTTCCAACTCGTAGATGTGACCAACCCAGCGGAACCGAAGAAGCTATACGAATTCGATCCACGTTCTTTGCCGGAAGTGGATGAAAGCTTTGACGGATACACGTGGAACGCGCCAGATGGCAAGAAGAGACCAGTCTTCAACCATAGCGCCTATGCGGATGAGAACGGGAAAACAGCGTTTCTCTCGTTCTGGGATCTTGGGACGATCATCCTGGACATCTCAGACCCAGACAATGTGACATACGAAGGACGGACGACATTTGCGTCAGATCAACAAGGATCGGCGCACTCGGCGGCACTTGCAAAAGGCGGCACGATACTCGTCGAAACGAGAGAAGTGTATGCGCCGGTTAAATCAGGCTACGAACAAGCGTACGGATACACTCGAATCTTCGACATTAAAAATAAAACGAATCCGAAACTATTGAGCGAATTCAAGACGGATTTGACAGAAGATATCTCTGAGAATCCGGCTGAACAAGTGACGTTCGGTAAGACGGTACACGATCCAAAAGTACATGGGAACACGTTATACCTGTCTCACTACGCGGGCGGGGTTCGAACTGTTGATATTTCGAATCCAAGTCACCCGGTACAAATCGGAAAATACGTGCCGGCCGATGCGAACATCTGGGGCGTCTACGTCGATCAAAACTATGTGCTCGCGTCTGACATGGGTACAGGGTTGAAAGTGCTACAAAAAAACAATAAGTAAGGATCTCTCGACGACCAGCGAAGCTCGACTTCGCTGGTTTTTTGTATAATCTAAAGCAGATCGCATTTTTTGTCGTGAAACGAAGGCGAGTCGGGTATGCTAAGAAAGAGAACACGTTTAGAAAGGGATGAAGCATATGGATCACAATACGATTGACCCAGAAGACATCACCCGCATCGCCGTCGTCGGCGCCGGATGGGTCGGCGTCAGTTTCGCCTATCAACTGTCGATGGCCGCGCTCTGTGAAGAGCTCGTCTTAATCGACTCGAACCACGCCAAGGCCGAAGGGGAGGCGATGGACCTCAACCACGGCATCTCGTTCGCGCCGAGCCCGGTCCGCATTTGGGCAGGGGACTACTCGGACTGCCGTGACGCCGATATCGTCGTCATCACGGCCGGTGCCGCTCAAAAGCTCGGTCAGACCCAGATGGACCTGGCTGAACAAAACGCGGTCGTCGTCCGTGACGTCACGAAACAAATCATGGCGAGCGGATTCGACGGCATCATCGTCGTCGCAACGAACCCGGTCAACGTCATGGCGCACGTCGCCTTTGAGGCGTCAGGCTTGCCGAAGCACCGCGTCATCGGTTCGGGTACGGTGCTTGACACGGCCCGTCTTCGTTATAAGGTCGGCGAGTACTTCGACTTGTCGCCGCGGAACTGTCACGTCTATTACATGGGTGAGCACGGTGCCGGGGGCTTCGTCGCCTGGGACAACGCCCGCGTTTACGGGAAGTCGATGAAGCAGCTACTTGAAGAGAATGAATCGTATCGCCAAGAAGATTTGGACGCCATCTATCAAGGGGTCCGCGATGCGGCGAATCAAATCATCGAATATAAAAGCGCGGCGTACTACGCGATCGGGCTCGGGCTCCTCCGAATCGTCCGCGCCATCGTCCGGAACGAGAACTCCGTCGTGACGATCGGTGCCCACCTCGATGGTGAATACGGTGCCTCAGGTCTTCATATCGGCGTACCGGCCTTGATTGACCGGACCGGCATCCGCCAAATCATCGAGATCGAACTGACGGACGAGGAACAGGGGCAGTTCGATGCCTCGGTCGGACGGATTCGCCAAACGATTGACAACATCGAATCATCAACATAAAAAGGACCCGGCTGCAATCGCAGCCGGGTTTGTCATTACGACGCCTTCTTCTCGGCGACGTCTTTCTTATAATATTTCTCGGACGTGAAGAACTCGGTCGTCAAGCGCTTCACTTCGCCGCTCAACATCAAGACGGCAATCATGTTCGGGATAAGAATCATCGCGAGCATCAAATCAAGGAAGTTCCAAATCATCTGTGCTCCACCGATTGCACCGATGACGATTGAGCCGATATAGACGACTTTCATCAGGAAGCCGGCCTTCAAACCGAATAAGTACTCGGCTTGGCGCGACCCGTAGAAGATGATGACGATAATCGTCGACAAGACGAAGAAGATGAGCGAGATTGTGACGAGCAGGCTACCCGTGTAACCGAAGTACTGTTGGAACGCGATTGTTGTCAGGGCGGCTGGATCGTTCATCGCATCGGCCCGTGTCCATACACCGGACGACAAAACAACGAACGCCGTCGTGCTACAGATGATGAGTGTATCGATGACGATCCCGATCACGGCCCAAAAACCTTGCCGGACCGGATGATCCGTTTGCGCAGCGGCGTGGGCAATCGGTGCCGTCCCGAGTCCTGCCTCGTTCGAATAAAGACCACGGGCGAAGCCCCAACGAATCGTCTCGGCGATGGCGGCACCAGCGAAACCACCGAGAGCGGCCATCGGTTGGAATGCGTATGAGAAGATGAGCCCGAGTACTTCCGGGATTTGTGAGAAATTCATCAAGACGATGATGAAACCGGCACCGACATAGACGAGTGCCATCGCCGGGACGATGACTTCCGTCACTTTCGCGATGCGTTTCATACCGCCGAAGACGACGAGGGCGACGAGCCCGGCGACGATAATCCCGGTCACAAGGGTATTGCCGTTGAACGTCTCTCTGACGGCCGAACTGACGGCGTTTCCTTGAACCATGATACTCGGGATGAGTTCGATCATGAGAGCGAAGGCGAACCATGAGGCGAGCCATTTCAGCTTCAAGCCTTTCGCCATATAGTAGACGGGACCGCCGACAAATTCACCGGCCTCGTTCTTCTCGCGGTAACGGACGGCGAGGACGCTCTCCGAGAACTTGATGGCCATCCCGACGACGGCGATGACCCACATCCAGAAGATGGCGCCCGGACCGCCGAACATGATGGCGGCTGGTACCCCGATGATATTGGCGGCACCGATCGTCGAAGATAAGGCCGACGTCAATGCCTGGCGGGGACTGATGTCACCTTCACCTTTTGGTTTTTTGAAAACACTGCCTAACGTTTGTTGCATTATGTAGATGGGGTATCGGAATTGGAAGAATCCTAAACGAATCGTCAAATAGAGTCCAGACAAAACGAGTAACGAGATGATTGGCACACCCCATAGCCAATCTGAAATTGTCGTCACCACAGTCACAAGTTGTTCCACATCACCACTCCTATCCAGTATTTTACTTATATATTGTTGCCTAACGAGACAGAGGCTAAACCCATTCTTTCAAATTAGAGGAGGAGACTTATATGAAACAGGCACAGCATCTTATCGTATCAGGCCGGGTCCAAGGGGTCGGCTTCCGTTACTTCGCGCAAGCGACTGCCCTTAAATACGGCATCACAGGTTGGGTCCGGAATTTGAATGATGGGACGGTTGAACTTCAAATCGAAGGAGACGCGGAGAGACTCGAATCATATAAACGCGCCCTCTATGACGGGAATCGTTTTGTCGGGGTCGAACGGATTGAAGCGGAAGACACGACGGTCGAATCATTCCGGAAGTTTGATATCCGTTATTGACCATTTTTCTCATTTACAACTAGTCAGTGAGTGCGACCAACCGATAATTTGTAAATTAAGGGAACGGTTCCATATGAAAAATCCACATTTCAAAAAAATAAACATCATTTTTAAGGATAGGGTGGTCAAAAAAATGAAAGTGTGTATAATGAAATAGACCAAGCGCTTTATTGTCAGAAAATTTAGTCATTTGATTCATTGGGTAACACGGAAGGTATTACATGTATGTGGAGGTAGTTGTATGAAAAAATCGACATTATTCCCGTTAGCGTTCACGATTTTCGCATTATTCTTCGGGGCCGGGAACTTGCTGTTCCCACCGATGTTAGGTGCGATGGCAGGACAGAACCTCGTCCCAGCCCTAGTCGGTTTCGTCATTACCGGCGTCGGGCTACCATTACTCGCGCTCTTCGCAGTCGCGCGGGTCGGCGGTGGGTCTGACCAAATCGCTCGGTATATTCCGAAGCGTCTTGCTCTCGTCTTGACGGGATTAATGTACGTGGCAATCGGGCCGTTCTTCGGGATTCCTCGGACGGCAGCCGTCACGTATGAGATGGGAGTCGTACCGTTCCTCGGTGCGCCATCTACGCTCACGCTCGCAATCAGTTCAACTGTCTTCTTCGGATTAACGTTCTTCTTGACGTTACGCGCTCAAAAATTGATTGAAATCATCGGACGCATCATCACACCAATCCTCTTGCTCTTGCTTGCGGCAATCGGAATCACGAACCTCGTGGCTCCACTCGGGAAGCCGGTCGCACCAGCAGAAGGATATGAGACATGGATGGGTGCTCTCGGGGAAGGTTTCAAACAAGGTTACTTGACGATGGACGTCTTCGGCGCACTCGTCTTCGGGGCCATCGTGCTCGTTACGCTCAAAGCGAACGGTATGACAGACCAAAAAGAAGCGTCTTCGCTTCTCCGCTCGTCAGGCTTACTTGCCGTCACATGTTTGATGCTCGTCTATATCTCGCTCGGATCGATCGGAGCGAATATGACGGGTCAAACGGGGACGACAGATGGCGCAAGCTTGCTTCAAGCGTTCGCCGGTTCTTCATTCGGACAAGTCGGAATGCTCGCACTTGGGGCAGCAGTCTTCCTCGCTTGTTTGACGACAGCGGTCGGGCTCATCACTGAGTTCTCACGCTTCATCAGCAACACGTTCGAATCACTCAAGTATTATCAGGTCGTTATCGCGACGACGTTGTTCGGCTATCTCATCTCACTCGTCGGAATCGGTACGTTGATTCAAATCGCGGTACCGCTTCTCACGCTCTTGTATCCGGTCATGATCGCACTCGTTCTCGTGTCGATCACGGAACGCATTCAACGCAACCCTCACGTCGCTATGAAGGCGACAGTGTATACGGCCCTCGTGCTCTCGCTCTTTGAGACGACACACGGTTTGGCGCCGTCTGCTGCAACCGAATGGATCACGAACTTGCCGATGGCCGAGATCGGGCTCGCCTGGGCGGTTCCAACGTTGATCGTGTATGTGATTACGCTTTTCTTACCGAAACAACGTTCCAATCAATTACTCGCTCAATCACGCATCTCATAAGCAAGTGAACGAACACCCATCCTCTGGTCAAGGATGGGTGTTTTGCTGTCTTATCGTTTGCTCATTCCATTCATCAACAAGTAAAATGAAAGGATGAAAAGGAAGTGACATACATTGACGACTAAACAAAAGAAACAATTGGCGATTCTCATGTTGAACATGTTCATCGCTGTAGCAGGATTCGGGATCATCATTCCGATCATTCCTGATTATTTGAAGATGATCGGAGAAGGCGGCACTGCTGCCGGTCTCATGATCTCAGTCTTCGCAGGGACCCAGTTGCTCATGTCGCCGATCGCCGGGAAATGGGCGGATGTTTACGGACGCCGTCTGATGATTATTTTAGGTCTGATCGGCTTTACCGTCTCGATGGGCGTCTTTTACTTATCTGACAACCTGACCGTCCTCTTGATTTCACGGGCGATCGGCGGCGTCGGAGCCGCGCTATTGATTCCGGCGATTTTCGCCTACGTGGCTGACATCACCACGCTCAAGCAACGGGCGAAAGGGAACAGCTATATTTCCGCGGCAATGTCGCTCGGGATCGTTATTGGACCGGGGATCGGTGGCTTCTTCGCTGAGTTCGGTTTGAAGGCGCCGCTTCTCTTGTCAGCGATTGTCTCGTTCGTCGCCGTCATCTCGTCGATCATTCTATTGAAGGAACCGGATCGAGAACCATACGTTCAAACGAGCGAGAGCGAGTCGTTGCCGCGCCAACTCGTGTCGTCGACACGGAAGCCGTATTTCTTCGTGCTCGTCATCAATTTGGTCATGGCGTTCGGTTTGATGGCGTATGAATCTGTCCTCGGCTTGTTCGTCAGTGAGACGTTCAGCGCGACACCGCAACAAATCGCGGTCATGATCACCGGGACAGGCATCGTCAGTGTCATCGTGCAGCTGTTCGCCGTCGACCGTCTCGTTTCATTGCTCGGTGAGATCAAAGTCGTGCTTATCTTCATCATGCTCGCCGCGCTCGGCTTCTTGTTCTCGCTGTTCGCCGGGTCTTACACGATTTTCTTCGCCGTCACGTTGATTATCTTCTTGTCGACGTCGATTTTACGACCGGTGTTGAATACGCTCGTGTCGAAAATGGCCGATAAGGAACAAGGGTTTGCGATGGGGATGAACAACGCCTATATGAGCATCGGCAATATCGTCGGGCCGACACTCGCCGGGATTGCGTTTGATATCGATATGCGCTATCCGTTCGTGATGGGACTCGTCCTGTTGCTCGTGACGTTCGCCGGAACGTTGAACTGGTCGAAGCGGAAAGCGACGGCCACGTTCGAACAATGATGTAAGGAGGGAACATGATGATTTATGTCGGTGTGACGGGATGGGGCGACCACGATTTGCTCTATACGAACCCGGAAGAACGTAAACATAAACTGTCGACCTACGCGGGGCATTTTCCGACTGTCGAGATCGATTCCTCGTTTTATGCGATTCAACCTGTGAAGAACTATGAGAAGTGGAACCAGGAGACACCGGAAACGTTCCAGTTCGTCGTCAAAGTTTCCAGGGAAATGAGCGGACATGACCGCGAACCGAAATTACCGCTCGCCGAACTGTTCGAACGGTACCGGACCTCGGTCGAACCGTTGAAGCAGGCCGGAAAACTCCGGGCCGTGCTCGTCCAGCTGCCGCCGTGGTTTGACGTCTCAAAGCCGCATCTCGATTATTTGCGGACGATTCGCGACGAGTTGAAGGACTATGACATCGCGATCGAGTTCCGAAACCCGACTTGGTTCTCCGAGGCGTTCCGGGAGCGGACGCTCGCTTTCTTGACGGAACTTCGGTTCATCAACACGATCTGTGATGAGCCGCAGACGAAAGAGAGCAGCATCCCGTTCGTGCCGGTCGTGACCAATCCGGAAGTGGCCGTCGTTCGCTTACACGGGCGCAACACGGCTGGCTGGCTTAGAAAACCAGGAATGACGAGCCAAGAGTGGCGTCATGTGCGTTGTCTGTATCGCTACAGTGAAGACGAACTGCAAGAGCTCGCGGCGGCGCTCAAACAAGTCGACGCAACGGCGAAGTCGGTGTACGTCTACTTTAACAACAACTCGGCCGGAGACGCGGTACCGAACGCCAAACGGTTGATCGAGATCCTCGGTGCCGAATATGAGCTCGCCCCGAGCCAAATCAGCCTGTTCTAGGAAGGGGAATCGTCTTGAGAACGATCACGATGTATCATTATAATGACTTACATTCGAAATTTCATAACTGGCCGCGTCTCGTCTCGTTTTTGAACGAGCACCGGACAGAAGAGACGCTCGTCTTCGATCTCGGCGACCATGCCGATCGGACCCATCCGGCGACGGAAGTGACGCGAGGACAAGTGAACGTCCGCCTGCTCAATCGCGTCCAACCGACGGCGGTCACGATTGGGAACAACGAAGGCATCACGTTCCCGCATGACTGGCTCGCCCATCTATACGAAGAAGCGGAGTTCCCGGTGTTGCTCGCGAACGTCTATCAGGCGGATGGCACGAGACCCGATTGGGCGACGGAGACGCTCGTCGTCGAACGAGACGGACTCCGCATCGGGCTGTTCGGCGTGACGGCACCGTATGAAGAACTTTATCCGGAACTCGGTTGGACCATCGAAGCGCCACATGAGGCGACGAAACGTGCGCTTGAAACACTCCGAGACTGTGATATCGTCATCGCCCTCAGCCACCTCGGTTTTTATGCAGATGAGCGGCTCGCCGAAGCATTTCCGGAAATCGATGTCATCCTCGGGGCCCATACCCATCACGTGCTCGATGATGGGGTCGTCACGAACGGTGTCTTGATCGCCCAGGCCGGCAAATACGGGCAATACGTCGGGGAAGTGGAACTCACCCTCGATGGGAACCGAGTCATCGAGAAGCGGGCCAGTTTGCATGACTTGACGGAACGAGAGACAGATGAAGCGACGGTTTCGACCTTACAAGAAGAATACAGCCAAGCCGAGCGGCTGCTCGACGTGACCATCGCTGACACGCCGGGTTATCCGAGCGACTGGTTCGGCCCATCTGCCCTCGGTGAACTGTTGGCAGGCGGGCTGGCGGACTGGTGTGACGCTGAAGTGAGCGTGATCCCGGCAGGCGTCCTATTGGAAGGATTATTGCCGGGGCACGTCACGCTCAATATGCTTCACCGCATCTGTCCGCATCCGATCAACCCTTGTCTGCTCTCGCTGGACGGAGCCACGCTGATCCGTTTTTTAAACGATGTGCAAGAAGAAGCGTTCACGACGATGCATGTCCGTGGCCTCGGATTTCGCGGAACGGTGCTTGGCGCCCCGATTGTCCACGGTCTCGAGTTGAGGCATGGTCGCTATTACGTCCACGGTCAGGAAGTCGAGCTCGATGAGACGTATCGCGTCGCCACGGTCGACATGTTCACGTTCGGTCCGCTCCTTCCTTACTTGGCCGACCAGACGAAGCGTTACTTCATGCCAGAACTGCTCCGTGATGTGTTGCGGGAAACGATTGTGACACGCCATAATGCCATCCGAAAAGGATAGGGGCAGGGCCGGTCGGCATGATATGATAGAAGAGTGGAGGTGTGAAACATGATTAGAGTGAATCGCCACGGCTATACCGTCATCGAAGAAAAACGGGACGGTTTTGACGAGGAGGCATTCATCGCACGCTATAGCGACGTGCTCGATAAGTATGATTATATCGTCGGGGACTGGGGTCACGGACAACTTCGGTTGAAAGGATTTTATGAGACAAAATCCAAGTTCGCGACATATGACAATCGGATCGACCATGTGATGGATTACGTGTATGAATACTGTAACTTTGGGTGCCCGTTCTTCGTGCTCAAGAAAAAGACGGAAATCGATGAGGCGGAAGACGGTCCGGTCTTCGGCGGCACGAAACAACCGCTCAAACTGAAACGCAAATTCAATAAGTCGGAAGAAGCTGAACCTTCGACCGGCACATGACGCGCTGATGACATCAGCGCTTTTTTTGTTACATTTATTTTCCAAATGTTTCTTTTAGGTGAAAAGACGGTGTGACAGGTTTAGGGGTGGGAAAATTGTGATAACTTATATTTATAGCAATTGTTTCTGTTCGGGTTTTGGAAGTGAGGTGGAAGTATGCAACACGTACAAACGGCGACCGTCGGTGACCGCGATGACGTCCACAACCGAATTCACAATCTCGGTCTGGGCTTACTTGCGATGTTGTTCTTCGGGTTAGGGAGTATCATGACGTTTTACTTCACGGCCGCAGTCCTTCTCTATGAGGTTGTCCACGTATTGCTGATCCGCCGCTTTGAATATCGTCAGGCGTTTCTGAGAAGCCGTCTATTTAAAATCATTTCGTTGGTGGCAGTGGCCACAGGTGTGCTCTTATTTATTTTATCGATGTCACAGTTTTTCATGGGCAATGTGATGTATTGAGGGGGAGGGAAAAAAACCTTTTCCCTTTTTTCGTGGTTTTTTGAAACTTTTCTGGAGGCGATGACGTACACTTAGGAAAGACCTCACAAAAAGGATGATGAAAAATGACTGCACAGTTAAAACAACATGCCCAAAAAATGTTAACCGGAAAGCGTTGGCTGATGGCCGGGCTATTAATTTTATTCGTCGTCTTGAACGGGATTCCACAATCGTTCGCGCCGCCTGTCCCTGTAGACCCAGAGGCGATACCGACAGCGGCTGACACGGGACTTACGTTCTTGTCGCTTCTTCTCACTTTGTTGATTGCACCGCTCACGATTGGCTGGGCGTGGCTCGTCCTTTCCGTTTCACGCGGCGAGCGGCCAGGCGTCTCAAAGTTGTTCGAGCCATTTAGAACGGGCTACGTCAAGCACGTGCTCGCCCCGTTCTTCATGGGATTGTTCATTTTCTTATGGACGTTGCTCCTCGTGATCCCGGGAATCATCAAAGGGTTCTCGTACTCACTGACGTATTACATTTTACGGGACCAACCGGAACTATCGGCCCTTGAGGCGATCACGGAATCACGCCGCATGATGGATGGGCATAAGATGGACGCGTTCAAACTTGTCCTCTCATTCATCGGTTGGTTCTTCGTCGGGGTGTTCACGCTCGGAATCGGTTTCTTGTACGTCTACCCGTACTTCACGACGACGTACGCGACGTTCTACGACTCGATTCGTCAAGCGGAACGACTACAGACAAACCATGCCGGAACGGATTTCGAACAAGGATTCTAAACGAAAACCTCCGCTCATCGAGAGCGGAGGTTTTATTATGCGTTGATTTCTTGTTTTTGGAGGTATGGCTTGAGTGACAACGTGTGCTCGGCGATGACTTTACGAATCGTCTTCGTTTTCGAGCGCATGACGAGCGACGTCGTTTCGACGATATCGTCCGTCAAGAATTTGACGCCGTCGAGCAGTTCGCCTGACGTGACGCCTGTCGCCGCAAAGATGCAGTCATCGCTCTTGACGAGGTCGTCGATTGTGAGCAATTGGAGCGGGTCGTCGATGCCCATCGAGATGACGCGCGCCGTCTCTTCTTCGTTCATCGGGTGAAGGCGTGCCTGCATGTCGCCACCGAGCGCTTTGACGGCCGCTGCCGTGATGACGCCTTCCGGGGCGCCGCCCGTGCTGATAAAGATGTCAATCGGATTTGATTTGACGGCTGCCGCGATTCCCGCCGAGACGTCTCCGTCTTCGAACAGCTTGACACGAGCGCCCATGTTCATCGCCGCTTGACGCAAGTGCTCATGGCGATCACGGTCTTGCATGATGACCGTGACTTCTTCGATACGCTTGCCGTTATAGAGGGCTGCCTTCTCGATGATCGATTCGAGCGGTTCGTCGAGCGAGACTTTCCCTTTCAAATTCGGTCCGACGACGAGTTTATCCATATACATATCCGGTGCGTGGAGGAGGGCGCCCTTATCGGCGACCGCGATGACGACCATGGCATCGCCGAGCCCTTTGGCGACGATTGACGTCCCTTCGAGCGGGTCGACCGCGATGTCGACTTCCGGCCCAAACGTCGTGCCGAGACGTTCACCGATATAGAGCATCGGTGCCTCATCGAGCTCGCCTTCACCAATCACGACGGTGGCGTCCATATTGACCGTCCCGAGTACTTCACGCATTGCTGACGTGGCTGCGTCGTCTGCTTCGTTCTTTTGACCACGACCGATCCATTTTGACGAAGCAAGTGCTGCTGCCTCAGTTGCTCGTACGATCTCTAGCGCTAATTCTCGTTCCATAGTGTTGTACCCTCCACGTGATGTCTATTTAATGTGTCATACTATTTATTGTGTCAATCCGTGGATTAGTGTATCACAATCAGATAAATGATGTAAATAGGTGAGATTCTTTTCTCGAACGAGAAAAAGGATTACTATAGGAGGCAGGGGGGATTCCGATGTATTTTGTGAACAGAGAAAAGATTAGCGAGACGTTGGCCCATATGGAGACGATGCTCGGTCGACTTGATCAACTAGAGGGGGACGCCTTCACGGTCGAACTGGCGAAACAGCGGTTGGCCGTCCATTTGATGGAAGGCGTGATTGATGTCGGCAACTCGATGATTGATGGCTTCATCATGCGCGACCCGGGCAGTTATGAGGACATCGTCGATATTTTGCTCGATGAACGCGTGCTCGATGCCGAGACGGCAGTAGCCGCAAAAGCGCTCGTGGCGCTACGGGCTCATTACGTCCGGGAGTTCGTCACGGCAGACTCGGACCGATTCGACGCTTGGGTCGAGCGCTATAGAGCGACGTTCGAGGCATTCACAGAGCAGGTCCGGCATTATATCGAAGTGGAACTTGGACCTGTATCAGCATTTCTACCAGAAAGCGAGTGATTGGATGGATTCGATTAAAGGATACTTATTTGACTTAGACGGCACGATTTATGCGGGGACAGCCCCGATTCAAGCAGCGGTCGATTTCGTGAATCGACTCGAAGCAACGGGCTTCCCGTACTTGTTCGTCACGAACAATGCGTCGATGACGCCGAAACAAGTGGCAGATAAGCTCGTCTCGATGGGTGTACATGTCACACCGGAGCACGTATTGACGAGCGCCATGGCGACGGCCCGTTACATCGAGAAGATGACGCCGGGCGCGACGGTTTACATGATTGGGGAAGACGGCTTGCGTTTAGCGCTTGAAGAACGTGGCTTCCACGTGACGAAAGAGGCGAAGGCGGACTATGTCGTCATCGGGCTCGACCGCCATATCACTTACGAGAAGTTGGCGAAAGGCGCACTCGCGATTCGTTCCGGTGCCCGCTTCATCTCGACGAACGGTGATATCGCCATCCCGACCGAACGTGGCTTTTTGCCTGGGAACGGGGCGCTCACATCCGTCTTGGCTGTGACGACGGAAAAAGACCCATTCTTCATCGGAAAACCGGAACCGGTCATGGTCGATATCGCCCTCGAGATGATCGGTCTCACAAAAGAAGAGGTCGTCATGGTCGGGGATAACTATCATACCGACATCTTGTTCGGGATCAACGGTGGACTCCGGACGCTTCATGTCAATTCGGGCGTACACGGTCCGGCCTTTATCCAAGAACAAGAAAAGCTCCCGACCTATATGGTCGAAAGCTTAGATGAATGGACGCATGCATGAAAAAAAAGGGATGACTCACGTCTCCCTTTTTGTTTAGAATACTTGTTCGACTTCAACGATGCCAGGTACTTCTTCGATGAGCGCACGCTCAATCCCGGCTTTCAAAGTGATGGTTGAAGATGGGCAGCTGCCGCATGCACCCATCAAACGAAGTTTGACGATGCCTTCTTCCACGTCTACGAGTTCGACGTCACCGCCGTCGCGAAGCAAGAACGGGCGTAATTTATCGAGTACTTCTTGGACTTGATCAAACATTTCCATGGTATCTACCCCTTTCTGGTTCCCTTTCATTCTAGCAAGTTTGAGATTGTTTCTCAATCATTAACGCTGAGCGTTTTGTGACGATACGACTTATTGAATTTTGTATAATAGGAGAGAACAGGGGGAATGGACATGAAAATCACGGTATATGGGGCTGAGGTGCAGTGTGCGAGCTGCGTCGGGGCACCTAGCTCGATCGAGACATATGAATGGTTGCAAAGTGCGCTTGCCCGGAAATATCCGGATCAGGCGTTCGAGTTCGAGTACATCGATTTCGAGACGGCTGACGACGACATCGCTGAGGCGATCAAGCAAGACGAGTGGTTTTATCCGCTTGTCCTCTTGAATGGGGAAGTCGTGGATGAAGGGGTCGTCCAGTTACGAAAAGTCTACTCGGCCATCGAGCAGACGACAGCATGAAAAGAGTCGAGCGACGATTGTCGTTCGACTCTTGTTCGTTACAGAAGGCGGAACGATGACGTCGCCGAACCAGCCGTGTAGCCAGTGAGCGTCGCATCAGCCTTCACTTGGTACGTGCCGCGCTGTGACGAAGAACTTGTCGAGAGCGTGAACGTGATGGCGCCTGTCGAACTTGTCTTGCCTGTCCCTGTGAGCGTTGTGCCGTAAGGTTGTGTGACCGTCACACGGACGTCGGCGTTTGCGACCGGTTGGCCGTTCGCGTCCCGCACCGTCGATGAGATCGATACTTGCTCACCCGCGTAATAAGTCGACTTCGATGTCGATACTGTCGTCGCGAGTGCTTGAACAGGCTGTGACGTCCCACCAGACGTTGGAGCTTGGACGAGTCCGTTTCCGAACCAGGCGTCGCGTCCAACCGCGCCAAGGTCGATCGAGTCTTGTGACAGTTTTGAGCGGAGTTGTGCGCTCGACAACGTCGGGAACGCTTGCTTCATGAGAGCGAGGTTACCAGCGACGTACGGAGTCGCCATCGATGTCCCGCTCATTTGGCCGTATCCGCCAGTTGCGAGTGTCGAGTTAATGCTCACGCCTGGTGCCGCGACTTCGACCGTGCTGCCTGTAGCCGAGAATGAGGCGCGATTGTTGTTGATGTCCGTCGCTGCGACAGCGATGGCCGAGCTGTATCGGGCCGGGTAGTTGACGAGGTCGCCCGATCCGTCGGTGCGTCCGTTGTTACCGGCTGCCGCGACGACGAGGATGCCAGCATTATTGGCACGGTCGACGACTTGTTGGAGCGTTGAGGATGGACTCGTCGTCCCGAGACTCAAGTTGATGACGTCCATATCGTTCGTGATTGACCAATCGATCCCGGCGATAATACTCGATAGGCTACCGCTACCGTTCGCCTCGAGTGCCTTGACGGCGTAAATGCTCGCCTCGTGGGCAATCCCGACGGTCCCAATGCTGTTGTTACGGGCCCCGATAATACCAGCGACGTGCGTCCCGTGACCGTTGTCATCGGCGTACGAGCTCGTGACCGTGCTGAATGAGGCACCGCCCGAAATCGTCAAATCAGGATGCGGCGAGATCCCCGTATCGACGACCGATACTTTCACGCCTTTCCCGGTGTATCCGCTCTGCCAAGCCGATGGGGCTTTCAACTTCGGGATGCCCCAGTCCTGGGTCTGGTTTTCGATTTGCACTGTTTGATCGACTTCCACGTGGGCAACGTTCGGATTGTTCTTCAAGCCCTTCAAGGCAGCCTTTGGTACTTCGAGGGCAGCGGCCGGAAGATTTTTGTACTGTTGGCGAACTTCCATGCCTTCAATCGAGAGCGGGATGTTCTTCGCTGACTCTTTGAAGACGACGATGACGCGTTCTTTCGATTTGTTGGGAGCAGCTTCCGCGGCTTCCGGGACGGTTGACAAGACGAGCAATGAGGCGAGGACGGTGCTACAGATTTTTTTCAACTTGTTTCCTCCTTCGGGTTATGTAGGCGAGGCGACACGAAGTCGTTCGGCCGTGACCCTAGAGTAACAAGTTTTGCCAACGGGTAGAATACGTCAATCGAATCAATAATCTGAATATTTAGATAAGGATACAGGGGATTCAGATACAAGACTTTTGGCTCAACACGACGGTGGCTGAACGACAAATGGATTGCTTTACACTAAAAAGGATCGACCGAGATGGCCGACCCAGGCATGTTATTTAATGACTTTATGTTTCCAAAGAATTCCGGACTTGAGCAATCGCGCGACTTTTCCGGTGAGCGACTGCTTGCCCATGAAGACGCCAAATCCGGCCTTCTTCCCAAGCGATCCTAACGTGCCTCGGAGTTTGATATCCGGCAAATCCGGATACCCGACACCTTTCCATTTACAGAGTAGCACTTGGACGATCTGTTCGGCCTGCGCTTCTGCGAGCTGACCCGAAGGTGCATACGGCAGGCTGGCGTTGTCCCCGACGACGAAGATATCGGGCTGTTCCGGGACGTAGTGGTGTGGTGTCAATTTGACACGTCCACCCCCATCGAGTTCCCAACCTTGGTTGCGGACGACGGCGACCGGTTGAATCCCGGCGGTCCACACCGTCAAATCGGAAGCGAAGTGCTGTTCATGGTTCCATAACCCATCGGCGTCGACCCGGACGATGTTCGAGTTATTGATGACTTCGACACCATGTTCCTCGAACCAAGACTGGACATACATCGAGACACGGTTTGATAGGAACGATAGGACGGACGGGCCGCGGTCGAACAAACGGACCGTCAAGTCGGGACGACTCTCGCGCAGCTCGCTGGCGAGCTCGACACCGGACAGGCCGGCACCGACGATCGAGACGACTGATCCCGGAGATAGGCCGTTGATTGCTTGCTGGGTCTTGCGTGATTCTTCTAACGTTTGGATGCTGTACGTGAACTCGGCGGCACCGGGCACGTTGTGATACTTGTCCTCGCAACCGAGGCCGATGACGAGGTCGTCGTACGGCACTTTTTCCCCGCTCGCGAGCAGGACCATTTTGTCCCCCGTATCGATATCGGTGACTTGGCCGTATATGTAGTCGACCTCTTCTGGAAAATCGATGCGGATGTCACGATCCGACACGGTCCCCGCCGCAAGTGCATAATACTCTGTTTTTAACCCATGGTAAGGTAGACGGTCGATGAGTGTGATCGATACGTCCTTCAGCTGATGGCCGAGGACACGTTCGATTACACGCATACCCCCGTAACCGCCTCCCAAGACGACTAATTTGCGCATAAAAATCCCCCTTTGTTACACTTCAACTGTATCATGTTATAATACGCCGTAGAAGAACCATTTTCCTGCTTTGAAGGAAAGGGGAAGGATGAATGACATGATGAATCCGATCATTGAGTTCTGTGCCTCCAATTTAGCGATGGGTTCACAAATCGCCCGCGCCAAATTAGAGTCCGATCCAGACTTAGACGTCGTCGAATATGGCTGTACGGGCTACTGCGGCGTCTGTTCGCTTGACTTGTTTTGTCTCGTCGATGGTGAGGTCGTGACCGGGGATACACCGGAACAACTCGTGACGAATGTATATGAAAAAATTGAAGAAATGGCATGGTAAAAAAAGTTTGAAGGACCTTCAAACTTTTTTTATTTTGACCGTTTTGACCCGTTGCATTTTTAAAAAGGGTCTGTTATATTCAAAGAGGTTCGAATGTAGGTTGTCTGACGTTTAACAACAGAAAAAGAAAGCGTTTCAAACGGTAGGACACATCTCGATTCGGGTATATCACATTATCAGGTTTCCCCAATATGAAAGGAGCACAACACCAATGAATATCATGAGCGTGGTTGGTATTTTGGCACTAATTGGAATCGCTTACATCTTCTCGACCAACCGTAAAGCCATCAAATGGCGCACCGTGCTTGCCGCTTTCGCGGTACAGTTTACGTTCGCCTTCCTCGTCCTCTTCACTACAGTAGGACGTAACGCGTTAGAATGGATCTCAGGAGGCGTCCAGAACGTCTTGAACACGGCGAACGCCGGGATTAGTTTCGTCTTCGGTACAGCTGTCGGCGGAGACAACTTCGTCTTCGCGTTCCAAGTGTTGACGATTATCGTCTTCATGTCGTCACTCATCGCACTTCTCTACTATGTAGGTGTCATGCAGTGGGTGATCCGTATCCTCGGTACGGCTCTCGCCAAAGCACTTGGCACATCACGTAAAGAATCGCTCTCAGCGACAGCGAACATCTTCGTCGGTCAGACGGAAGCACCGCTCGTCATCAAACCTTACCTTCCAACGATGACGCAATCGGAACTCTTCGCTGTCATGGTCGGTGGTCTCGCCTCGGTTGCCGGTTCAGTTCTTGCTGGATACGCTGCTCTTGGTGTACCGCTCGAGTACTTGCTCGCAGCGAGCTTCATGGCTGCTCCTGCTGGTCTCATGTTCGCGAAAATCATCGTCCCGGAAACAGACGTACCGGATGACGATGTCGAAATCGCTGAAGATGAAGAGAACAAGGCAGCGAACTTCGTCGATGCAGCCGCTCGCGGTGCCTCTGACGGTCTCTTCCTTGCATTGAACGTCGGTGCGATGCTTCTCGCCTTCGTTTCATTGATCGCGCTCGTTAACTTGATTCTCGGTGGAATCGGTGGCTTGTTCGGTTTCGACGGTCTCACGCTTCAATTGATTCTTGGTTATGTGTTCGCACCGCTCGCATTCGTGATCGGTGTGCCATGGGCAGATGCTGTTCAATTCGGTAGCTTCCTCGGACAAAAACTCGTGTTGAACGAATTCGTCGCTTTCTCTGAATTCGCACCAATCATCGGTTCTGGTGACCTCTCGGCACGTACGGAAGCTATGATCGCGTTCGCACTCTGTGGATTCGCCAACATCTCATCACTCGCCATCCTTCTCGGTGGTCTTGGTGGAATGGCGCCGAACCGTCGGAACGACATCGCGCGCATGGGTGTCCTCGCGATTCTCGCAGGTACGCTTGCCAACTTGATGTCAGCGACACTCGCTGGTCTTCTTCTCTAATCAAACACGGTATACTCAGAGTGATCACTTCGGTGGTCACTCTTTTTTGGGGAGGAATGACATATGTATGGAATGATAGCGCTTTTTGATGAACAAACGGAGAAACGAATTCAAGAGGTATGGGAAGGCTTGAAACAAGAAGGAATTACTTCTTATGCATATGAAGTCTCGAATCGACAACCTCATATAACATTAGCTAGTTACAGTAGTTTGAATGTTGAGGCGTATATCGAACTGATGGACAGCTACTATCAATCGAAGGAGATTGTAAATCTAACATTTAGTACGTTGGGTACGTTCATTCAATCAAGTGCACTTTTTCTTTCACCTACAATCTCATCCGGATTGAGGAGCCTCCACTTAGAGCATCATCGTATATTTGGGGAGTTTAATGATAACGCTGAGTCCTTATATTTACCGGACTCATGGATTCCGCACTGTACACTGGCAAACAGATTGTCTAAAGAAAAGATGAAAGATGCTTTTGAATATTGTACTGATATTGTAAAACCTATAGCTGGAAAAATTGTAGAGGTGGCATTAATTGAATTAGTAACACCGGTTCACGTTCGAGTATTACATAGAGTGAAATTATCCGCACAAAAGTAACAAAGCTAAGTTACTTTTGTGCATTCTTCTGTCAGGTTTGTCATATGTGACTAGGACCGATAGAAGGAATTGACCAGGAAACGGTGGGGGTTTATCGTTCCTGACGAGGTATATCCACTTCATGGAGTCTCGGCCAAGTGGCTTGCCAATTCTTTTTATTGATCCGGGCTCGATAAATATGATGGTGTGAAGAGTCGTTCGCAAAGGCCGGGGTCGGTCGTAACTGTAGTTTGACTATGTCGTCGATACCGTAAGGGGCGGCCAGCTTCAAGCGTCCGCTCGCATCAAGGCTGACACCGATGGCCGTGACCGTCTCAGGGAAATGGGCCAAGGCGTCGACCGCAGATTGATACTGTGGCAATTGATTGACCAGATGCATGCGGGCCTGGTTTTTGACCGACCAAGGGACGTTCGGTAACAGGTCGTGCAGTTGTGCCTCATACTGTTTTTCAATCGCCTCGTCGATGTGAGATCGGTCAAAGTAGATGACATCGACGTCCTCGGTCGGCGTCGGTACTTCGTAGCCGTGCGCGTCATCCCATATTTTTGCCCGCACGTATCCGGCACAAATCCACCAATCGGGTAAACAGAGCGAAGCGACGATTGTCAACAGACGCATCAGTTCCACATCAGTCTCTAAAAAATGGGTCACATCTTCAGTCGTGTTCAATCCATCTCCTCCTATTCTCTCATTAGCATAGCGTACCTATACAAAAAGCACCTAGACCGGGGTCTAGGTGCTTGTCAGTTACGCTTGAAGTTGCATGCGCTGACGTTCGATCCACGGCTTCAATTTGAGGAAGAGTGGGACGAACAAGGCGCTGATCAGCAAGGCCTTAATGAAGTTGAACGGCAAGATACCGTATAGGACGAGGTCCGTTTTGACAGCCGGTTGTGCCATCTCGGTCATGCCGAAGAAGAACGCGTAGGCTGGTAAGATGAGCAAATAGTTCAAGATCGCCAAGCTGAGTGCCATCGTGATCGTACCGGCCACGAGGCCTGAAGCGAGCGCTTTATTCGTTTTACGTTTATGGTAGAACCATGCGACCGGATACATGAAGGCGACACCTGCAAAGAAGTTCGCGACTTCACCGACCGGAACGCCGCCACCATTGAAGACATAGTAGAGGACGTTTTTTAGAGCGACGACCACGACGCCTGCGAGTGGGGAGAACACGATCCCGGCGACGAGCGCGGGAATGTCACTGAAATCCACTTTTAGGAACGGTGGTAGGAAAGGCAGCGGGAAGTTAAAGAGCATGAGGACAAAAGAAATGGCCCCGAGCATCGATAGTGTCACCAGTGTTGTCAATCGTTTGTTGCGCGTTGTTTTCATCAAAATCTCTCCTTTTGTCGCTCCTTGATGAATGGCACCCGTCGCATAGAAAAACCCGATTGTATCAAACAATCGGGAGAGTTTACGCGCATACGAAATAGATGTTCTCATCGGTGTTTAGACCACGCCGAAGAAAACATCCGGATATCGGTCGGATGCCGCCATCTTCTCCCATCCAGACTTTACTGTCGGCTTTCGAATCTCACGAAATCAGCAAGCAACGCCTTGCTCGCTCACGGGCTGAGAAGAACTTGTCTTCAATACCGCCGGTCGGGAATTTCACCCTGCCCCGAAGATGGAACGATTTAATTTTTTTTGTTACAGTTTAGTTATACAAGATATTTCACAAAATCTCAAGTCAGTTGACTTGAAGTTAAGATAACGAAGGAGGAGTTCAGATGATTCATTTGACAGAATCAGCCGCATTACAAGTCATCGATATGATGAAACAGACCGAACGCCCCGACGACCAGTACTTGCGGATCAAAGTGCAAGGGGGCGGGTGTACCGGCCTGTCTTACGGGATGGGGTTTGATGAGGATAAGACAGACAAGGACGTTCAGTTTGACCACCACGGCGTCCGCGTCATCGTCGCCGAAGCCGATCACGGGGTCGTCGACGGTCTCGAGATTGACTATAAGCAGTCGATGCTAGGAGGCGGCTTCACGATTAAAAATCCGAACGCCATCGCCACGTGCGGTTGTGGCTCGAGTTTCCGGACGGCATCGAACGCCGGGACACCTGGGGATTGCTAAACGAAAGGCCAATCATGCCACATGATTGGCCTTTTTTGTATTCAGTCTGTCTCTTCAATCAGAATTAATCGAATGAGTTTCGAAGCCGCGTCTAACTCGATTTGATGTTGCCAAGGACGAAACGCTGTGATTTTACACGTGTCGTTCGTGATGCGGAATGAACAGACGCTCTCTTCCTCTTGGTCAAGGACCGAGTAACGGCTGAAGTCCGATAAGCTTTGGTAAATGGCATATTGTGTCGGTAATTCACACGACCATCCTTTTTCTAATGTGATCTGATGCATGCGTCTCGCCTCTTTCTTCTCTATATATATAAGAATAACAAAAATATTCAAGGATGTGGAAGATTAGTCGAGAGGATGCAAGGGAAAATGAAAAGAGATGTCATTTCATGTAGGAGGGGCAGGGACGATGAGAAACGTATTGATTTTCGGTGGCTCACGCTATTTTGGAAAGCGGTTGGCGCTTCGGTTGGCGGAGGCCGGTGACGATGTGACGATTGTGACGCGTGGACAACTGCAAGTACCTGAGGCGGAGGGCATCCGGTCGATCAAAGGGGACCGACAGTCGGTGGCGACGATGAAAGATTTGTCACGAGACCATTACGACCTCGTCTATGACAATATTTGCTTTAACCCGTACCAGGCAAAGATCGCCTCGGACGCTTTCATGGACCAAGTCGGTAAATATGTGCTCACGTCGACGATGTCGGTTTATGCGCCAGGCGCCGAGTTGAAAGAAAGTGATTTCAATCCGCTCCATCATGACTATCATCTCGAATCCGAACATGATTATGGGCAAGGGAAGCGAGAGGCTGAATCTTATTTCTTCCATCGCGCCTCGTTCCCGGTCGCGACGGTCCGCTTGCCAATCGTGCTCGGACCCGACGACTATACAGACCGTCTCAAGTTTTATATCGACGCCGTCCGACGGGAAGAGCCGATCGTACTGCATCACCCGGAAGCGAAGATGGGGTTCATCTCAAGCTTTGAGGCGGCCGCCTTTCTAGAATGGGTCGGTCGGGCGAACGTGACCGGACCGTTCAACGCGGCGAGTGAAGGGGTCATCTCGCTCGGGGCACTCATGGAACGGATCGGCCATCACTTAAATAAACCGATCCAGATCATCAAAGATGGCGAGTCGTCGCCGTACGATACGGACGTCGACTATTATATGTCGATTGCCGAGGCGAAAAAGGCCGGGTTCGTCTTCACCCAACTCGACGACTGGCTCGACCGGGTCATTGTAAAAACAATCCGCAAATGAAAAATGGCCCTCATCATCGCGATGAGGGCCACATCGTTATTTCCCGGCAAATACCGAAGTCGAATGTTGTGGGTGACGCGCTGTCGGGTCGACGAGCTGCTTCACTTGGTTGATGGCGATCGGGGCTTCACCGAAGCCTGTCGCAATCAATTTCACTTTTCCTTCATAAGTCGCGATGTCACCACAGGCGAAGATGCCGGCGACCGTCGTCTCCATGCGTGAGTCGACGCGGATCGTGTTCTTCTCGAACTCCATGCCCCAGTTTTTGATTGGGCCGAGCGATGAGACGAAACCGTAGTTACAGATGAGGTCGTCGATTTCAACGAATTTCGATTCGCCGTCTTTGTCCGTCAATTCGACCGACTCGATGTGTGTCTCACCTGAAAGTGACTCAATGTTATATGGCGTCCACACGTTGATCGTCGAGGCCTTCATTTGCTCGACCGTATGCTCGTGGGCACGGAAACGGTCACGGCGGTGAACGATATGGACTTCCTTGGCGATGCCTTCAAGCATGAGCGCCCAGTCGACGGCAGAGTCGCCGCCGCCAGCGATCATGACGCGGCGGTCGCGGAACTTCTCCATGTTGTCGACGAAGTAATGAAGGTTGGCATAATCTTCGCAACCATCGATGCCGAGCGGTCGTGCGGCGAATGCCCCGTTCCCGGCCGTGATGATGATGGCTTTCGTATGGTACTCATCCTTGTTCGTCGTGATCTGGAACGTGCCGTCTTCAAGACGTTCGACCGTCTCGACCGTCTCCCCGAGGCGATAGTCCTGCTCGAACTGATCGGCTTGGGCTTTTAATTGGTCAATCAAATCTTGGGCTTTCACTTTCGGGAAGCCGGCGATGTCGTAAATATATTTTTCTGGATACAGTGTCGATAATTGTCCGCCGAGCTGCGGCAAACTTTCAATCAACGCCGTATCGAGTTGGCGCATACCTGCATAAAATGCGGTGAACAGTCCGACCGGGCCGCCACCGATGATGATCACATCTTTCGTCGATTTCATCGAATTCCTCCTCAAAACGTATACATCCATTATAGTGACAATCGTGAATTAAATCCATTCTGTACAAACATCCTATACATTCAAAAAAAATTCAAGAAGATAAGCTTTTCCATTGAGAAAACGAAATAAACAGCGTACAATGAACGAGAAGCAATTGTGAACATTGGTTGAACAAGGTTTAGGCTTTATTGTGAACATTCATGTGAAAAAACACACAACGTGATTGTTCAAGAAAACAAAACTATCAAAACAAGGTGGAAATGAACATGAAACGACCTAACATTGTTATTCTTGGCGCAGGTTTCGGTGGACTCATCACAGCGGTGAACCTCCAGAAGACGCTCTCAGCTGGCGACGCGAACATCACGCTCATCAACAAGCATGATTACCATTACCAGACGACATGGCTCCATGAACCAGCGGCCGGAACGATGAAACCGGAGCAAGCTCGTATCTACATCAACGACGTTGTGAACCCGTCACGCGTGAAATTTGTCAAAGGGATCGTCGATCGCGTCGATACTACGGCTAAACAAGTACTACTCGCAGACGGCTCGACTGTTGAATATGATTATGTCGTGTTCGCACTCGGCGGCATTCCAGAAACATTCGGAATCCCAGGCCTCAAAGAGAACGCGATGACAATCAGTTCATTGAACAGCGTCCGTAAAATCAAAGAACATATCGAATACTCATTCGCACAATACAAGACGAACGGGTCGGCTGACCGCTCGTACGTGACAATCGTCGTCGGCGGCGCAGGTTTCACAGGTATCGAGTTCCTCGGTGAGCTCGTCAACCGTGTCCCTGAGCTTTGCAAGCAGTATGACGTGCCACGTGAAGCCGTTCGCATCGTGAACATCGAGGCGGCTCCGACCGTCCTTCCTGGTTTCGACCCAGAACTTACGACGTATGCACAGAAATGGCTCGAGCGTAACGGTGTCGAGATGAAACTCGGCAACGGCATCAAAGGCGTTGAGCCTGGCGTCGTCACGTTCGGTCCGCTTCAAGGCGACACGACGGAGACGATCGCAGCGAACACGATCCTTTGGACAGGTGGCGTCAGCGGTAGCCCGATCATCGAGAAATCTGGTTTTGAAGCGGTCCGTAACCGTGTCATGGTCGAGGCGGACAACCGTGCCCCTGGTCACGACAACGTCTTCATCATCGGTGACTGCTCGGCTGTCATGGATCCGGTCTCAAACCGTCCATACCCGCCGACTGCTCAAATCGCGACGCAACAAGCGCACAACGTAGCGAAAAACATCGCGGCGCTCATCAACGGAAAATCGACTTCGAAATTCACGTATGAGAGCAAAGGGACAGTCGCTTCACTTGGCCATAACGACGGCATCGGCATCGTCATGGGCAAAAAGATCTTCGGTCGCAACGCTTCATTCATGAAGAAAGTGATCGACAACAAACACTTCCTCGAATTGAAGAAGTACGGTCTCGTCCTCAAAAAAGGTAAATTCTAAGCATATGACCAAGTAGCCCGCTCATCCGAACGGGCTACTTTTTTTGATGACGCCTCATGGTTCACCTTTGACCTAAGAGAGGGCGATTCGGTATAATAGACAACGGGAAAAGGGGGCAATCGCATGCATATCATCCAGGCTGTCATTGGGGCGATTCTTTATTTGGTCATCTTCTTCAGCATCGGCTTTATTTTGAACATGCTACTTAAAAAAACATGGACGCTCGTGTTCATCTATCCGATTTTCGTCATTATGATGATTGATAACGTCAAGCTCTCGAGTTACATCACGGAGACATCGACCGCGCTCGCCAACGTTTACGAACGGGTGCTCGGACTTCAGTTTTTGGATGTGTTCATGCTTGGTTTCGGACTGCTTGGTGCAATTTTGGCCGGCGTCACGATTCGCTACTTGCGTAAGAGTGGTTACTCAATGTTTTAAAGACGGCAGAAATGTTCGTCTTTTTTGTTTTCTGCCTACTTTTTTAGAAGGCGAACCGATATACTAGATAAGATAACGATTTAATTAGTAAGGGATGCGATGAGAATGACATTACCGATGTATACGATCAAGAAAGTGTTGAATAATAGCGTTGTCATTTGCCAACATGATCCGGAACCGGAAGTCATTCTACTCGGGAAAGGGATTGGCTTCGGCAAGAAAGCGGGCGATCTCGTCGACCCGGCCAGTGTCCCGGAGAAAGTGTATCAACTGACAGATAAAGAAGAACAATCACAATACCGTGAGCTCGTCAAACACGTCGATGAAGACTTTATTGCCTTCATGCAAGAAATCGTCGGGTTTATCGAGAACAATACGGGCAAAAAAGTCGATCAACATATTCATATCGGTTTGACTGACCACTTGTTCTTCACGATGAAGCGAATCGAACAAGGGATGGAAGTGACAAATCCGTTCTTGCTCGAGACCGAATCGCTCTATCCGAACGAGTACGCGCTCGCCGAACGTATCGTCGATATGATTCACGAGCGGCTTGACGTGCTGTTGCCGGACGCGGAGATCGGATTTATCGCGCTCCATATCCATTCGGCGACGACGTTCAAAAACGTCCTCGAGGTCAATCGACACAACCAAATCATCGGGCAAATCGTTCAGACGATTGAGAGTCGTTTGAACGTCAAAATGGACCGGAGTTCACTCGATTATAAGCGCTTACTTCGGCACTTAAGGTACGCCGTTGAGCGGGTTGCAACGGGTGAGATGGTGGAGGCCCCACAAAAAATTGAAAAGGTATTGCGCGAAGAATATCCGCTATGCTATAGTACTGCTTGGGAGCTGATGGGCATCATGGAACGCGAATTAAAGCGTCCTGTCCCGCGAGGTGAAGCGACATATTTGACGATGCATCTCCAGCGCCTAACAAGTAGATAACTGATACCACGTATCTTACGTGTTACTGATTCGATCAGGCATGAGTAAGGAGTGGAACGCAACGATTTCTCTATTAGGAGAGGTCTACGTTCTATACCTTATTCATGCCTGTTTCTGTTTTTATAAACGTTTATTATGAAAACGTTTAGATACGTCAGTTGTCTGACATCTACAGTCGTCTTTTCGCACGAAACAATCACAAAAAGGAGGATTTATCATGTTTAAGCAGATCTTTGGTGTTCTTCAAAAAGTCGGTAAAGCACTTATGCTTCCTGTTGCGATCTTGCCGGCAGCCGGTCTTCTTCTTGCATTCGGTAACGCGATGCAAAACCCGGCCCTCACATCACGCGCTGGTTGGTTAACGAACGAAGGCGTTGTGAAATTCGCTCAGCTCATGGAGCAAGCGGGTGGCATTATCTTCTCGAACTTAGCACTCTTATTCGCAGTCGGTGTCGCGATCGGTTTAGCAGGGGACGGCGTTGCCGGACTCGCAGCCATCGTCGGATTCCTCATCATGAACAAAGTTATGGGTGTTTGGCTCGAACTCACACCTGAAATCATCGCACAAGGTGATCCGGCTTACGCATCAGTACTCGGGATTCCAACGCTCCAAACTGGGGTATTCGGGGGAATCATCGTCGGTCTGATTGCCGCATGGGCATACAATAAGTACTTCAACATCGAGTTGCCGCAATTCCTTGGCTTCTTCGCTGGTAAGCGTTTCGTCCCAATCGTTACTGCAGTATTGGCAGTTGTCGCTGGTTTCGTCATGCTTCTCATCTGGCCACCAGTTCAGCACGGCTTGAACACGTTCTCAAACTTCATGTTGACTGAAAACCGCACGTTCGCGGCATTCATCTTCGGTTTGATCGAACGTTCATTGATTCCATTCGGTCTTCACCACATCTTCTACTCACCATTCTGGTTCGAGTTCGGCTCGTACACGGATGCAGCGGGTAACATCGTTCGTGGTGACCAAGCGATCTTCTTCGCACAAATTCGTGATGGCGCTGAGCTCACAGCCGGTACGTTCATGACTGGTAAGTACCCGTTCATGATGTTCGGTCTTCCAGCAGCAGCACTCGCAATGTACCACGAAGCACGTCCTGAACGTAAAGCAGTCGTCGGTGGTCTCTTGGCTTCGGCAGCACTTACATCGTTCTTGACTGGTATCACTGAGCCGATCGAGTTCTCATTCTTGTTCGTTGCTCCACTCTTGTTCGCAGTACACGCAGTCTTCGCTGGCCTTTCGTTCATGGTCATGCACATCTTGAACGTCAAAATCGGGATGACGTTCTCGGGCGGTTTGATCGACTACCTTCTCTTCGGTGTACTTCCTAACCGTACAGACTGGTGGCTCGTCATTCCAGTCGGTCTCGTGTTCGCAGTCGTTTACTACTTCGGATTCCGCTTCGTTATCCGTAAGTTCAACCTTAAAACACCGGGCCGTGAAGATGAAGTCGTTGAGCAATCAACTGCTACAGGTTCGGAACTTGCACAAGATATCCTCGTTGGTTTCGGTGGTTCACAAAACATCAAACACCTTGACGCATGTATCACACGTCTCCGCGTCGAAGTAAAAGATAAGAGCCAAGTCAACAAAGAAGAGTTGAAACGCCTCGGGGCAGCTGGTGTCCTTGAAGTCGGTAACAACGTTCAAGCCATCTTCGGACCACGTTCGGATGCATTGAAATCAGAAATGCAAGCGGTCATCGCTTCAGGTAACGAAAAGAAAGCAAACTGAATGAAGCTATAAGCCAATCCATTATGGATTGGCTTTTTTTGTATGGGTGAACCGGTTTCAGCCTAATGGCAGATGGGGAAAAGTAAGTATTCTGACAAAAGGAGGGAACCATGATGTGGAAGAAAGTGTTTGGTGTTTTGCAACGAATCGGGAAGGCACTTATGCTTCCGGTTGCGATTCTACCGGCAGCCGGTCTATTACTCGCATTTGGTACCGCGTTCCAAAACCCTGATCTCGTTTCGCTCTTGCCTTTCTTGGCAAACGATTCACTCGTCCTCGTCTGGCAAGTTATGACAGATGCCGGGGATATCGTGTTTGCCAATCTAGGTCTATTGTTCGCCGTCGGTGTCGCCATCGGGCTAGCCAACGGGGACGGTGTTGCCGGGTTAGCAGCTATCGTTGGTTATTTGATTATGAACAAGGTTATCAGCACGTGGAACGGTATTACCGCGGAAATCGCCCAGGGAGACCCGGCCTATGCCACGGTACTCGGGATCCCGACGCTCCAAATGGGGGTATTCGGGGGTATTATCGCAGGTCTCATTGCCGCATTCGCGTACAACAAGTACTTCAACATCAAGTTGCCGGATTTCTTAGGGTTCTTTGCAGGGAAACGGTTCGTGCCGATCGCGACCGCCGCATTCAGCTTATTGATCGGGATTGCGCTCGCCTACATTTGGCCGCCAATCGGTTCAGCGATCAACACGTTCTCGAGCACGATCATTGAAGCGAACGTCGCCGTTTCAGCCTTTGTCTTCGGTTTGGTCGAGCGTTCCTTGATCCCGTTCGGTCTGCACCACATTTGGTACTCTCCGTTTTGGTTCCAGTTCGGGGAATATACGAACCAGGCGGGAGACCTCGTCCAAGGGGACCAACGGATCTTCTTCGCACAATTACGTGATGGAGTCGAGTTTACGGCCGGTACGTATATGACCGGGAAGTTCCCGTTCATGATGTTCGGATTGCCTGCCGCTTGTCTCGCCATGTTCCACACGGTCCCGAAAGAGCGTCGCAAAGACGTCGAAGGACTTTACTTCTCAGCAGCCCTCACCTCATTCTTGACGGGAATCACCGAGCCGGTCGAATTCTCGTTCGTCTTCGTTGCACCTCTACTCTTTGGTATTCACGCCGTCTTTGCTGGACTATCCTTTATGACCATGCACTTGCTTAACGTAAAAATCGGGATGACGTTCTCAGGCGGACTCATCGACTATCTATTGTTCGGAGTGTTGCCGAACCGGACAGCCTGGTGGCTCGTCATTCCAGTCGGCCTCGTCTTCGCGGTTATTTATTACTTCGGGTTCCGCTTCGCCATTACGAAGTTCGACTTGAAAGTGCCGGGACGTGAAACCGTCGCCGAAGGCAAAGGCGCCCGTGCCGTCGTCGGAGACGATTTACCGTACGAAGTGCTCGTGGGTCTCGGCGGACCTGAAAACGTCAAACACCTCGATGCTTGTATCACGCGTCTTCGCGTCACCGTGAACGATGTGAAACAAGTCGATAAAGACTTGCTCAAAGATTTGGGAGCGGCCGGAGTACTCGAAGTCGGAGATAATATTCAAGCCATCTTCGGACCGAAATCGGATACGCTCAAATCGCAAATCGCGGCCATCATCGAGGGCGGCGAATACAAGCCGAAAGAAAAAGCCGTCATCACACCGGAAGCGGCCGAACATGCCGATCATCGCTTCCTCGCCCCGATGTCGGGTGTCATCTTGTCGCTCGATGACGTTCCGGACCAAGTCTTCTCGGGCCGCATGATGGGCGAAGGATTTGCCATCGAACCGAGTTCGGGACAAGTCGTTGCACCGATCACGGGACAAATCACGACGTTCTTCCCGACGAAACATGCGATCGGTCTACTTGCGGACGATGGACGCGAGATTCTTATCCATGTCGGACTCGATACGGTCAATCTGAAAGGCGAAGGATTCGTCGCCAAAGTGAAAGAAGGCGACCGCGTCGAAGCGGGGGATGTCTTGCTCGACGTTGACCTCAATTTGATTCGCGACAAAGTTCCATCGCTCATCACGCCGATCATTTCGACGAACGGAGACGGCAAAATCGTCGTCGTCCCATTCGGAGAGACGGTCGTCGCCGGTGAAGCGCTCGACTTCAGAACGGACGATAAAGGCGCCGAGTAAACAAAAAAGAAGCTCTCGCAACTGCGAGAACTTCTTTTTTTGTTACTTCTTAATATCGAATTTTTCACTGAGGAAGTTCACGACTTCTTCAGCTGTATCCATGTTGAGGACATCGTTGACGATCGCTTCTGTTTCTGACTTCGTCAAACGCTTCACGAGGCTACGTGCGCGAAGGACGCTTGAAGCTGACATCGAGAACTCGTCAAGGCCAAGTCCGAGAAGGATTGGAATCGCGAGCTCTTCTCCAGCCATCTCGCCACACATGCCGACCCATTTGCCAGCTTTATGTGCTTCTGTGATGACGTTGTGGAGAAGGTTCAAGATGGCCGGGTTGAACGGTTGGTACAAGTACGAGACTTTCTCGTTCATGCGGTCCGCTGCCATCGTGTATTGAATCAAGTCGTTCGTGCCGACTGAGAAGAAGTCGACTTCTTTCGCGAATTGCTTCGCCATGACGGCAGTCGATGGAATCTCGACCATCATCCCTGTCTCGTAGTTACCGACAGCGATGCCTTCTGCTTTCAACTTCGCTTCTTCTTCGAGAAGGAGCGCTTTCGCCGCGCGGAACTCTTCAAGTGTCGCGATCATTGGGAACATGATGGCGAGGTCACCGTGCGCTGAGGCACGGAGAAGGGCGCGAAGTTGTGTGCGGAACAAGTCCGTCTCTTCGAGGCAAAGGCGAATCGCGCGATAGCCGAGGAACGGGTTCATTTCTTTTGGAAGGTCGAGGTAAGACAATTCTTTATCTCCACCGATATCGAGCGTACGGATGACGACTTGTTTGCCGTCCATACCTTCGAGTACTGCTTTATAGGCTGTATATTGCTCTTCTTCCGTCGGGAACGTTTCTGAGTCCATGTAGAGGAACTCGGTCCGGTAAAGGCCGATGGCGTCAGCGCCGTTTTTCAACACGCCTTCGAGGTCGTTCGGTGTACCGATGTTTGCCGCAAGTTTGACTTTATGGCCGTCGGCTGTGACTGACTCTTCGTTGACGAGTTGTTTCAACTCTTCTTTGTAAGCTTCGAATGAAGCACGTTTTTCAACGTATTCATTGACGAGTTCTTCAGACGGGTTGACGAAGACGTCGCCTTCTGTCCCGTCGATGACGACGAGGTCGCCGTTCTTGATTTCTTCGAGCGCTACTTTTGTTCCGACGACAGCAGGAATCTCGAGTGAGCGAGACATGATCGCTGAGTGAGACGTACGTCCACCAATGTTTGTCGCGAAACCTTTGACGTATTTACGGTTGAGTTGCGCCGTGTCAGACGGTGTCAAATCTTCAGCGATGATGATGACTTCTTCAGAAATCGACGCAGGCGTCATGAATGTGACACCGAGGATATGCGCCATGACGCGTTTTGTGACGTCACGAACGTCGGCAGCGCGTTCACGCATGTACTCGTTATCCATCGATTCAAAGATCATGACCATCATTTGAGCGACTTCATCGAGCGCTTTCGCAGCGTTCATGTGTTCGCTTTCAATTTTGTCGTTCACTTGTGAGACGATCTCTGGATCTTCGACGATGAGCAAGTGTGCCGAGAAAATCTCTGCCTTGTCTTCGCCGAGTTCACGAAGTGTGATCTCGCGAATTTCTTCGAGTTCTGTCTTTGACTGAGCGATCGCCGCTTGGAAACGGGCTTTCTCAGCTGCTACGTCCTCGATTTTGTTTGTCGGGATGTCAAATGAAGGTGTCTCCATGACGAATGCTTTCGCAACTGCGATTCCTGCAGATGCGCCAATACCTTTAATGTGTGACATAAGCGTAGTCCCTCTCTTCAAAGAAATAGTGGTTTCCAACGTTATCTCGTTAGTTCTTACCCGAAATGAAAAAGGAACTAACGAAAACCTGGAAGATTAAAGTAGCAACGGTCTACTACTAGGGGAAGCCTCGACCGAACAAAATGGCCTCGCCTCAACAGGGAGGGATGCCTGATTGCGTACTTTCTTATCCTATCATAAAATAAATCATCGTCACAACGAGGAGTTAACGCCTGAATTCGAAGATTTATTGACTCTTGCGCATACTGTTTCATTATTTGGCAGAAGTTCGTTATGCTAACCATATATAAAGAAGGGAAGTGGCAAACATGTATCAAGTGAAAGACTTAGATTGGAACGGTTCATATGACACAATCGTCGTGGGGATCGGCGCTGCCGACACGATTGAGGAAGGACTCGATTCATTGTTTAATGGACGCGTCAAAGCATTGATTCAATCGGCAGATATTTCAACGAAAACAGGTGAAGTCTCCATCGTCCCGACGTTTGAGGGAACGGTTAAACGGATCCTATTCGTCGGTCTCGGACAACGGAACGAAAATACGGTTGAAAATGTGCGCAATTGGTTCGGGAAAGTCGCCAAACACATCAAAGCCCGTGCCTTCACGGACGTCGCGGTCGCCCTCGACACGTTCGGACCGAATACGGCGAAACTGTTTGCTGAAGCGTATGAGATGGCGACGTATGAGCATCCTACATACAAATCAGAGCCGAAACCGGCGAAACCCGACGTAACGATCACGTTGCTCGGAGCTGATGCAGAGGAAGAGGCGCTAGCAGGTGCAGCTTACGGACGTGGGGTGAATGTGGCGAGGTCGCTCACGATGATGCCAGCCAATATTTTGACGTCGGAAACGCTCGCGGACTATGCGGTCGAGTTGGCCAAACGTCACGGCTTTGAACATCGCATCATTGAAAAAGAAGAGATGGAAGGGCTCGGAATGGGCGCGCTTCTCGCCGTCAACCAAGGGTCGACGATCCCGCCGAAGTTGATCGTGCTCGAATATCGCGGAGCTGGAGACGAGGCGCCTGTCGCTGTCGTCGGAAAAGGAATCACGTTTGATACGGGCGGTTACTCGATCAAGCCGAAAGACGGCATCGTCGGTATGAAAGGGGATATGGGCGGCGCCGCGACGGTACTTGGTTTATTCGAGACGCTCGCGACGACGAAACCGAACGTGAACGTCATCGGTGTCATCCCATCGACGGACAACATGATCTCAGGGGACGCATTCAAGCCGGACGATGTCATCACGGCGATGAACGGGAAGACGATTGAAGTGCTTAACACGGATGCGGAAGGTCGTCTCGTCCTCGCCGACGCCGTTACCTTTGCCAAGACGTATGAACCGCAAGCCATCATCGATGTGGCCACGCTCACGGGCGGTGTGCTCGTCGCACTCGGTACGGAAGTGACTGGTTGCCTGACGAACGATGCGTCGCTCTACGGCGCCTTAGAAGCTGCGAGCCGTGACACGAACGAACTCGTCTGGCAGATGCCATACTTCGATGTCTTCATCAACCAAGTGCGTAAGTCGGAAGTCGCCGACTTGAACAACTCACCGGGCCGTTACGGTCATATGATTTTCGGCGGCGCTTTTGTCGGTGAGTTCGTCGGGGACACGCCTTGGCTCCATCTCGACATCGCTGGGACGAGCGAACGTTCGTCGGCGAGCGACCTCGGACCAAAAGGACCGACTGGCGTCATGGTGCGCACACTCGCCTCGATGCTCGAAGGATGGAAACGTTGAAAATTGGATTTGTATTAATCGGTTTGGCCGTCGTCTCCGGTTTCGGATACACGGCTTGGCCAAGCCGTTGGTTGTTAGGAGTGACCGTCTTTTGCGCGGTGCTCGGAGTGTTGTTTTTGATGCAGGAGGGACGCCGTGGTCGGAGTAGGAATTGATGGCGCGCGCGGGGGTTGGGTACGAATCACGTACGACAGCATCTCGCTCTGTTTGACCATCTCAGAGAAGTTAGAAGATTTATTGATCGAAGGGGCCGTGCATTTTGTCGATATGCCGAAAGACTTAGGGTCGATCGACAAGCCGGACCGAACGTGTGACGCGTGGATGCGGTCACAACTAAAAGAGCGGAAGTCATCGATCTTCACACCACCGATTCAAGAAGTGGTAACAGAAGCATCGTATGAGACGGCCAACGCGAGAAGTCGCGAACTAGTCGGAAAAGGAATCAGCAAACAAGCGTGGAACCTTGTGCCTCGGATTCGAGAGTTTCAAACGATCGCTGAAACGGACGTCTATGAGTCACACCCGGAAGTGTGCTTCGCCGTCATGACCGGGAACGAGGCGCGTTTCAGCAAGAAGACCGAGGCGGGAGAACTCGAACGGATCGAGTTGTTGCGCCGCTATTCAAAAAGCTCGCCCTGGAAGTGGAAGATGTCGAACGTACAAGTCGATGATATTATCGACGCCTGTATTTTGGCCGTGGCCGCCTATGAGGCGGGAACGACTGGGATGGTGACGCATCCGGACCAAACTGAAGGAGAGCCGTTCGTAGCGGTACCGAAGACAAAAGAGCGATGACGCGTCATCGCTCTTTTGGTGTCGTCGGCCCGAGGACGAATCTCCACATATAGTGAAACACTTGGGCGTTATAGAGCGCCTTGAGCAGAACGGCCAAGACCGGTCCTAAAATGAAGCCGAGCACCCCGAACAGTTGCAAACCGACAAAAATCGAGATGAGGGCGGCGAGCGGGTCAAGTCCAATGTGAGAACCAACGATTTTCGGTTCAGCCAAGTTACGTTGGACGATGACGACGATATACAAGATGACGAGGCCGATGGCGAGGAACCAGTCGCCGCTCACGGCGGCATAGGCGGCCCATGGCAATAACAGCGTCCCGACGCCTAGGTACGGCAACAAGTCGAAGATGGCCGCTAAAAGAGCGAAAGAGAATGGATTGTCGACCCGCAGGATGAACATGCCGACAAGGACGATCCCGAACGTGATGGAGATAAGCGTCAATTGGGCCCGGACGTAACCGAACAGGGCCGAGCGCAAATTGGTCATGACCAATTCAAATTCCTTAAAGCCTTTTCGCTCATTCAAGCGCGCGATGGACCGCATGTAGACGTTCCAGTCTTTCGTGATGAAGAACCAGGCGAGCACGATAACGATGAACAAGAGCAAGACGAGCGGTAAGGCGCTGAGGATATTTTGCAACAAACCGGCGACCCCTCGTGACAAGACGCCGATCGCGGCTCCGAGCTGGACGCCGATTTCGGTGATCCCGCCTTCGAGCGAGTTCGTCTGTCCCGGATTGAGCCGCTGGACGCTGTCATACGCATCATTGACGAACGGGGCAATTTTTTCGTTGAACATGCGCTGTATGTATTCGGTGAACGTTTCAATCTGATCGGGAAGTTTCTCGGCGGCGATCGTCAAGTAACGGATGAGTTGAGTCACCACGATGGCAATCACACCGCTGACGACACTCATGACGATAAACAAGGAGGCGAGCGCCCCAAGAGCCCGGGGCAATTTGGTCTCGCGCTCGAACCAATTGACGAGCGGGACGGTCAACAAGGATAACAAGAAGGCGAACACGAAAGGATACGTGTACGTAAAGAGGACGCTCAGTCCCCAAATGACGAAGACGAGCCCGATAATGACGAGCAGGAAACGAAGTAACTGCCAAAGCCTGGCTGGCGACACGACACATGGCCCCTTTCCTAACGATTGGATTGAGCATAGTATACCACGCAACCGGTAAATATAGAGGATGGATAGGTGATTAAACATGAAGGAATTACAACGACGAATCGATCGGATGATTATTCATTTAGGCGGCTACTGGCGGCCGCTGTCGGGGTTGGCCCGGCTGTTAGAAGAAGTGGGCGAAGTTGGCGGCGCGCTCTATGCCGACGACCGAGTCGCCCTGCGTGAAGAGCTGATGGACGTCTTCGTTATTTCGACGTGTCTGGCGAATCAATATGCCATCACCCTCACGAATCAAACGACAGACCGTGACGAGACGAAAGAAGAACGTAGCTACTACCGCCTCGTGCGCGAGGCGGGGGAAGTTGGCCGCATATTAAATGCCTACGAAGGCGATAAAAAATTGAAGGCGTCCGCGACGCCGGGATCGTTGCAACGACACATCGAGGCCGTTCAACAGGCGGTCATGGAACTTGCCGACATGAATGGATTTGACCTATTCGCGGAGATCGCCTCGTTGATCGAAGACAAGTCGTCCCGAGACTTCGGACGCTTCGACCATACCCCCGACCCGATTACGGAAGATTCGGTCCGCACGTATCGTTCTTATGTGGAAGGACGGTACTGGGGCGGGGTGAAGGCTAAACCTTTCGAAGAAGTGAGCCGATATAGAGAGCGGGAAGGGCACTTGGCGCGGTTTTTAAAGATCGCCGAAGTCGAGGGACTCGATGGGTTTGTCATTCGACAACCTGAGCCGCCTTTCCAAATCGATCGCTCCATCGAGACTGATTTGCAACTAGCGGCCCCTTTCGCCGTCGAGATCGAGCGACATGGCACTGATACGTTTTGGATTGTGCGAAAACAAGGGTAAAAACATTCACCTTTTTTGGAAAAAGTATTCATCATTTTTTCAAATATTTACTTTTTCAATAAAAGCAATGTGCTACTATGAAGGTGTTGTCAGTCGCGATGTGCGTATGGAGAAAGGAATATTTTGGATGAATATGAAGCTTTTTAAACTTGCCCTCATCATGACCGTTGTCTTGTTTTCAATCCAAATACCCGCGGTGGAAGCCGCTACTTTGGACGGAGAGACGACAGTCAACTTGAACGTTCGCTCTGCACCAAGTACGAGCGGAAAATTGATACAAACGCTAAAAAAGGGAACAAAAGTAAAATATGTAATTTATAACAAATCGTGGAGTAAGATATATTTAAACGATCGAACGTACTATGCTTCTGCCCAGTACATCAAGCGAATCCCGTCTCAATCCACGACGGTCACGAAGCAAGCTGCCACTTCGACGGGTGTGACGACCGTCAACTTGAACATCCGTGTGTCGGCGCATAGCAAGGCGACCGTGTACCGGACGCTTAAAAAAGGCACAACCGTTCAATATGCCGTGCATAACTCGTCTTGGGCGAAAGTGTACTTGAACGGGAAGACGTATTATGCGGCCAAGGCATATATTGCTCCGAAAGCCGTCGCATCGACACCAGCCCGTGAAACAGGCTATACGAACCGTGATTTGAAGTTGTTTGGCGAACGGAATCAGCGTTCGTCGGTGTTGAAGGTATTGCCGGCCAAGTCAGCGGTCGTCTCGAGCAAATATAACTCGAGCTGGTCGGTTGTCTACGTTGGCAGTAGCACATATTATACGCCGACGGCATGGATCACGCCGGGAACGTTGAAACCGAGCGCGGCAAAAGTAAACGGTCATGCCAACCGTGAGTTGAAGTTGTTTGGCGAGCGCAATCAGCGTTCGAAAGTGTTGAAAGTATTGCCGGTCACGACGGAAGTCGTCTCGAGCAAATATAACTCAAGCTGGTCGGTCGTCTATGTCGGAAGCGAAACGTATTATGCGCCGACGGCTTGGATTACGCCTGGGGCACCGACGATGCCTCCGCCGACGACGAAACCGCCAGTCGTAAAAGTCGATGGTCATGCCAACCGCGAGTTGAAACTGTTCGGCGCGCGCAACCAACGTTCGACGGTGTTGAAAGTGTTGCCGGCCAAGTCGGCGGTCGTCTCGAGCAAATATAACTCGAGTTGGTCGATCGTCTACATCGGCAGCAAAACGTATTACACGCCGACGGCATGGATCACACCGGGAGCGCCGCCGGTAACGAAACCGCCGACGACGAAACCGCCGGTCATTCAAAAAGTAACAGGATATGCGAACCGAAATGCCAACCTGTTCAAGAAGACGCTTCAATCATCACCGGTCGCTCGTGTGTTGCCGAAGTATACGCCGGTGACGTACAGCAAACATAACTCGAGCTGGTCGGTCGTCTATATCGGGTCGGACACGTTCTATACCCCGACAGCTTGGTTGTCGGCCGGGAAGGCCCCGGACGCCCCTGCGGCGACGCCTAAAGGGAAAGTGTACACGAACACACCAGGGGACGTCTTGAACGTCCGGGCGAGAGCCTCGGCGAGCTCGACGATTCTCGGCCGACTCGCTCATGGCACTCAAGTCGACCATTACGGCTCGACGAACGGCTTTTATAAAATCAAGTACAACGGTCGCGACGGCTACATCGCGACGGCTTACGCGATGACGCTCAAGCCGAGCGCGACGAGCAACGCCGTCATCGTACTCGATGCGGGCCATGGAGGCGGTGACCCGGGAGCGGTGAATGGATCGCTCTATGAGAAGGCAATCGTTCTCGATGTGACGAAACGAGTCGAGGCGTATCTTCGTTCGAAGTATGACTACCAAGTCCGGTTGACGCGCTCGACGGATGTCTACTTGACGCTTGACCAACGCGTTCAGACGGCAAAAACGCTTCGCGGCAACTTGTTCGTCAGCTTGCACACGAATGCTGCGACGACTCAGTATGCTAAAGGTGTCGAGACGTTCTATTCGTCTTATTCAGCCCACAGTTCGAAGAGCCGTGTGCTGGCGACGAACATTCAATCCAATTTGATGGGCAAGATGTCCGGGATGACGAACCGCGGTGTGAAGACGGCGAACTATTATGTGATTCGTTATAATACGATGCCATCGGCCCTCGTCGAACTCGGTTTCATCTCTTCGCCGCAAGACGTCACCCACTTACGGAGCAACGCCTCACGCCAACGGATGGCGGAAGGTGTCGCTGAAGGGATCGCTCAGTACGTACGCGCTTATCATTAAATTTCATCCATTAAAAACGCCCCGACTCACGATGAGTCGGGGCGTTTTGTGCTTATAGGTCGTCGAAGCCGTTGGCGTCGGTGACTTTTGCGTACGAGCGTGACTTCTGTTCGAAGAAGTCGGATTTCGTGGCATTCAATGAATCGTCTGAGTACGCACGAATCCACGGCATGACGTCTTCGTTGAACCCTTCATACAGATCGTTCAAGCCGATGACGCGGAGGCGCTTGTTGGCGAGGTATTTGACGTAATCGCGCATCTCGCTGACGTCGAGCCCGTCGAGGTCGCGAAGGACGTATTCGCACCATTCGACTTCGAGGTCGACGGCTTCCGCCATCGTGTCATAGACGAACTGGCTGAAGCTGCCGTCGGCGTCGATCTCCGGGTTTTCCGTCAAGACGGCCCGGAGCAACTGGCTGACGAAATACGAGTGTTGCATCTCGTCACGCTGGATGTAGCTGATCATCGTCGACGTGCCGACCATCTTCTGGTGACGGGCCAAGTTGTAGAAGTAGGCAAAACCGGAATAGAAGTTGATGCCTTCGAGAATAATCGAGGCGACGAGCGACTTGGCGAACGTCTCGGCCGTCTGGTCGGCCCGGAAGTCCTCGTATAAGTCTAAGATGAACTGATTCCGTTTCATGACCATCTCGTCGTCCTTGGCGATATCGAAGATGCGATTTTGCTCGCTGAGCGGGACGAGGCTCGAGAGGACGTAGCTATATGATTGGTTATGGACGACTTCTTGTTGAGCGATGACGGCGAGCACGGCGTGCACTGACGAGTCTGATGAGAACATCGATGACTCGAGGATATAGCGTGTCTGTACCGAGTCGAGGATCGACAACAACCCGATGATCCGTTTGAAGGCGTCTTGTTCACGCTCGCTCAACTGCGGCCATTGCTGCATGTCTTTCGACATCGAGATCTCATCCGGGATCCAGAAGTTTGAGAGCAGTTGTTTATAGATGGTGTAAAACTGCGGATAGGCGATGTCGTTCCAATTGACGATGGAACTCGTCTCGCCCCCGATAATGGCAGTCGCCCGGTTAGGATGTTTGGGCGACAGTAGTTTGATCTTTTGAATGGTCATGGACATATACTCCTTCTTCGGTGTTTCTAGCCAACCGTTCGGCCCAGTGACGGACGTTGTACGGTTGATTGCGCGGTGACTGCTCGATTTTCAATGTCTCACCGGCGAGGGGAATTCCGTATTTCGAAAGGTGGTAGGCCATCTCGTCGACCGCTCGGCAGAAGTGGACGAACATCTTGTCACCTGTCCCAAACACGGCGGCTTGGCGAAGCGGCACATTAAGTTCTTTCAAGACGAGACGGAACGTATCTTTCATCTCGTCCGGCAAGACGCCGTCCGCCCACGTATACGACCCGAAGTAAACGAGGTCGTACGTGGCGAGTGATTGGGCTTCGCGATGGCCAATGCGGTCCGCTTCATATAGGGCGACACGGTCGCCCCGATGGACGTGGGTCGCCTGAATCAGCTCGGCGACCTCTTCTGTATTCCCGCTCATCGAACTATAGACGATTGCGACGTTCATGGTTGGTCCCACCTTTCTGTTACGTGACGTTACGAAGCACACGATTCACATTCGTCGACTTCAACAGTCGTCGAACGCGTGTAGTAAATTGATTTCATTCCGAGTGACCAGGCCTCGAGATGCATCGAGAGGAGCTCGGTCGCTTTCACGTCATTTTTGACGTAAAGGTTGAAGCTGATCGCTTGGTCGATGTGACGCTGGCGGGCCGCGTTTTGACGGATGCTCCAGAGTTGGTCGACTTCGAACGCTGATTTATAGAACCAGTTTGTCTCCGGGTTGAGGTCAGGGACCGTCACCGGGATCTTATAGTTTTTCTTCTCTTCCGAGTAGACCTTCTTATAGACCGGATCGATCGAAGCCGTGCTACCCGCGATGATCGCTGTCGACGAGTTCGGTGCGACCGCCATCATGTAGGCGTTGCGGACACCGTTTTGATGAACCGCTTCCGCGAGGCCGTCCCAATCGAGTTCATCGTGTGAGCGGTAGTTACGGCGTTTGAAGTACTCACCCGTATGCCACTCCGATCCTTCGAAGACGCCGAATGCGCCTTTTTCTTTGGCTAATTCCATTGACGCTTGAATCGTAAGGTAAGCAATCTTCTCATACAGCTTTTCCGCGTACTGGACGGCATCGACCGATTCCCAACGGATGCCTTCGAGGGCGAGCAGGTGATGCCAACCGAACGTTCCGAGTCCGACGGCGCGGTATTTCTGGTTCGTGATCATCGCTTGTGGCACTTCAATCGTGTTCAAGTCGATGACGTTGTCGAGCATCCGCATTTGAATCGGGATGAGTCGCTCGAGGACGTCCGATTTGACGGCTCGGGCGAGGGCGATTGAGCTCAAGTTACAGACGACGAAGTCACCAGGTGTCTTCGTGATGACGATTTTTCCGTCTTCCGTGTACTCTTCATCGATTGTCGTCGGCGACATGTTTTGCGCGATCTCTGAGCAGAGGTTCGAGCTGTAAATCATGCCCGCGTGTTTGTTCGGGTTGGCACGGTTCACGGCGTCGCGGAAAAACATGTAAGGCGTTCCTGTCTCGAGCTGTGAGCGCATGTACCGTTTGACGAGGTCGATGGCCGGTACCGTTACGCGCGAAAGCTCCGGCGTATTGACGCACGCTAAGTATTTCTCGGTGAACGAACCGCCATTTTCCGTCTCATCGTAGAAGTCTTCAAGGCTGAAGCCCATGACCGTACGAATTTCGTGTGGGTCGAACAAGTGCCAGTCGCCACGTGCTTCGACCGTACGCATGAACAAGTCGGGCAAGCAGACGCCTGTGAACAAGTCGTGAGTCCGAAGGCGCTCGTCCCCGTTGTTCAATTTCGCATCGAGGAACTCAAAAATGTCCTTATGCCAAATGTCGAGGTAGACGGCAATCGAGCCTTGGCGCATGCCGAGCTGGTCGACCGAGACGGCCGTGTTGTTCAGTTGCTTCATCCAAGGGAGCGCGCCGCTCGAGACGCCTTTGAAGCCTTTGATGTCGCTGCCGCGTGAGCGGATCTTGCCAAGATAGACGCCGATTCCGCCGCCGCCTTTCGAGAGCGTGGCCACATCTGTGTTCGAGTCGTAGATGCCGCGGAGCGAGTCGTCGACCGTGTCGATGAAACATGAGCTGAGCTGCCCGTACGATTTCCCGGCGTTCGAGAGCGTCGGTGTAGCAACCGTCATATAGAGGTTCGATAATGCCCAATACGCTTCTTCGACGAGTTTCACACGTTGGTCAGCGTTCTCTTTTTGCATGAGCGTCATGGCGATGACCATGAACCGCTCTTGCGGCAACTCGTACAAGTTTTTGACGTGGTCGCGGCCGAGGTAACGGTCTGCTAACGTCCGGAGACCGATGTATGTGAACATGCGGTCACGTGACGGGTCAATCAACGTCTCCAAGTGGGCGATGTCTTCTTTCGAGTACGTATCGAGTAGTGCTGAGGTGAAGATGCCTTTTGTCGTGAGCGTCTCAATCATTGGATAGAGAGCGCCGTAACGCATCGAGGCGTCATAACCGCGGTTACGGGCCGCTTCTAAATAGAGGCGGTTTAAGTACATTTCTGTGGCGACGAACGTCCAGTCCGGCTCTTCGGCCTTCAACATATCGAGGGCGTGCATCGTCAAGAGTTCATATACTACATCTTGTGTCAGTGTCTTTCCTTCGAGCGCCCGGACGGCTCGTTCTTCGTATCGTTCGACACTAAGCTGTGGGTAGCGTTGTTTTAATGATTGGATCAATGTCGAGACGTCAGTAAGTGTTGGCGCAGCAGCCAACATCGTCTCGTGATGGATAGGGGATGTCAAAACGATCACTCCTTCTTCGGATGTAGATATTATAAAGGTATAGCGGAACTTGTCCGATTCGACGTCAATGATGGATGAACGTGATAAATATCCGTTAACTATATATTGACGTTTTATTGTCTTTTTAATCATAAATCACCTATATTTAGTTTTGCAATCTTGACATTCGGCAAACTGTCGACGCCTAGATTACTTTTACTCAAAAACGGCGCTATCATCCGATTTGAGATGAGATATGAGATAGAAAAAAATTAAATTGACGTTTGCGTGAGAACCCGTGCAATTTTATGTAAGCGGTCAATCATGAACCGGATGTCCAAATAAACGATAAATTCATTGGATTTCGTCCTATCTTCTATTCAATTTACGATTTGAGCGATTACTATATATAGTGACGACTGCTTTTTCAAAACGAGGGAAATTCGAACGCTCACTAGCATCGAACTGAAAAGTGAGGTAGATTGAGGGAGTACGATTTGAAATCAAGGTAAAAAGAAGGGTTTAACAAATGAGAGCAGAAGACTTATTATTAGCATGGGACCCACTCGGTTACGGGCTTGGGTCGTATGGACCAGAGTTTGACGATATCGCCTTGGCGCTCATTCACGTCGATTCGATCGATCAATTGGATGACGTGATTCGACAGATCTTAACAGACGCTTTTGGCGACTGTCCAAGTGAACCAGAAACACGGGCCATGGCGGCACGACTACTCGCGTCTTCAGAATCTTGTCAACTATAAGGGGGAACCACGATGTTACGTATCGATCCAACACCGAATCCAAATGCAATGAAAATTACACTTCCTGAGAACGTCTTCGGCGCGAAAAGCCAAAGCGTGAAAGCCGGCGAAGAGACGGACCAACCGCTTCTCGCAAAACTCGTCGCCATCGAAGGCGTCGAGAGCGTATTCGCCTATGGCGATTTCGTCACGGTATCGAAAGAAAACGGCGTCAGCTGGGAAGCCATCTTGCCGCACGTCGAAACTGCTTACCGCGGATGAACCCGCTCGTTTCCATCGTCATCCCGGTCCATTCGCGGGAGACGGAACTGACGGAACTGCTCGAATGTCTGGTCGTCCAGACGTTCGGGGAGTTTGAAGTACTTGTGATCAATAATGACGGGCCGCCAAAACAGCATCTTTTGGCGCCTTTTTTGAATCGATTATCGATTCGATATATCGAGCTTGGCGAGAATCATCACGTCAAAGCCCGCAATCGCGGCGTACAGGAAGCGAGCGGCGACTATATCCTGTTGCTCGACGATGATGATTTGCTCATGCCGACCCATATCGAACAAGCGCTCGAGGACATCCGTTCGGCCGACCTCGTCTTCACGGACGCGGAACTGTTCCGCTTTACGTGGGAAGATGGGCGCCGTCGCGTCACCGACTGGGAGGCATTCGCCTATGCCCTCGATTTGGAGCGACTTCGCCAAGACTCGACGTTTATCCCGTCCGGTACGCTCTATCGAAAACAGCTCCACGAGACGATTGGATCGTTCGATGAGGACGTTTATAACTACTGGGATTGGGATTTCATTCTACGTGTCAGTGAGGTCGGGACGATTCGTCATCCGGCCCGCGCGACGGTGCTCTATGCGTTCAATGGCACCGACAACTTGTCGGCCAAACAAGACGAGACGCGCCGTCGTTACTTTGATCGGTTCTGTCACAAGCACGGTTTGGTCAATATGGAAATGAAGAACTTCCATATCGTCCAAGCCGAACGACGGGACTATGTGAGACAGACAGAGAGAACGTTCACAGGGGCGTTCCCCGGTAGAACGGAAGGAGAATAACTATGTATACATCGAAAGAACTAGAATTGCTCGAGCTGCTCGAAGAGAAAGGCTACCTCGAGACGAAACTGTTGGCGAACTTGCTCGCGACCGACGAGGCGACTGTCGAGGCGATGCTCGAGAAGTTCAAGGCGGACGGTATCTTGCTCGGCTTCCGGGCGATGGTCAACTGGCAAAAAATCAATCGCCACGATGTCACGGCGTTCATCGACGTCAAAGTCACTCCGAAACGGGGTCGTGGTTTCGATGAGGTCGCGGAACGCATTTATCGCTTCCCGGAAGTGACGGCGCTCTATTTGATGTCAGGGGCTTACGACCTGCAAGTCGTCATTCGGGCGAACTCGCTTCAAGACGTCGCGTCGTTCGTTTCGGACAAATTGTCACCGCTTGACTCGGTCGTCTCGACGACGACGCACTTCAAATTGAAGACGTATAAGCATGATGGCATTTTATTCACCCCGCAAGTCGAAGACAAACGGTTGAATATTACGCCATGAAGTCACTATCCCAACAAGTCGTCTCAATGAAGCCGTCCGGCATTCGCCGATTCTTCGATTTGGCGCAAACGATGGAAAACGTCGTCTCTCTCGGGGTGGGAGAGCCGGATTTCATCACGCCGTGGAACGTGCGCGAGGCGAGCTATGCGGCGCTCGAGCAAGGCTACACGGCCTATAGCGCGAATGCCGGTCTCCTCGAGTTACGTCAAGAAATCGCTGGTTACATGGCGGACCGGTTCGGGGCGACATATGACCCGGCCACGGAACTGATCGTCACGACGGGCGCGTCGCAGGCGCTCGATATCGCCTTCCGGGCTCTCCTCAACCCGGGTGACGAGGTCATCGTCGTTGAACCGGCTTTTGTCTCGTACGGGCCGCTCATCGAGCTCGCCGGCGGGACGGTCGTCCCGGTCGCCTGTCGTCCGGAGAACGGGTTCCGTCTGAACCGGGAAGACGTCGAAGCGGCGATCACGGAGCGCACGAAAGCGATGCTCCTCTGCTTCCCATCAAATCCGACCGGAGCGACGATGACGGGTGAAGAACTCACCGAAATCGCGGAACTCGCGACGAAACATGACCTTTGGGTCGTCAGTGATGAAATTTACGCCGAACTGTCATATGACGAGCCGTTCACAAGCTTTGCGACGCTTCATGATATGCGCGAGCGGACGATCGTCGTCAACGGGTTCTCGAAGGCGTTCGCGATGACAGGCTGGCGACTCGGGTTCACATGTGCGCCGGAAGTCGTGACACGGGAGATGCTCAAAGTTCATCAGTACGGCATGATGTGTGCCCCGACGCTCGTTCAGTTCGGCGGTCTCGAGGCACTGAAGAGCCGTGACCAGCATGTACCGAAGATGGTGAAGAGCTATCGGCAGCGCCGTAACTACTTCATCCAGGCCCTCAATGACGCCGGGTTACCGACGCACGTACCGGGTGGGGCGTTCTACGCCTTCCCATCGATTCGCCACACCGGATTGACGAGCGAAGAGTTCGCCGAGCGTCTCTTGCTCGAGGAACGGGTCGCGGTCGTGCCGGGAAACGCCTTCGGCGCGAGCGGTGAAGGCTTCGTCCGGGCTAGTTACGCGACGTCGGTCGAACAATTACAAGAAGCGATTCGTCGCATCGATCGGTTCATGAAACAGTTCGAAGTGACGACGACAGTGACAGACTCTCAGCGATGAGGGTCTGTTTTACGTTTTAGTGGTATAATAGATGGGAAAAGACGAGCGAGGTGAGGTCATTGGAACGAGTGGATTTTGTAGCAATCGGATGTGGCCCGTACAATCTCGGCTTGATGGCGCTCAGCGAATCGACCAAATTGACGGGTATATGTTTTGAAGAGCGGGCCGACTTCAATTGGCATGAAGGAATGTTGCTCGAAGCGGCGACGATGCAGACGCATTATTTATATGACCTTGTGACGCTCGCCGACCCGACGAGCCGGCACAGCTATTTGAACTACTTGAAGCAGGTTGGCCGGCTGCAGACGTTCATCGTCCAGGAAAGTCCGACGATTCCCCGGACAGAGTTCAATCGCTATTTGCAGGCGATCGCTGCCTCGCTCGACACAATCAAGTTCTCGCACCGGGTCGTCGACGTCCGTCCGGCACAGGACGGCTTCCTCGTCACGGTCGCGACGCCTAAAGGCGAAGAGACGCTATCGACGCGACACGTCGTCATCGGGACGGGAGCAGAACCGCTCATCCCAGAGGCGTTTCAAGACGTCGTCCATACGAGTTCGTATCGAATGGAGCGGGAACGATTACTTGAAAAGGCCCGCATCATCGTCATCGGCAGCGGGCAGAGCGCGGCGGAGGTGTATCTCGATTTATTGAGTCGATCCGATAAAACGCGGCAACAAATCGATTGGGTGACGCGCTCGGACGTGTTCGAGTCGCTCGAGAGCGGCAAACTCGGGGAAGAGATCTTCAGCTTGTCGTATGTCGAGTATTTCAATCGATTACCGTACGCGGAACGTGAGCAACTTGGGAAGTCGTTCGAACGATTCCGCAATGGCGTCAACCCAGAGACGCTCCGTGCCATCTATGGGGCGTTATATCATCGGACGGCGGACGGGACGGACCAAGCGACGAACTTGTGTACCCAAATCGAAATCGAGCGCGTATCGCACTCATCGAGCTATATGGTCGAAGGGACTCAGCAGCATAGCGGTGAATCGTTCACGAACGAATATGATGCGGTCGTGGCGGCGACCGGGTATCGACCGCGGATTCCGGAGTGGGTCGAACGATTTGACATCGAATGGGAGGCGGAACGACTATGGCGCGTCAACAACCGCTATCAAATCGCGACGGAGACTAGGTTGACCGGCAGTCTGTTCACCCATACGAATTTGGAACATTCGCACGGGCCGGCGGCAACGAATTTAGGGATGGCCGTATATCGGAACGCGATTATGTTGAATGAAATGGTAGGGGAGACGGTGTTTGAGGTGGCCGCACAGCGACCGTTTACAAGCTTTTGAACAAAAAAAGGGCTAGGCGTTAGCCTAGCGGAATCAGGGGGGAATACTTGAAGTCTTGCTTGATTTGTATTTACCCGACCCGTCGACTTTGAAACACGAAAATAATCCCAAATAATCTTTTTTACTAATTTGTACACTTTATCGAAAAAAGTATGTTATAGTAAGTTGATGAATTTAGCATAGGAGTGTTTGTAATGGCAAAATACGAAAAAGATCAAGTTTTAAAAGGTAAAGTAACAGGAATCCAACCTTTCGGTGCGTTCGTCGCACTCGACGACGAGACTCAAGGTCTTGTCCACATCTCTGAAATCTCACACGACTACGTGAAAGACGTGAACGAGTACGTTCAAGTCGGTCAAGAAGTTGAAGTGAAAATTCTTGATGTTGATGAAGCATCTAAGAAAATCAAGCTTTCAATGAAAGCGACACAAGAAGCTCCAAAACGCGAGAAGTCGGCTAAGCCAGGTCGTCGTGGCGCACCACGCCGCAACGAAGCTTCAAACTTCAAGCAAGAAGAAGCTCCAGGATTCACTGTCCTCAAGGACAAGCTCGAAGACTGGATCAAAAACACGAACTTCAAGAAGTAAGTGATTGAGACGACCTGCCATGTGCAGGTCGTCTTTTTTTGTACAGGAAATGTCCCGCTCGTTCACGAACAGTACAGAAAAGGAGTGAGGACCATGAGGATCGGAATCATCGGTACGGGTGGAATTGCCAAGACTGCCCATATCCCGCAATACATCGCGGCAGGGGCTGACGTCGTCGCCGTCATGAATCGGACCCGTGAGCGCGGGGAAGCGGTGGCTGAACAGTTTGGAATCGAACGGGTGTACGAGACGGTCGAAGAGATGCTCGTCACAGAACAACTCGATGCGGTCAGTGTATGTACGCCGAACGCGCTCCACAAAGCGCAAGTCATCGCCGCACTCGAGGCAGGATGCCACGTCCTCTGTGAGAAGCCGCCGGCCATCTCGGTCCGTGAGGCGAACGAGATGCTAGCAGCGGCCCGGAAGGCAGAGCGGACGCTGCATTACGGATTCCATTACCGGCACCGGTCGGACACACAACTATTGAAACGGATGATCGATGCCGGGGAACTCGGTCACGTCTATGCGGCGACGGCCCTTGCCCTGCGGCGTCGTGGCATCCCGGGATGGGGCGTGTTCACGGATAAGGAACTGCAAGGAGGCGGTGCACTGCTCGATATCGGGGTACATATGCTCGACCTCGCCTTGTATTTGATGGATTATCCGAAGCCGGTCGATGTCATCGGTCACGTCGGTCAATACCTCGGCACACGGCCTGGTGTCGGGCTGATGGGTGATTGGGACGCAGAGGCGTTCTCGGTCGAAGACACGGCCCGGGCGATGGTCACGTTCGACAACGGAGCATCTTTGTTTTTAGACGCGAGTTTCATGGCCAACGTCGAGGCGGCGGACACGATGCGGGTCGAACTACGGGGCACGATGGGCGGGGCGTCGCTCTTTCCACTCCAACTCCATACGGAAGAGCATGGTGCCTTATTCGATAAATCTCCGGCCCATCTGACGCTCCAAGATCCGTACGCCAGTCAGATTCGCACGTTTTTCGAGGCGTGCCGGCACGAGCCATCGTACGAGCAAGCGGAACAGGCGGTGACGCTCCATACGATTATCGACCGCATCTACGCTCAGACCTGATTGCTTTTCAATCATAAAAAACAGGGTATATAGTGTAGGTGTTACATATTTTCGAAGGAGGATGAAACATGCACAACTTTGAATACAAGAACCCGACGAAACTTATTTTCGGGACACATCAGATTGAAAAACTCGCGAGCGAGTTGAAGGCGCTTGACGCCAAGAAAGTGATGCTCGTCTATGGAGGCGGGAGCATCAAAAAGAACGGCACGTACGATGAAGTCGTGGCGGAACTGAACAACGCCTCGATCGATTTCGTCGACTTCTCAGGCGTCGAACCGAACCCGCGCATCGAGACGGTACGTCGTGCCGTTAAACAAGCGCGTGAAGAAAACATCGACGCATTGCTCGCGGTCGGCGGCGGTTCGGTCATCGATTGCACGAAACTCATCTCGGCGGCCATCCCGTATGAAGGCGACGCTTGGGACATCGTGCTCCGTGACCACATCCCGACGGAAGCGATCCCGTTCGGTACGGTGCTCACGCTCGCGGCGACCGGTTCTGAGATGAACTCAGGTTCGGTCATCACGAACTGGGAGACACAAGAGAAGTACGGCTGGGGTCACCCGCTCGTCTATCCGACGTTCTCGATCCTCGACCCACGTTACACGGTATCAGTGCCAAAAGACCAAACGATTTACGGCATCGTCGACATGATGAGCCACTGTTTCGAGCAGTACTTCCACCCGAACCATGCGCCGGTTCAAGAGCGGATGACGGAAGGCGTGTTGAAAGCGGTCGTCGAATCGGCACCGAAACTCGTCGCCGATTTAGAAAATGTCGACTTGCGCGCCATCATCTTGTTCTCAGGTACGATCGCCTTGAACGGTGTGCTCCAAATGGGTGCCTCGGGCGACTGGGCATCGCACAACATCGAACATGCGGTCTCGGCTGTCCATGACATCCCGCATGCAGGCGGACTCGCGATCCTGTTCCCGCGCTGGATGGAACATGTACTCGATGAAGACAATGCAGCACGTTTCGCACGCTTAGGCACAGAAGTGTTCAACGTCGAACCGGCTGACACGGACTTGGAAACGGCGAAGCGTACGATTGCAGCCGTTCGTGCCTTCTTCGATGAGCTCGGCGCGCCAAACTCGCTCCGTGACTATGACATCGACGAGTCGACGTTCGACGCCATCTTGGATTCGGCGATGAAACGCGGGGCGTTCGGTCGCTTCCGCACACTCGAACGTGAAGACGTGGCAGCGATTCTTGAGTTGAGCAAATAAGGCGATTTGATGCCTATTTTGCAATAATGATTGAACGAATCCGACGTTTCCGTTTATGATGGGTCATGTATGGCTCATCAAGGAGCGATTTAAAGGAGGAAATGATATGTCAACTGTACGTTTCGATTATTCAAACGCCCTGTCTTTCGTCGGGGAACATGAAGTCGATCAATTGCAAGAAACCGTGAAAGCAATGCATTCGGTCATCCATGACCGCAGCGGGGCAGGTAGCGATTTCCTTGGGTGGGTCGATCTCCCAACAAACTACGATACGGATGAGTTTGCCCGCATCAAAGCGGCCGCGGAACGAATCCGTGAGAACTCGGACGTCCTCGTCGTCGTCGGGATCGGTGGATCATACCTCGGCGCACGCGCGGCCATCGAGATGCTCCAACATTCATTCTTCAACGTATTGTCGAAAGAAGAGCGCAACGCGCCACAAGTCTTCTTCGCCGGTCACAACATCTCGTCAACTTATTTGACGGAGTTGCTCCAGGTGCTCGAAGGCAAAGACGTCTCGGTCAACGTCATCTCGAAATCGGGAACGACGACAGAACCGGCGATCGCGTTCCGTGTCTTGAAACAGTTCATGGAAGACAAGTACGGTCAAGACGGTGCTCGTGAGCGCATTTATGCGACGACAGACCGTGCCCGTGGCGCCTTGAAGACGCTTGCGGATGCGGAAGGCTACGAAACGTTCGTCATCCCGGATGACGTCGGCGGCCGCTTCTCGGTCCTTACACCGGTCGGACTCCTTCCGATCGCTGCGGCAGGGATCGATATCGACGCCCTCATGGAAGGTGCACGCGACGCACAAAACGCCTATTCGTCACCAGAACTCTCTGAGAACGAGGCGTACCAATATGCGGTCGTCCGTAACGCCTTGTATGCGAAAGGCAAGTCGATCGAGTTGCTCGTCAACTACGAACCGGCCTTGCACTACGTGTCGGAGTGGTGGAAACAGCTTTACGGCGAATCAGAAGGAAAAGACAACAAAGGGATCTTCCCGGCGGCTGTCGACTTCTCAACCGACCTCCACTCGATGGGACAATACATCCAAGAAGGTCGTCGTGACTTGTTCGAGACGGTCATCCGTGTCACGAACGTCCGTCACGCGATGAACGTGCCAGAAGACGCGCAAGACCTCGACGGCTTGAACTTCCTCGCTGGCGAAACGATCCAATTCGTGAACGACAAAGCGGCTGAAGGAACACTCCTCGCCCACACGGACGGAGAGGTACCGAACCTCGTTGTCGAATTGCCAGAGATGACGCCGTACCACCTCGGTTACTTGTTCTACTTCTTCGAGAAGGCATGCGCGATGAGCGGATACATTCTCGGGGTGAACCCGTTCAACCAACCGGGCGTCGAAGCGTATAAAGCGAACATGTTCGCGTTGCTTGGAAAACCAGGTTACGAAGAACAAAAAGCTGAGCTTGAAAAGCGCTTGAACCAATAATTTTGAGTAGGTCCGCTCCGGCGGGCCTATTTTTTTGTTTGAAACTGGGGGAAGACAAGGTAAAGTGAGAGTAGACAGGGGAAAGAAAGGGATGGACTATGTTGACATTCACGGACTACTATCACAATAAAGTCGAGTTGAGCTTTGCGCACTATCCATTTTCAGATACGCCGCTCCACGTCTGGGTCGTCGCCCGCTACGAGAATCAATGGGTGCTGACGAAGCATAAGCAGCGCGGGCTCGAGTTCCCGGGTGGAAAAGTCGAACCTGGCGAACATGAGGACGATGCCGCGATTCGGGAAGTGTATGAAGAGACGGGTGGTGTCGTGAAGACGCTGCACTATCTCGGACAATACCGCGTGCTTGGGCGCGGGGACACGGTCATCAAAAATATTTACTTCGCCGAGATCGAGCGCTTCGATGACCATCCGGCCGTCGATGAGACCGACGGCGCCGTGCTCATGAAGGAACTGCCAACGAATCTGCTCCGGAACAACCGGTACAGTTTCATGATGAAAGACCGGGTGCTCCCGGAAACGATGAAGGTGTTACATGAAAAACGAATGGTTTGACCGGATTGAGGTCCTCCCTCCATATGCCGGTTATGCGGTCCACCGTGGCTGGTACGCGACACGCGATGGTGAGGATGTCGTCGCCTATACGATCACGCCGACGCGACCGAACGGGCACGTCCTGTTTTATTTGCGCGGCGGAACAGGACGCATCGGGGACGTGCGCTTGCCCCGGTTGATGCAGTTCGCGGCCAAAGGCTTCCACGTCGTGGCGCCTGTTTACCGTGGTAACCATGGGGGGAGCGGGAAAGAGGACTTCGGCGGGGCCGATTTAGAGGATGTCTTGTCTCTCTACGATCGCGTCCATCGAACGGACACGCTCATTCATGCCCTTGGCTTCTCGCGCGGGGGCATGATGGCGTTGTCGCTCGCCGCGGAGCGGCCGCTCACGTCCGTGACGTCATGGGCGGGTGTCACCAATTTGGAATGGACGTACGAAGAGCAACGCTCGATGCGGAAAATGCTCCGCCGTATGACCGGGGGTGACCCGGAAGCGGCTCGTGAGGCGTACGTGGAGCGTTCACCCCTCTACAAGGACTGGGAGGCCCCGACGTTATTGATTCACGGGACAGACGACGAGCAAGTGCGGTTCCGCCATGCGACAGCCGTGGCCGAACGGATGGGGGAGCGGGCCGAACTTTGGATCGTCCCGTTCGCTCATCAACTCCCGTTTTGGGAAAAGTGGAAGACGACCGCCTCACTCGCTTTCGTGAATCGTTTGAAGTTGTCTTGGAACTTACGGGCGAGCGCTGCCGCCTCGGTGTCGTAGCGGGCCCCGTCTTTCCATGTGCCCCGTGGGTTGAGCACGTCGTCTGGCACCCCGTCGATGTGGCGTGGAATCTCGACGTTGAAGATGTCATGGCGCGTCGTCTCGACGTCACGGAGTTTCCCGTTGACGGCCGCGTTCACCATCGTCCGTGTATAGGCGAGCTTCATCCGCGATCCTTCGCCGTAAACTCCGCCGGTCCAACCGGTATTGACGAGATAGACGTCGACGTCATGTTTCTCGATCAACGTGCCGAGCATGTCGGCGTAGCGTTCCGGTGCGAGCGGCAAGAACGGTGACCCGAAACATGTCGAGAAGGTCGCCTGCGGCTCCGTCACGCCGCGCTCCGTGCCGGCTAGCTTCGACGTATAGCCTGACAAGAAGTGATACATCGCCTGCTCCTTCGTCAACTTGCTGATTGGAGGCAGGACGCCGTACGCGTCGGCCGTCAAGAAGACGATCGTGTTCGGATGCCCGGCTCGTGACGGAAGCATCGCGTTATCGATAAATTGAATCGGGTAGGCGGCCCGTGTGTTCTCAGTGAGTGAGATGTTCTTGTAGTCTGGTGCCCGTTCCTCGTCCAAGACGACGTTCTCAATCAACGAGCCAAATCGAATGGCATCGTAGATTTGAGGTTCGTTCTCACGCGACAAGTTGATCGTCTTCGCGTAGCAACCGCCTTCAATGTTGAAGACGCCGTCAGGAGACCAACCATGCTCGTCGTCCCCGATTAAATGACGTTCTGTGTCGGCCGATAGCGTCGTCTTTCCGGTACCCGATAGCCCGAAGAAGAGAGCCGTCTCGCCGGCGTCCGATACGTTCGCCGAGCAATGCATCGACAAGACGTGCTGTTCCGGTAACAGGAAGTTCATGACTGAAAAAATCGATTTTTTAATTTCGCCGCCGTATTCTGTTCCCCCGATCAGAATGGTCCGTTTGGCGAATGAGACGAGAATGAACGTTTCGGAGTTCGTCCCGTCGACTTCCGGATCGGCCTTATAGCTCGGTGCATAGATGACCGTGAACGGATCAAAGGCACCTTGTGTCGGCCATTCGCGCAAGAACAACTGTTTCGCGAACAAGTTGTGCCACGCGTATTCTGTGATGGCCCGCACTGGAAGCGTATAATGCTCGTCAGCCCCGGCAGACGCCTCGAGATAGTAGAGCTTGTCTTTCGTCTCGAGATGCGTGAGAACTTTATCGAGCAGTGCCGTGAACTTCTCTTCTGCGATCGGTTGGTTGACCGGACCCCAGTTTACTAAATGATTGCTGACTTCATCTTGCACGACGAATTTGTCTTTCGGTGACCGTCCTGTGAATTTACCTGTACTGACCGATAAAGCCCCGTCTTTCGTCAGTACGCCTTCCCCGTTGCGAATGGCTTCTTCCACCAATTCTGGAACCGTTAAGTTCCGCATCATGTCGGCACCTTTAATTAATTCTTCGATTTTCAGGAGCGTTGTCGCCATCCTGAATCCCACCTTTCCCCTAAATAGATGTGGATGAAATCCGCATACTTCCGTGTTTTATTAGTATGACGTTTTTATTATATGTGACATACTAATCAAAAACAAGCTTTTTTTACCCTTTAAAGTAAGCGCTTTCTTACACTGTCATTCTAACATATTCTGTACCAGGTCATAGTACAAAATCGAAAACCGACAAAAAAATGTTTGATATTTCACAAACATAACTATTGCGAGTTCGTGAAAAGTTTTACGAATTCAGTCGATACGCTTGACAGAACGGGGTGTCATTTATATGATGGTCTTCGTAACGGATACTCTTATTCTGAGCGGTGGAGGGAACAAGGCCCTACGAAGCCCAGCAACCGTCCGATTTGTCATTGTTATTCGGAAAAGGTGCTATCCTGAAGCGAAGCGCAAGCTTCGAACGATAAGAGGGTAAGGAAGAACGATTCAACCTTTCCCATTGAACATGGCGAAAGGTTTTTTTCATTACCGTCCCAAAGCAACGCGTAAGGGGAACGAGTACCGTCCACACATCACCCTTATTATAGGAGGTTTTTCGAAATGGCAAACTTGAACCGTCGACTTTTCACTTCGGAGTCCGTCACGGAAGGACATCCGGATAAAATTTGTGACCAAATCTCAGATGCGATTTTGGATGCGATTTTAGCTGAAGATCCAAACGCCCGCGTTGCGGCTGAGACATCTGTCACGACAGGTCTCGTGCTCGTAGCAGGTGAGATCACAACATCAACTTACGTGGATATCCCGAAAGTTGTTCGTGAAACAGTTCGTGAGATCGGCTACACACGTGCAAAATATGGTTTTGATGCAGAGACTTGTGCTGTCCTCACATCGATTGATGAGCAATCGGTAGACATCGCCCAAGGTGTCGACCAAGCGCTTGAAGCTCGTGAAGGACAAATGACTGAAGAAGAAATCGATGCGATCGGCGCTGGTGACCAAGGTCTCATGTTCGGTTACGCAACAAAAGAGACACCAGAACTCATGCCGCTCCCGATTTCACTCGCGCACAAATTGTCACGTCGTTTGGCAGAAGTTCGTAAGAACGGCACGCTCGCTTACCTTCGTCCTGATGGTAAGACACAAGTGACGGTCGAATACGACGAAGCGAACAACCCAGTTCGCATCGACACAATCGTCATCTCGACGCAACACGCCGAAGACATCACACTCGAACAAATCCAAGCTGATTTGAAAGAGCACGTCATCGACGCGGTCATCCCGTCTGAACTTATCGACGCGGATACAAAATACTTCATCAACCCGACTGGCCGTTTCGTCATCGGTGGACCACAAGGGGATGCAGGCCTTACAGGACGTAAAATCATCGTCGATACGTACGGTGGTTACGCTCGCCACGGCGGCGGCGCGTTCTCAGGTAAAGACCCAACCAAAGTTGACCGTTCAGCGGCGTACGCGGCTCGTTACGTAGCGAAAAACCTCGTTGCAGCGGGACTTGCTGACAAAGCAGAAGTTCAACTTGCTTACGCGATTGGCGTTGCCCACCCGGTATCGATCGCAGTCGACACGTTCGGCACAGGCAAATTGAGCGAGACTGAGCTCGTCGAACTCGTTCGCGAGAACTTCGACCTCCGTCCGGCCGGCATCATCAAGATGCTCGACCTTCGCCGTCCAATCTACAAGCAGACAGCAGCTTACGGCCACTTCGGTCGTACAGACGTTGAACTCCCATGGGAGCAAACGGATAAAGCGGCAGTGCTTGAAGAAGGCGCGAAACGCTTCGCATAAGACAGTAAAAACGACCTTTCTCAGCGAAAGGTCGTTTTTTTATTAGGCTTGTGTTTTGTTGTCATTCGATGATTCGTTATTGCTTGATGACGTGTCGGATGAAGTTTCTTGCCCGAGCGCCGTATCTTTCGCATCGACGACTTTCTCGCCGATCGATTGAAGATCTGACTTCGCTTCTTGCGCCGTCCCGACGACTTTGTTCACGTCTTCTTTGACCGTGTCGACTTCACCAGCGACTTTCTCGTATACGTTTTGAACGTCAGTGGCAACTTCTTGGATGATTCCAGAAGCCGATTTCACTTGGTCAATGACTTGTGAGGCTTTTCCGGCTGGGTCTTGTTTGACTGTATCGACGAGACCGCCGACCGACGATTTCGCGCTCGAGAACGATTGTTTCGTGTTCTCACGGTTCGACGTGCTAAGTAAGGCGAGCAGACCGCCGACGAGGGCGCCGAGGAGCATCCCGGTCACGACGGTGATTTTAGGGCCACCTGCATTTGCTTGGTCAAACTGACGATTTGGATTGTTGGCTTGCTCTAGTTTTGGATCATGTTGTAGTTTCGGTTCCATAGTAACACTCCTTTTTGTAAGTTGGCATTGATACTCTTATACCCGAGTCAAAATGGAAAATAACGTCTTCCTTCATTTCGACATCAAAAAGTAATGAGCGGGCAGGATATTTTTTTGCTGATGGGGAATGATACTACTAGATTGGCCAAAAGGGGGATGCCGTTATGAAGATCAGGGAAGCCGTACCAGAAGATGCCGCCACCATCCGCGATATTGCGCTCGCAACGGTCAGTGAACAAGACGAGGTTCGTTCAAAAGTAATGGAACGGGCTTATCAGCAAGAAGAGATCGTCCGCGCCATCAGTTCAAGCGAGGAAGCGAAAGAGCAGTTGTTCATTGTCGGTGAAGCCGAAGGCGACGTCATCGGGTTCTATCATGCGATCGACCGCGGGGATACGTGGGAAGTGCTCCGACTCTATCTTCATCCGACCCATCACCGACAAGGTCTCGGAACGGCCTTATTGTCTCATCTGCGCGAACGTAAAGTTCAACCGATCGAACTGTACGTCGAGAGTTCGAACGAGCAGGCGATTGCCTTTTTGAACCATGAGGCGTTCATCGAATTGAATCGGATTCAAGAGGAAGTGTACGACCAACCGATGGAACTGATTCATTTGCGCTATGACCCGAGCTAAGACCCTAGACGGATTTTCTGACAAACATCAGTCTCGGCTGATGTTTTTTGTTAGTATAAAAACATGGACATAATAAAACGAGGTGACAGTATGACATACGAAGAAGAATCACGAAAAGGGGTCATCGTGATCGTCTATCCGCTCCAGTTCACGTCACGCTTGAGCGAGGCGTTTTTAGGACGGTTACGTGACGAATATGAAGTTCTCGTCGTGACCGGACAGACGGTCGGCTTGACCGCGGAAGACCATAAGCTGTTAATCAAGAACACGCTACGCGAGGCGAGCCAGTACAAACTGCCGATTCACGTCATCGCCTTCAGTCTCGGGGCATTGTTAACGAACCGATTGCTCCAGGAATACGATGTGCCGCTCGGCAGTTTGACGTATATCTCACCCTTGTTCGATTGGCATCCGTCCCGCCAAATCGGCGGATTGAAACAAGTCGTCGCGAGTGCGGTCGACCGTTTCCGTCCGGATTTGCCGCTCGGCATGATGACATTCATGGGTGCAGGCGAAGAGTCGTCCCGCTTCGGTGAGATCACGTACGGGCAATACCGGGAAATCGAGGAAGAGATCGTCGAGCATCAAGAAGAGAAGAAACATTTGCCGCGCCTTCCACTCGCTTGCTTCTATGCGCCGGACGACCGCTTCGCCGATGTGAAACTGACGCTCAACGTCTGTCGAAAAATCGGCGGCGATCAAGTGTACATCCGCCGGCTCGAAGGCTTCCCGCATTTCGGCTATGAACGACTGAACACGAAGTTCGCGGAGACGCTCATCACGTTTTATGAATTGATTCGAGAATGACAAAACAGGCGACTCGCTCGAGTCGCCTGTTTTCATGCACGTTTTTCAATCGCCACGATGAACGGGGGATGATTGATTTGATTGATGAAGCCGTAACGGAGGACGCCGGCCCGCTTTTGATCGAGTGCCTCGACGTAGGCGAGCACCTCGTCGCGCTCGATTTTGCCGCTATCATGGCCATGATAGATGACGACGACGATGACACCACCGACGGCCATGACGTCGAGCAGTTGCTCGAGGGCGTCGATGGTCGTATTGCCCGTCGTCGTGACCGACTTGTCGCTTCCCGGTAAATAACCGAGGTTGAACACGGCGGCTGTGATCGGGCGTGTCTCGTCCGCTACAATTTCTCGGACGGTGTCGTGGCTGTCGTGGATGACAGTGACGCGGTCCGTCAATGCTGCTTCCTCGATGCGAATGCGTGTCGCCTCGACCGCCGCTGCTTGGACATCAAACGCGTAGACGTGTCCCGTCGCCTCGACGAGTTCGGCTAAAAACAATGTATCGTGCCCGTTGCCGGCCGTCATATCGATGGCGACGGCACCAGGTGTGACGTGTTCACGGAGTAGGTACTTCGCGAACGGTAAGACTCTCATTAATCCCATGGCTCTCATCCTTCTTTTTTCCTTGGAAGGAATCACGACGCACCAGTTCGGCATCGATGGCGTTCAAGACGGCCATCTTGTGCCGGCTCCACGTCGGACCGATCAACAGATCCGGTGGCCCGTCACCGGTCAACCGATGGATGACGATCTCGGGCGGTAACGTCTCAAGCTGGTCGCAGACGAGGGAGACGTAAGTCGTCTCGTCCATGAGCTCGAGCAATCCTTTTTCGTACTGACGGGCGAGCGGCGTGTGCTTCAAGACGTGGAGCAAATGGATCTTGATTCCTTGTATGTCCATTTTAGCAACTTCTCGCGCCGTGTCGAGCATCATCTCTGTCGTCTCGCCAGGGAGACCGTTAATGATATGGACAACCACGTTTATATTGCGTCGGCGGAGCTTGGCGAGACCTTCGAGGAACGTCTTGTAGTCATGGCCACGATTGATTTTTTTCGCTGTCACATCGTGAATCGTCTGTAGGCCGAGTTCGATCGTGAGGGACGTCCGCTCATTCAACTCGGCGAGATAGTCGACGACGTCGTCCGGCAGACAGTCTGGTCGGGTCGCGATCGATAGACCGACGACACCTTCCTCTTTAAGGGCAGGCTCGAACAATTCCCGGAGCCGGGCGACGGGGGCATACGTGTTGCTGAACGCTTGGAAGTAAGCGATGTAGCGGGCTTCTTTCCACTTTCGATGCAACCGTGCCTTCACTTCGGCAAATTGGACCGGGATCGGATCGCAGGCGTTGCCGGCAAAATCACCGCTGCCGTCGTCCGAACAGAACGTACAGCCGCCCTTCGAGACGAGCCCGTCCCGGTTCGGACAAGTGAAACCGCCGTCGAGCGGTACCTTGAATACTTTCCCGCCGAACTCACGGCGATATGCTTCATTTAATTTGTGGTATCTGGCATCACCAAATGGATGTTGCATGAATATCCTCTCCTTCTTTGCTCATGCTATCACAAGCTCTCCTCGTGTTTACTTCATAATAAGTAATTTTTCTTGACAGTTATGGGGCGTTCCGTTAGCTTGGAGAAGGACTTATTCTTGATTCGGCCGTCGTGCCGAATTTTTATCGTTAAACGGGAATGAAAGGAGTAACTGGTATGAACAATAAAATGCCGATTTCGGTATGGATTTTGGTCATTGCGATGGCGCTCAATACAACGGCGGCGTCTTTTTTATGGCCATTTAACACACTCTATATAAATGGATATTTAGGCGAATCGATGACGCTCGCAGGGATTGCCCTCCTCGTCAACTCGGCGCTCGCCATCGCTGGGAACTATATCGGGGGCACGCTGTTTGACCGGATCGGCGGGAAACGGACGCTCATCCTCTCGGTCGGGCTGTTGCTCGCGAGCTCGCTCGGCTTCTTGTTGTTTCATGCCACATTCCTCGGTTACTTGGGCTGGCTTGGATTGATTGGGTTTTCGGGTGGCCTCGTCTTCCCGACAGTATACGCTTTTGCTGGCTTGATTTGGCCGGAAGGGGGGCGACGATCGTTCAACGCGATTTATGTCGCCCAAAACGTCGGGGTCGCCCTCGGGACAGCGATGAGCGGGCAAATCGCGCGCATCGACATCGAGTGGATCTTTTACGCGAACTTCTTCTTATCGGTCTTGTTCGTCGTCGTCCTCTTGTTCGGGCTCCGTTATTTGAAAGACCCGGCCCGTCCGGTCGTCCAATCGCAGCTTGAGGCTGCGGCGACGACGTTGTCCGGCGCGACGATGAAATCGATGTGGTTCGTCGCCATCGGTTACGCGGCCCTTTGGTTCGTTTACGTGCAGTGGCAAGGCACGATCGCTGTCCATTCGAAAGACCTCGGCGTGACAATCAGCCAGTATTCGCTCCTTTGGACGGTGAACGGCGCCTTGATCGTGTTCGCTCAACCGCTCCTCAACCGGGCCCTTCGTTACTTTGAAGACGATTTGAAGAAGCAACTCATCGTTGGCGCCGTTATTTTCCTCGCCGCCTTCGCGGTCGTTCCGTTCGCGGGGGGCTTTACGATGTTCATGGTCGCGATGGTCGTCATGACGATCGGGGAGATGTTCATTTGGCCGGCCGTTCCGACGATTGCCGCGAAACTCGCACCGCCGGGGAAAGCAGGACAGTTCCAAGGGCTCGTCAATATCGCGGCCTCGGTCGGTCGGATGATCGGCCCGACCTTATCGGGCCTCGTCTATGACGTATTCGGCATCGGTGCCGTCTTCACAATGCTATTCTTGCTCACGGCCATCGCGCTCGCGTTCTTCATTTTCATGAAAGACATCCGAGTGCCTGAAAAATCAAGTTGACGCTCTAAAACAGATTGGGCTAAAATGAACGAGTGAGATCATACACATGCGTAGAAGAGGAATAGTATCGTGACGTCTGTATTTGTAGAGAGCCGGTGGGTGGTGTGAACCGGTATATGGACTGCGAGAACTCGCCTTGGAGCAGTTCGCCTGAACGAACAGTAGGGTGAACCGGAGTTACGCCTCGTTACCGGCGTCTCAAGTGGCAGAAATGCAACATGGGTGGTACCGCGGAAAGCTTTCAAGCCTTTCGTCCCATTACCGGGGCGGAAGGCTTTTTATTATGCAGAGGAGGATGAATTTTGGATTATTTTAAACATCAAGACATCGAGCCGAAATGGCAAAAGCGTTGGGACGAGAAAGATGCGTTCCGGACGACAGAAGACCCGGACAAGGAGTGTTTCTACGTCCTTGACATGTTCCCATATCCATCAGGAGCCGGCCTTCACGTCGGTCACCCGGAAGGTTACACGGCGACGGACATCATCGCCCGCATGAAACGGATGCAAGGCTTCAACGTCCTCCATCCAATGGGGTGGGACGCGTTCGGTCTTCCGGCCGAGCAATATGCCCTCGACACAGGGAATGACCCGCGCGAGTTCACAGAGCGCAACATCGGCACATTCCGACGCCAGTTGAAAGAGCTCGGTTTCTCATACGATTGGGATCGTGAAATCAGCACAACCGACCCGAAATACTACAAGTGGACGCAATGGATTTTCACACAGCTCCATGACCGCGGACTCGCCTACGTCGATGAAGTCGCCGTCAACTGGTGCCCGGCTCTCGGGACGGTACTCGCCAACGAAGAAGTCATCGACGGCTTGTCAGAGCGCGGCAGCCATCCGGTTTACCGTGTCCCGATGAAGCAGTGGGTGCTCCGCATTACGGAATACGCAGAGCGGTTGCTCGATGATTTAGAAGGGCTTGACTGGCCAGACAGCGTCAAAGAGATGCAACGCAACTGGATCGGCAAGTCGGTCGGGGCAGAAGTCGATTTCAAAGTCGACGGTCACGAAAAAGTCGTCACGGTGTTCACGACACGTCCGGACACACTTTACGGCGCGACATACGTCACGCTCGCACCGGAGCACCCGTTCGTGAAAGCAATCGCGACACCGGAACAAACCGTCGCCATCGAGGCGTACGTCGAAGAAGTCTCGAAAAAGACAGATCTCGAACGGACCGATCTTGCTAAAGAGAAAACAGGCGTGTTTACTGGCGCTTACGCGATCAACCCGGTCAATGGTGAGAAGCTTCCAATCTGGATTGCTGACTACGTGTTGTCAACGTATGGTACAGGTGCGGTCATGGCCGTTCCTGGACATGATGAGCGCGACTATGAGTTCGCGAAGACGTTTGACCTTCCAATCCGTGAAGTCGTCACCGGCGGCAACTTGGATGAGGCGGCTTACGTCGAGGATGGCGTCCACATCAACTCAGGTAGCTTGGACGGTCTCAATAAAGCCGACGCGATCGCCAAGATCATCGAAGAGCTTGAACTTGCCGGCACTGGCCGTGCGAAGACGACGTATCGTCTCCGCGACTGGTTGTTCAGCCGTCAGCGCTATTGGGGCGAGCCGATTCCAATCGTTCATATGGAAGATGGCACGCTCAAGACGGTCCCGGTCGAAGACCTCCCGCTCGAACTCCCGATCATCGATGAAATCAAACCGTCGGGTACGGGTGAATCGCCGCTTGCGAACGCAGACGAGTGGTTGACGTACACGGATCCAGTGACGGGTGAGAAGGGTCGTCGCGAGACGAACACGATGCCACAATGGGCCGGCAGCTGCTGGTACTACATTCGCTTCATCGATCCGCACAATGAAGACATGATCGCGGACCCAGAGAAGTTGAAGCGTTGGCTTCCGGTCGATTTGTATATCGGTGGTACGGAGCACGCGGTCCTACACTTGCTCTACGCTCGTTTCTGGCACAAAGTGCTCTACGATATCGGCATCGTCCCGACGAAAGAGCCGTTCCAAAAACTCTATAACCAAGGGATGATCCTTGGTGAGAACAACGAGAAGATGTCGAAATCGAAAGGGAACGTCGTCAACCCGGATGACATCATCAAGTCGCACGGAGCCGACACGCTTCGTCTTTACGAGATGTTCATGGGACCACTCGATGCGGCCATCGCTTGGTCGACGAACGGTCTCGACGGCGCTCGTCGCTTCCTTGACCGTGTCTGGCGTTTGTTCAATCAGACAGAGCTTCAAGACGTCGCACCGACTGCCGACTTCGAACGGACGTACCATCAGACGGTGAAGAAAGTGACAGAAGATTATGAGGCGCTCCGTTTCAACACGGCGATTTCGCAACTCATGGTCTTCATCAACGAAGCGTATAAACAAGACACGCTTCCGAAACAAGAAATGATCAACTTCGTTAAGATGCTCGCCCCGGTCGCGCCACACTTGGCCGAAGAGTTGTGGGAGCGTCTCGGCATGACGGAAGACTTGACGTATGCGGCATGGCCGAAGTTTGATGAGTCGAAACTCGTCAGCGACACGATTGAAGTCGTCATCCAAGTGAACGGCAAGCTTCGTGCGAAGATGCACGTGGCCCGCGACGCTTCGAAAGAAGCGCTCGAGGCCGATGCGCTCGCGAACGAACGCGTTCAAGAGTTCACGGAAGGGAAGACGGTCCGCAAAGTGATCGTCGTTCCAGGTAAGCTCGTCAATATCGTCGTTGGATAAGCAAAGGAATGTGTGACATTGTCACACGTTCCTTTCTTTTGTATGATGTCGTTTTCTTTTCGGGGCGGGTTTGTTACACTAAAGGGCGATACTGCATGTAAAGGGGACGAAACGTCCATGAAACGTTCTTACGTACTATATACGACGCTGTTTGCCGTCGTCGTCGGCGTGATTTTGTGCTATGTGTTCGTCTTTTCGGACGAGGATATTCAAAGCCAAATCGCCTCGACGTTTGAAAAAATAGAGATTCAAACGAGTCACCAAGCGACATCTGTACCTCCCGTCGAAGCTTCGCCGGACGAGGAGGATATCGATACGACCGATGCCCTCGAACAGATTCAACAGCTCGACGAAGTGTACTATAGTGACACGATCGGGTCATATCTCGTCTTGACGAAAAATAAAGAGTTTTTCGAAGTGAGCGGGAACGCCAATCGCGTGAACGCGTCACTCATCCTCAGCAACGAAGGACAGCCCTACCGGTTCGGCGAGTTCATCGGTATGCGCATGATTTCCGAGGACAAGATTTATGCCGTCACGGCGAATGGGGTTCTCGTGACAATCGAGCGTGAAGAAGGCCGGTGGACGGAACAACGACGCAAATTGATTAAAGGAATCGCCTCGACAGACCGATTGTTCGGCCTCGGTTATGACGAGGAGACGAAACGACTGATCATCATGAGCCGTTTGGCGGACACGCCGGATGTGGAACTGTTATACGTCCAAGAGCGCACGCTCGAGGAAGAGACGGCCAACGATAGTGGAGTGGAAACGGATGCGGCGACCGAGACCGATTCAGACGACGCGACATCGATGACCGATGAAGCGGATGCTGAAGCAACGCTGGAACCGACAACGGAATGGGCGGTCGAGTCGAGGAAGCCGCTCACGACCGAAGGGATGAGCGCCTCGATTCAACAGAAGTTCGAGAACTTCCGCGGTGTCGGCCTCGTCGAACGCCAAGGGCGCATTTACGTCCTCGACTCGGAAGAGCTCGTCCTCTATACGGTCAATCCGGACGAAGGGACGATGAACGGGCAGATGGTGACACCCCGTGTGTATGGCTCGACCGGAATGTTCCTGCAAGACAATGAGATATTCGCCATCGTGCGACCAGATGTGTTCGACCTTGACGATTTCGTCTCGGTCGACTGAATAAAAAATAAAATTATACGTCATCTCTATCTATGGACAATTATGGTAGAAATGGCGTATATTTTATTGGTATGTAAGCGTTATATTTTATTAGGTGTAAATAACTCGGTCACTATACTGGAGGAATAAGATTGCTATTAAGTAACAATGACATTAAAAGGGAGATAGTTAAGGCTAAAAACATTAGTATATATCCATTGAAATTGGAAAATATAAAGGGTAGTTCTTTGAATCTATCTGCAAGTAAAATGGCGTGGCGAGTCTCTGATAGAAAGTCGGCGGTTGTTGCTGATACTACTATTATAATTCCTCCTAGGGATACAGTATGTATTTATACTAATGAAGCGATTTGGGTTTCAAGAAGAGTAGGAGGTACTTATCACCCAAGGGTATCATTAGTATCTAAAGGGTTAGGACATATTTCCACTACTTTAGATCCGGGGTGGGCTGGGGTATCGCTAGTTGCTGTAAATAATCCAAGTGATAAAGAAATTGTTATAAATGTGGGCGAAGCTTTTGTTTCTGTAATGTTTTATTACTTGAAAACACCTTCCTCTTTAAATGATCATGAAAACTTAGCGAGTAGACCTGACATTGGAAAAGTTTTTGACCTTTCACCTGAGGAACATTCATTTTTAGAAATGTCATGGCATAGAAATCAGTCAAATATTACAAAAAACATGATTAAGAGCCTAGAATATAATGATTTGAAAAGCCAAAAATTAAAATTTAGACGAACCTTAACAACGATTACTTCAAGTCCTTTGTTTTCTACTATCTTTGGAGGCATTATTACTGGGGCTATAATTTATTTTTTAGGATTTAATTAATAGTCTTATTTGCAAACTTGAAATACTTACTCAAAAAATAAAGAAAACACAGGATTCAAGTGTATAATAGTCAGGAAAATAAAAATGGCTATTACTATAGGAGTGATAATTTTGAAGCGAGGATATTTTTATGAAGAGGTTAAGCATTTCCATAAAACTTTCGGGCATCCAAATGCTACGTATCCGAAACCGTTGACTATTGATCGGGCAATCAAAAGGTCAGTATGGACTGCTGAAGAAGCAGTAGTTGAATTTTTATTTCATTCTGCGCAAAATAAGGAAGAATTTATAACAGCTATCGATGAATTTAAGAAAGGTTTTGAAAAATCTGTTAGTATTACCTCTGAACTATCTTTGCCATCCAGTGAAGTTGATCGTATAGTGGGACAAGCTGACGCGCTCACGGACGCCCTCTATTTCGTGATGGGCAGTTTCGTCGAGCTCGGGCTCGACCCGGTGCCGTTGTTCGAGATCGTGCAGCGCGCCAATATGGCGAAGCTCGGTCCGGATGGTAAGCCGATCCTGCGCGCGTCAGACAATAAGGTCATGAAGCCGGAAGGCTGGTTGCCACCCGAGCCAGAGCTCGAGGCGGAAGTGCGACGCCAACTTGAAGCGAAACAGTGACACCAAAAGAGAGCCTATCGCGCGCGATAGGCTCTCTTTCTTATACGGTTGTACGTACAGCAAATTCTGCGGCGTGCGACCCGGCACAATGCCCGGTCGTGAAGGCGGCCGTGATGTTATAACCACCTGTATAGCCGTGAATGTCGAGCACCTCGCCGGCGAAGAACAGGCCGTCCGCTTTCTTCGACATCATCGTCTGCGGGGCGATCTCTTTGACAGAGACGCCGCCGCCGGTGACGAATGCTTTATCGAAATCGAGCGTCCCGGTCGCATGTAGCTCAAACGTCTTCAGTCGTGTCGCAAAATCGATGACCGATTGCTTCTTCAACTGACTCGCGTCTTCTTCACCGAAAGCGAGGTCGGCCAACAACAGGTCGAGCATCCGTTCCGGGATAAACCCTTTCCAGACGTTCTTGACGGCCCGTTTCGGTTGTTCTTGGACTTGGTTCCAGAGCTCTTGATACAGCTCGTCACGTGCCATGTCCGGGAACAAGTCGAGCGAGAGGGCGACGACGCGCTCTTTGCTGCGTTTGCGCTCTTTAATCGTATATTGGCTGCACCGGAGGGCGATCGGGCCCGAGATGCCGAAGTGCGTGAATATCATATCGCCACGGTGTGTCTTGATCGGTTTGCCTTTTTTGCCGTGGACGGTGAGGGCGACGTCCCGGAGCGACAGCCCTTGAAGCTGTTTTGTGCCGATAAAGGCATCGTTCAACAAAATCGGCACCTCGGTCGGGAACAGTTCCGTGATCGTGTGCCCGGCTTTCTCGGCCCACGGATATCCGTCGCCGGTCGAGCCGGTGTGGGGGACAGATTGTCCGCCGACAGCGATGACACAGGCGCCTGCCTCGATGCGTTCGCCGTCCTCCAGTTCGACCGCTTCAAACTCGTTTGCTTCATTAAAATGGAGCGTCTTCACTTTCGCGTTTTTGCGAATCTCGACACCGAGTGCGTCGATGGCGCCGAGGAGCGTGTTGACGACATCTTGCGCTTTGTCCGTCACTGGGAACATCCGGCCGTTGTCTTCTTCTTTTAATGGGATGCCGAACCCGGTGAACAAGTCGATAATCGACTGGTTGTCGAACTGGGCGAGGGCGCTATATAAGAAGCGTCCGTTCCCCGGAATGAACTGAATCAGTTCGTCGACGGGCTTGCGGTTCGTGACGTTACAGCGCCCGCCGCCAGAAATGGCGAGCTTGCGTCCGAGCTTCGAACCTTTATCAATCAGGAGCGTGTTCGCTCCGGCTTTGGCGGCGGCGTAGGTCGCCATCAGGCCGCTTGGGCCTCCTCCGATGACGATGACATCTTTCATCATGGTATCCCTCGTTTCTCTTCTCAATCTAAACTTTAACGGTTCGTAACTTTATTATCTGCAACAGTAAGAGTATAATGAGAAACGGTTGTTTTGTAAAACTAGGTACATTAGTTGTGAAAGAATAGATGGAGGTATCTCATGTCATCAAGCGTCAAACAAGATTCAGGACGGGAGTCCTTCGTCAAAGGCACGCTGCTCTTATCAGCCGGAAATTTGATCTCGCGTGCGCTCGGACTGCTCTATACGTTTCCCTTCCAAGCGATGGTCGGGATTGCCGGCGTCACGCTCTATCAGGCGGCCTACACCTATTATGCGCTCATGATCGCCATTTCGACGGCGGGGATTCCTGTCGCCGTCTCAAAATTTATCGCCAAGTATAACGCGCTCGGTGAATATGGCACGAGTCAGCGCTTGTTCCGTCAAGGGATGAAGCTGATGCTCGTGACCGGAGTCGTCGCTTTTTTATTACTGTTTTTCTCAGCACCGTGGTTATCAGAACTCATGGTCCGCAACTCGGAGAACAATCAGCAATATATCGACTCGTTGACGCTCGTCACGCGTAGCGTCAGTTTCGCACTCCTGCTCATCCCAGCGATGAGCATGGTGCGCGGCTATTTCCAAGGACATCAGGACATGGCCCCGACGGCCATCTCGCAAGTCATCGAACAGATCGTCCGCATCATGTTCCTGCTCAGCGGAACGATGCTCGTCTTGTTCGTCTTCTCGGACTCGGCACTCATTCGTCCGCTCGCCGACTCGCTCGGTGGGACCGCTGCCGTGGCGACGACCGAGTTGAACGGGTTGAAAGTACTCGCCGTGACGATCGCGACGTTCAGCGCCTTTATCGGGGCGATCGGAAGTATCGTCGTGCTCGCCATGTATTGGCGCAAACGGAAAGACATCCATCGTCAGACGGATAATCCGGCCGGTACGCCAGTCCGTTCGATGAAATCGCTCTTGCTCGAGTTGCTCAGTTACTCGATCCCGATCGTCATGGTCGGCTTGTCGACGCCGCTCTATCAGTTCGTCGACCAGTTGACGATGGTCAACACGTTGCTCAACTCGGGCAAGTCAGTCGCTGAAGCGACGTCCGCTTTTGGATTCTTGACCGGGAACGCCCATAAGATCGTCTTGATTCCGGTCTCGATCGCGGCAAGTGTGTCGATGGCGACGATTCCGCTCGTCACGAAATCGTTCACGCACGGCGACATGAATAAAGTCCGTAATCAAGTGAACCACATCTTCCAAGTGTCGTTCTTTGTCACCATCCCGGCCGTCATCGGGTTGGTCGCCCTTTCCGAGCCGTTGTTCGGGACACTGTTCCCGGGTGACCGGGAAGGGTGGGTCTACTTGCTCCACTATGCGCCGAGTGCGTTCTTCCTGGCCTATTACTCGGTGGCAGCGGCCATCCTGCAAGGGATCAATCGTCAGTACTTCACGATTTTCGCGACGGCGATGGGACTATTGACGAAAGCTGCACTCAACGTACCGTTCGTCTATGCGCTCGGCGGCATCGGCGCCGGTTACGCGACGATCGCCGGCTATATTGTCGCGATCATCCTCATGGTGTGGAAAATTCAACGGACGCTCCAGTTCCCGTATGAGCAATTGTTGCGTCGGACGATGCTCATGTTTGCCATGGGTGGGGCGATGTTTATCGCGGTATACGGCTCGTTGTTCGTCACGCTCCGAGATGAGCCGAGCTGGGGGAACGATATATTGGCTACGGTCGTCGGTTTCGGAATCGGCCTCGTCGTATACGGCTATCTCGGTTGGAGAAGTCACTTGGCCGGAAAACTACTAGGGAAACGATTCCAATATCGGAGGAAAGCATAATGCGAATTGATAAATTATTGGCGAACATGGGATATGGTTCGCGTAAAGACGTCAAGATTTTATTGAAACAAGGGGCCGTCCGGATCGATGACCAGCCCGTCAAAGATGCGAAACGACAAATCAACTTAGAGGCGGAACGTGTGACCGTGCACGGGGAAGTCGTCGAGTACAAACCGTTCGTCTATTTGATGATGAACAAGCCGGCTGGTGTCATCAGTGCGACCGAGGACAAAGTCGAGTCGACGGTCGTCGATTTAATCGACCCGGCCTATGCCCATTACGATTTGTTCCCGGTCGGACGCCTCGACAAAGATACGACCGGCCTGTTGCTATTGACGAACGATGGGGCGTTCAATCACGCGCTCATGTCACCTCGTAAACACGTCGACAAAGTGTATATCGCCGAAGTCGATGGGGAGATGACGGCAGATGATGTCCGTCGCTTCGCCGAAGGCGTCGAACTCGAGGACGGCTACACGACGAAACCGGCACGACTTGAACTGCTCAGCAAGTCCGGGCGCCGCTCGACGATTCGCTTGACGCTCTCGGAAGGGAAGTATCATCAAGTGAAACGGATGGTCGCCGCGGTCGGAAAACATGTGGAACGGCTCGAGCGCGTCCAAATCGGTGGCCTCGAACTCGATCCGACGCTTGAACCTGGTGCATACCGTGAGTTGACAGCACCGGAAGTCGACTTGTTCCTCATATGATTCGGAAGTACGTGTCAATCGGCACGTACTTTTTTGTGCAAAAAAAGGGACCCGCGTGCGGAATCCCTTGTAACTTGTTATTCAATTTGCCGTCTTGAGTGAACGTTTTGATGACGTCCACGTGCCCCGACTCGGACTTTCAACCAGATTGTTGTATTCAAGAACGTTTAAATCACGTTGTACGGTGCGTGACGTGATCCCAAACTCCTCTACTAGTTCTGAAGTGGTGACGCATTCCCTTTCGTTAATGAACAAATAAATGGACTTGATGCGGGTTAGCATACGATCTGTTGAACCTTTCATTGGATGACCTCCCAATGCGTAGAATGATGAAAGACAAAACCTACGGACGACAAATGAGATATGAAATTGTTATTTTCTAAAATTACACCTTTAGTATACCGCTCTCAAATAGAATTGCAAGTGAAAAGAACGAACAATCAAAATGTAAAGAACATGTTATGAACGTAAATATCGAATGAACATCGTGTAAATGGATAATAAAACTTCTAAAAGACGAACGAAAAAATATTTTCGAAATGAATGTTCGTCTTTCTAACATTTGGATATACTAATAAGGGAGAGAACATTCGCAAAGGGGAGATTGAGATGAATTGGAGACAAGAAGTCGACGCACGAACAGACGCGTTTTTAGAAGATTTAAAAGGGTTGTTACAAATCCCGAGCGTCCTCGATGAAGACAAGGCCGGACCGAACGAGCCGTTTGGTCCTGAAGTCCGCCGTGCCCTCGATTATATGTTTGCGTTAGGAGAGCGTGACGGATTCGTGACGAAAGATGTCGGCGGTTACGCTGGCCATTTGGAGTACGGGTCAGGCGAAGAAATCGTTGGGATCCTCTGCCACTTAGACGTGGTGCCGGCCGGAGACGGATGGACGTATGGGGCGTTCAATCCGACGGTCGCGGACGGGAAACTGTACGCCCGCGGCAGCAATGACGATAAGGGTCCGACGATGGCTGCTTATTACGGGTTGCGCATCGTGAAAGAACTCGGGTTGCCGTTATCAAAACGTGTCCGACTCATCGCCGGTTGTGACGAGGAGAGCGAATGGCGCTGTGTCCGTGAATATTTTAAGCAGGAAGCGATGCCGACATACGGTTTCGCACCGGATGCTGATTTCCCGATTATTAACGCGGAAAAAGGTTTGTATGACGGTGTCTTGAAGCAACTCCCAATTCAGCGCGTACCCGGCTCGAAACATCACTTGGTCTCGTTCGTGAGCGGAGAACGTCCGAACATGGTCCCAGATTTCGCGACCGCGGTACTCGAGACAGAAGATGTGCTCGAAGAAAAATTTGAGGCCTACCTTGCGAAATATGAGGCCGACGGGACGTGCACATGGGACGCGGGGACGTATACGTTCACGATGAAAGGTGTCGCCGCCCATGCGATGGAGCCGGATAATGGTGTGAACGCGGCCTACGTACTTGCCGGGTTCCTACTGACGCTTCCACTCGATATTCAAGGGGAGCGCTACATCGAGTTCATCCGCCACGTCTTTGCTGACTCACGCGGGATTTCGCTCGGCATCGAAGCGACCGACGAGACCGGTGACTTGACGATTAACGGTGGCGTGTTCCGCTATCAGGGCGAAGAGCGGACGGCGACGGTCAATATCCGTTATCCGTATACCGCGAAGTTTGAAGAACGATTGCAAAACTTGAAAGAGATCGCCTTGTCGTTCGGGTTCGAACTGTCGACGCGTCACCACATGCCGCCGCACCACGTGGCCGAAGACCATCCGCTCGTGAAAACGTTGGCGGATGTGTATGAGCGTCAAACCGGCGAATCGGCACACTTGATGGCCATCGGCGGAGGAACGTATGCCCGTTCGCTCGAGGCTGGTGTGGCCTTCGGCGCATTGTTCCCAGGAGCGAAAGATGTCGCGCACCAAGTCGATGAATACATGGAAATTGAAGATTTACTTCGCGCCGCCGCCATCTATGCGGAAGCGATTTATGAGCTCGCTAAATAATAATCCGTGAGAGCTGACTGACTCGGTCGGCTCTCTGTCTGTTAGGAAGGAAGTTTACAGTGAACCAACAAAAACTATCGTTTCAATCAATGTATGTCGCTATCTTTTTCGCACAAGGGGCCCTCATTCCTTACATGGCACTTTTCTTCTCGCAGGCACGCTTTGATTTGTCTCCGGGTCAGGTCGGGACGATTGTCGCCATCATGCCGATCCTCTCGATTGGTGTCCAGCCGTTATGGGGCATGCTTGCCGATCGGACGGGCCGTGTCCGGGCGTGGCTCGGTATCGCCATGATCGGGGCGGCCGCCCTTTCCATCACGTTCTTGTTCGCGACCGATTACGTTTGGATCGTGCTCTTGATGGTCGCCTGGTCGGTGTTCCAATGCGCGCATATCCCGCTTATCGATATGATGACGCTCGATTATACGGCCCGTGTCAAAATTGATTATGGAGCCATCCGTCTATTCGGATCGGCCGGTTTCGCTATCGCTGTTTTCATGATGGGACGAATCGCGGATACGACGTGGGGGCTTGCGAGCACATTTTTGCTCAGCGCCATCGTACTCGTGGCCGGTAGCATCGTGCTAAGGACGATTGCCGAACCGGTGGCAACGCGCGCGACGACGGTCGCCCCGTTCGCTTGGTCGGCCGTCTGGAACGCCCCGTTCATCGCCTTTTTGATTGGGGGCATGCTCGTCTTCGGTCCAATCTATGCAAACAACTATTACTTCGGGATATACGTGACGAGTATCGGCGGCTCGACGACGCTCGTCGGGACGTTGTTTTTAGTGGCCGTGCTTTGTGAGATCCCGTTCATGAAAGTGGCGTATCAAATCGTTGAACGTCTTGGGACGGTCAACGTACTTGCGGGAGCGGCGTTAGTTTCAGCGCTCCGCAACGGTTGGCTCGCACTCGAACCAGAACTGTGGGTCGTCTGGCTGCTCGCCATCGTCCAAGGGCTCGTCGTCGGCCTGCTCATTCCGGTCGCGCTTCAGTTTGTGCGAAGCCTTGTCAGCCGAAACGTCACCTCGACGGCGATTGGCGTCTATATGGCAGTTACTTCAGGTTTGGCGACGGCCGCGTTCAATCAGTTGAGCGGAATCATCATTGAAGTGAACAGCATTATCGGTGTATTTTGGATGTACACAGTCGTCAGTGTGATTGGCGCGATTTTATTCTTAGGGTTGAGACGGTTTCGTGAGAAAGGATGATTCCGATGTCGACACATTACTTTATAGCGCTACCGATGGAGGCGGCGGAGTTCGAACGCGTTCAACGGGCCATCTTGCCGTTTTATTCGTATCGCCGGACGTATCGGCCGGAAGAATTCCATTTGACGCTTCAGTTTCTTGGCGCATTGGACGATGATGAAGTCGAGGTGGTCAAAGAGATCACGCGTGACGTGACGGAAGTGACGGCTCCGTTTTCACTGACGTTCCAACAAATCGATCACTTCGGGAGACCAGATCGTCCTCGAGTGTTGACGATCGTCCCGGACTCGTCTGCAGAATTGACGGCGCTCACCGGGACGCTCCGGCGCAAGCTGTCTGAAGAGATTGCGTCACTCGACCGGAAACCGTTCGTCCCGCACGTCACGCTCGCCAAAAAGTGGGACACCGGGTCGATCAGTCCATATATCCCCCCGACGTTCACGATCGAAGAGTCGATTGAAGCCGTCATCCTTTATCGAATCAATCCGAACCACACCCCTGCCTATGAGGCAGTTGAAGTATTTCCGTTACAGCGGTCAGAGGAGGACACATGGCGATCCCGATTAAAATTTTTGACGTGACATCTAAATATGAACGAAATATGCTCGATCAGTTCAATCGTTTCCAAGAATACGTCGAGTCCGATATCGCCCGTATGCGCCGCCTGCATGAGTCCAATCGGTTGAATCCACCCGAGATCATGGAGTTTGAGAACCCGTGGTGGAAATTTTGGCGTCGAACGGAACGTATCGAGCTCGAACCGACCCCGCTCTCGGAGACGCAGTTCCAGGCGCTCCTCGCGAACCGTCGCCACATCCAGAAGTTGCAGTTCGCGTGTGAAGGGGCGACCGAAGCAGACATGCCGTTCTTGCCGTTCCTTCGTGAATACGGTTATCGCAAGATGGTGACCGAATGGAACGACCAACACTTCTTCATGTATCGTCCAGTTGTCGAATGGAACGGGGCAACTGTCGAATTGAGCCATCTTATCATCGGACCATCACATCTGTATTTGGTCGAATGGCTTGACGGGGATCGGAGCATCTATCACATCTCAAAGCAGAAGACATGGATTCATCAACCGCTCAAAGGGAAAAATAAACGTGTAGTCAATCCGCTCATTGCATTGACGCGCACTGAAGAAATCATTCGACAGTTTCTTCCGTCCTATGACGGGGTCATCCAAAAAGTCACGGTGGCCCCAGAAGGCTATTTCGATCACGTGCCCGAGACACGGTCGACTCAGTTCATTTCACGCTCTGATTATGAGTCGTGGCTGAAACAAGTGAACACGAGGGCACCGATCGTCAAAGCCCAACAAATTCGAGATGTGGCGAAACTACTAGATGCGACAGCCCAGATGCCGTTTCGACAATTTTTGGACCAGTAGGTTGGAGAGGATGGAACGCGTATGCATCACACACCAGAGCAGCAAACGACGTCACATGTGACGATTGAACGGGCATCTTTGCTCTCGTTCGAGACGATTCGACTGGAAGTCATCGCCGAATATGAATCCGTTCCAGTACAGATTGAACAGAACGGTCGACCGGTCGACTATGTGGTGCTCAATGAATGGACGACAGAGGCCGGTACGATTGAGCGAGATATCCGATTGGCGCGACCGGTCACGCTTGAAGCGGTCTATACTGTATTTCACCCCGGACATAAAACGATTGTCGTCGTGCCACGTGAAATCGTGCATACGGACGAGTTCGAACGCCGTTATGCCTATGACGGACCGCTCGGCCTCACTTTTTCCGAACACTCGATCGAGGCATACGTTTGGTCTCCCGTCGCGTTCTCGATTTGGCTCGTCATCCACGACTCGACGACACATCGTGAAATCGAGCGGTTTCGTATGTCTAAAGAGAGCCGTGGTGTCTGGCATGCCGACGTGCCTCGGTTTTATGAAGGTCACTATTATCGACTGTACGTCAAGACGCCAGTCGAAACGAACGAGGTCGTCGATCCTTACGCGAAAGCCGTCAGCCTGAATGGCGAATTTGGCGTATTGATCGATGTCGAGGCGCATGTCGCCGCCCATGTCACTCCGACGGAACGGCCGCCGCTTCGGAAAGCGACCGATGCGGTCATCTATGAACTGAACATCCGGGACTTCACGAGCCATCCGTCCTCGATGAGTCAGATGCAAGGTTTGTATGGCAGCATCGTCGAGACCGGAATGAGAACGAGAGGCGAGAACAGTGCCGGCTTCGATTATTTGAAAGAACTCGGGGTCACCCATCTGCAACTGTTGCCTGTCCATGACTTCGGCAGCGTCGATGAGGCGACCCGGATGCCATACAATTGGGGATACGACCCGATTCATTGGTTCGGGTTAGAGGGGAGTTACGCCTCAGACCCAGCCGAGCCGTTATCGAGAATTCTAGAATATGCTCATATGGTCGAGGAACTGCATCGTCACGGGATGCGGGTCGTCGTCGATGTCGTCATGAACCATGTCTTTATCCGTGAACAATCCTCGCTCGAAGCGCTCGTCCCTTACTACTATTTCCGTTATGAACATGACGGGACGGTCGCGAACGGGACTGGGGTTGGGAATGACACGGCCTCGGAACGATACATGATGCGGCGGATGATTGTCGATTGTGTGACTTTCTTTGCCGAGGCGTATCACGTTGACGGCTTCCGGTTCGACTTGATGGGGATCCATGATGTCGAGACGATGAATCAAGTCCGGGCTTCGCTTGATAAGATTGATCGTTCAATCTTGATTTACGGGGAAGGATGGGATTTGGCGACACCGCTCAGCCCATCGTTAAAAGCCTCGTCCCATAACGCCGCCTTTATGCCTCGAATCGGGCACTTCAATGACATGATGCGGGACGCGTTAAAGGGGTCGACGTTCAATGACCGCGAACGCGGTTTTGTCTCTGGTAACGAATGGCGGGAATGGGAGCTTCGAGAGTGCATCACGGGAGCGGTTCAAATCCCAAACGTCACCGTCGGACGATTCCCGAGCCCGCAATATACAATCAATTACGTCGAGGCGCATGACAATTACACGACCTACGATAAATTGCTCTTATCGTGTGAGGATATGGATGAGGCGGTGCGATTACGGATGCAACGATTCGCCACGGCCATCGTCATCACGTCGCAAGGCGTCCCGTTCCTCCATGCAGGCCAGGAGTTCGGTCGGACGAAACAAGGGGTCGAAAATAGTTACAACGCACCGGACCGAATCAATCACTTCGATTGGGATTTGCGGGACGAGCGTCAGAGTGAAGTCGAATTCGTGAAGACGCTGCTGAAATTGCGGCGCCGTCATACGTGTTTCCGTTACGATAGTCGGCAGAAAGTCGTGGAGCAATTCAAGTTCCTTCCGTCGCCTCCAGGCGTGATCGCCTACGAGTTGACGGCGAGCCATTCCTACGATGCGTGGCAACGCGTCCGTGTCTATTTGAACGGAACATTCGGTGACGTGACGTTTCATGCCGACGGAGACTGGAACGTTTATGTGCAAGGGGAAACGGCGAGCCTCGTCCCGATTGCACGAAATCCGCGTGAGATTCAAGTCGAGTCGTTGTCAATGACGATTATCGCGTGTTAATATGGTGATTGTATCTTTGTAATTCTTAATGAGATTTGAGCGTGATGAATATGTATTCAGATATAATCGGTGCGCTCGGTGAAGAGTGGACGGTGGCTTCCGCAGGCGGGATTACAGGCGAAGCGTACGTAGCGACGACGCGCCAACAAAAAATCTTTGTCAAACGGAACTCGTCCCCGTTTTTAGCCATTCTTTCCGCCGAAGGCATCGTCCCCAAATTGCTGTGGACGAAGCGGATGTTCAACGGCGACGTCCTCAGTGCCCAACAGTTCATCGAAGGTCGTGAGCTATCGCCAACCGATATGAAACGGTCTGATGTGGCGGCACAGCTTGGGAAGATTCATCATTCGAAAGAGCTATTATTCATGCTGCAGCAATTGAATCATACACCGGTCACGTCGACGCTATTGCTTCGGCAATGTGCCGCCTATGAGCAAGACGAGGCGGATGTGACGATTGATGAAGCGGTCCGTTGGCTCACTATGCATCAACCGATTGATGACGAACGTGAACTTGTCGTCTGCCATTCGGACCTTAACCATAATAACTGGATCGAGGACGAGACGGGTCTATTGTATTTGACCGACTGGGATGACGCCATCATCGCCGACCGTGCCTTTGACTTGGCGATGGTCGTTTACAGTTATGTCGATGAGGCGGAGTGGGAGACGTGGTTTAGCCATTACGGCATCCGTTACACGTCAGAGCTCCATTACCGGATGCACTGGTATGCGATTGCCCAGACGGTTCTCACGTTGTATGGGGAACAGAACGGTATCGCCCGGGCAGAAGGATTGACCGTGCTCCGTGAACTGCTCGATGAGGCAGATGAACGGACACAATGAAAAAAGGGATGGATCACGAGTGTGAGCCATCCCTTTCCATATGCATTAGACATCATCAGGTTTCATGAAATACGCCCAAACGAACGTGGCGATGACGGCGCCGAAAAACGTCAGCGGGGCCGCATAAAAGATTAAAAATTGATCCAACGTGCTCATCGATATAACCTCCTTGTGAAGGATGATTCATGTTCATTAAACAATGATTTCGTGTATAATCGCAAGGGGACTGCTCGCACGAAGCGACTAGTCAGCATAAACTTGAACATTTCTTGAACGAAAGGTTGGAAAAACATGCGTTTACGTCACAAACCTTGGGCCAAAGAATATATGGAAGCTCAAGAACACGTCTTTATCACTCATCCCGAAACGTTAAAAGGGAACTGGAAAGCAGAATTTAAGAACGACAATCCGCTCTTCATCGAGGTCGGTTCGGGGAAAGGGCAATTCATTTTAGGGATGGCCCAACAGTTCCCGGACGTCAACTTCATCGCCATCGAGTTATTCGAGAGCGTCGCCGTATCGATCGTGCAAAAGCTCGTCGAGACACCGATGCCAAACGTCCGCGTGTTGACTGTTGATGCCAAGCAACTCGTCGACTACTTCGAAGCCGGTGAAGTCGATCGCGTCTATTTGAATTTCTCCGATCCATGGCCGAAGACACGCCATGCGAAACGTCGTTTGACGTATAAAACGTTCCTCGCCACATACGAGGCTGTGTTGCCACGCGGAGGCGAGATTCATTTCAAGACGGATAACCGGGGGTTATTCGAATATTCGCTCGAAAGCATGAGCCAATACGGCATGTACTTCACAGATATTTCACTTGATCTTCATGCGAACGAACCGGCGGATAACGTGCGCACCGAGTACGAAGAGCGCTTCAGCGCCATGGGACAACCGATTTATCGGATGGAGGCAGCTTTCCGTCCGAAAATTTGACACGCTTTTTTCTTATTTTAATAGCATTTTCTTCACACTTTTTTCTTTCTTCTTGGTACAATAGGAATGACGCTAAACTGGAATTAGAGAAGGGGGAACATGGGGATGTTGAAAAAAGCATGGGCAAGCCTGCTTGCACTAATCTTCATTCTAACAATCGCACCACTTAATACCTCGGCAAACGAGGCGTTCTTGGACGCCCTTGAAGAGGATCTGAAAGCCACGCATTATGACTACAAAGAAGGAACGGCTGAAATCGTAAAAGAAGAGACGCTCCGTCATTCGAATGGCAATGAAGTCATTGCGGCGGTCGTTGAAATTGATACGGTCCGTGACGGCATCTTCATCACACGTAAGACCGAGTTCCATTACTATGATGCGACGGACAACAAAATCCTCGCAACAGCTGACCTCGCAGAAGTCGAAGGCGCGACTGAATTTGCGGATGCGAACATCGACATGCTCGGACAACAAATTGTCTATTGGTTGCCTGTGTTGATTTTGCTACTCTTAATCGCGATCCCGGTAGTCATCTTGTTCGTGGTTGTTCCACGTTTCTACTCGACGACTGAGTTCATGAACCCGATTTATGAGAAAAACGATAACCCACGTTAAAAAAAGAGCCGCGAGGCTCTTTTTTTATGCCATTTTCAATTGTTCGACGATTTGAGCGACATCCATGCCGTTACCGGATGAGACGGAAGCGACGAAGGCACTCTCGACGATCGGACCGTCATAGAACTGAATCGTTTTATCGCCTTCATACATATCGACAGCGAGTTCTGCGTTCATCGTGGCCGAACCGATATCGGATAAGATGAGCGCTTCTTTGTCGACGGCCTCGATTGCCTCGAGGATACGGGTCACATCTGTCCCGATGCTGCCGTCCTCAAGCCCGCTCGCTAAATGGATCGGAACGGCGGGGGCCATCTCTTTCATCAAGTCTTGAATCCCTTCAGCGATTTTAGCGCTATGGGATACGATGATGAGCTCTACGATGTCACTCAACCTCCTTCATAATCGCTTTCAACACGATGGAACTCGAGAGTGCGCCAGGGTCGACCGTGCCGCGTGAGTTTTCACCGAAATAAGATGCCCGTCCTTTCGTGGCGATCATATCTTCGGTCTCGCCGACGAGGCGGTCGAGTTTGGCATCAAAATCGTCAGCCTCGCTCAAGTCAGACAAGAACGGTTCCCACACATCGACCATTGTCTTCTGGCCAACTTCTGACTTCCCGCGCGCCTTGATCGCTGTCGACGCCTCAAGAAGCGCTTCTTTAACGAGCGTGAAATCGGCCTCAGTCGCGTCACCAAACTTAGGTGCAGCCTTGACGAATGCCGACCCGTATAGTGGACCGGCTGCGCCGCCGACTTTCGACATGAGCGTCATCCCGACTTTCTTGCTCAAGTCGCCAAGGCTGGCATAGTCGTCATCGAGTACGGCGACGACCGCTTCAAAGCCGCGCGACATATTGATACCGTGGTCTCCGTCACCGATGGCGCGGTCGAGGTCGGTCAGTGTATCCTTGTTCGCCTCAATCTCGGATTGGGCGTGTCGTAATGCTTGCTTGAACCCATCAATCGTCAACATTGCATAAACACCTCATTCATTGGATTAGAGTTTGAAACCGAGTGCCGCCGACGGTGCATCGAGATAACCCGTCATTTCTTCGTCGAGCGGCAAGAGCGTGATCGAGAACCCGTGCATCTCGAGGGATGTCATATAGTTGCCGACGTATTTCCGTTTCAACGTGTAGCCGGCATCTTCTAATTTTTTCGCGACAAAGTGATACGTCACGTACAATTCAGACAAGGGCGTACCGCCCATACCGTTGACCATAACGGCAACTTCGCCAGGACTCACTTCTTTTTTCAAGTGGTCGAGCAGGTCATCCACGATGGCATCGACGTTCGTCGTCGACTTCCGTTCGACGCCGCGCTCCCCGTGAATCCCGATGCCGATTTCCATCTCTTCTTCATTCAAATCAAAACCTGGCTTGCCGCTCACCGGCATGTAACAAGGTTCGACAGCCATACCCATCGAGCGAACGTTTGCCGCGACCTTCTCCGCAAGCGCTTTCACTTCGGCGAGTGATTTCCCGCTCGCTGCGGCCGCACCGGCGATTTTATGCACAAACACGGTACCGGCAACACCGCGGCGGTCTTCCTTGTTCGAGATGGCGACATCGTCTGCGACGACGACGTGGTCGACTTTAATTCCTTCGGCGTCCGCAAGTTCGGCGGCGAGCTCGAAGTTCATGACGTCACCGGCATAGTTTTTGACGACGAGTAATACCCCGTTTCCTCCATCGGCCGCCTTGATGCCTTCGAGCACCATGTCCGGGGTCGGGGACGTGAACACTTCACCGCATACAGCGGCATCGAGCATCCCGTCACCTACATAACCAGCGTGGGCCGGTTCATGACCGCTGCCTCCACCCGAGACGAGTCCGACTTTTCCGGACTTGGCCCCGTCAGCACGACAGATGACGTTGAAACCTTCCACACGACCGTACAGTTCAGGATGGGCATGGACCATTCCTTCGACCATTTGTGACACGAGCTCGGTTGCTTCACCGATCAGTTTCTTCACGTGGGATCACTCCTTTTTGAGTTTGAAAAGTACCATATTCAATTTTCCACTCTTTCGCCCAAATTAAACAAAAAAAGTCGGCGAATGTCATCGCCGACCCCACATCATGCATATTCAAGTAAAGCGCCAGTCTCTGAATCGACTGTAAATTGGTACGTCTTCTCTTCGTCGTTCTCGAGAACCGAGATGCCGCCTTTAAAGACGTCATACTCACGTCCGTCATACGTGTAAATCTCAGGTGATGCCGAGATCCATGCGCCTTGAACGTGACCTTTGGCTGAGAATGCCCGTTTCGTGTACTCGAGCGCGTCCTCGGCCGATAAGCTTCGTTCATCTAACACTTTTTTCGTCATAAGTGCGGCCGCGATGGCAACCCCGATCCCAACTAACCAATACCTTTTCTTCATATGACTACCTCCCCTTGAACTATGGCTATCATGTACATCGTACCAAAACCTGTACCCCATTGGAACGAAAACCATTCGCATCTGCCGAAAAGTTCTGTATATAATGAAACAAGAACGGTTGAAGGGATGGTTGGAAATGGAACAAAAAACGAGAGACTTATTCAAGACGTTGACAGAACTTCCGGGCGCACCTGGATTCGAATCAGAGGTTCGTCAGTTTGTTCGTGACCGAATCACACCGCATGTCGATGAAGTCATGACGGACGGTATCGGCTCAATCTTTGGGAAACGGGTCGGGGACGAGGCGGGACCACGCATCATGGTCGCTGGACATATGGACGAAGTCGCGTTCATGGTCACCCGGATCACAGAAAACGGGATGCTATACATACAGCCGCTCGGTGGATGGTGGAGCCAAGTGCTCATGGCGCAACGGTTTGATATCGTGACGAACGATGGATTGATTCCGGGCGTCGTCGCATCGACACCTCCGCACCTGCTCGGACCGGACGCAATGAGTAAACCGATGGACATGAAACAGATGTTTATCGACATTGGCGCCGATACGAAAGAAGAAGCCGAGTCATGGGGTGTCCGTCCGGGTCTTCCGGCTGTGCCGACAAGCGACTTCACGCCGCTCAAACATCCGAAAAAGATTATGGCCAAAGCATGGGATAACCGTTATGGGGTTGGTCTGGCGGTCGAGTTGCTCGAAGAGACGACAAAAGCCGATCATCCGAACATCTTGTTCTCGGGTGCGACTGTCCAAGAAGAAGTCGGACTCCGTGGAGCGCAAACGGCAGCCGAAATGATTCGTCCGGACGTCGCGCTCGTTCTCGATGCGTCACCGGCTAACGATGCGTCTGGCAATAAGACGGAGTTCGGCCAACTCGGGGAAGGGGCGCTCATCCGAATCCTTGACCGGGTCATGGTCATGTCTCCAGAGATGCGTGACTTCTTACTCGACACGGCGTCTGATGAAAACATCAAAACGCAGTACTTCGTCTCGCCAGGTGGAACGGACGCAGGCCGCATCCATATGAGCGGGGAAGGGGTCCCGACGGCCGTGATCGGTGTCGCGGCGCGTTACATCCATACACACGCCTCGATTCTGCATACGGACGACTATGATGCGGCGAAAGCGCTACTCAAGGCGCTTGTCAAACGACTCGATCGTTCGACGATGGAGACGCTTCGAGCTTCACGCTAAAGGTAGGGAGAACGTCACTCTAATCTGTACCCCTTGTAAAGGACATTAATAAAAAAACTTATGCTGATTCAAGGAGATGATTCCTGTACTGTACGGGAGTCATCTTTTTCATGTTCCATTGATAACGATGATGGTTGTAATAGTTAATGGTTTTTCGGATTTCACGCTGTAGTGAATCGAACGTGGTACAGGCCTTTAACTCGACGATATCCTTGAAATGTCCAAAGAATGATTCCTGGACAGCGTTATCCCAACAGTTGCCCCGTCGGGACATGGATTGACCTAGCTTCATACGCTTCACCTCTTTCTGATAGGTCGGGCTCGTGTAGTGCCCTCCTTGATCTGAATGGATGAATGCGTCCTTGTCCAAGCGAATCCTCCGGTTCTTCCGTAAACGCTTCAACGTATCCAATACAATGTCGAGATTGATGTTCTCAGAGAGTTGATGCGCCAGTACCTCATTGGTCGAACCGTCCACGATGGTCGAAAGATAGGCTCGCTTACCGTTCCCGTAAAATATGTAGGTGATATCGGTGAGAAGCACCTTGTAGGGAGTGCCCTGTTTGAATTCGCGTTTGAGGCGATTCGGCACCACCCGGTGCTCGGCCGTCGCCTTAATGAGCCGTTTGTATGGCTTCGCCTTGCGGATTGGACACACGATGTTGTATTTCCGCATGATACGTCGGATACACTTCAGGTTCATCGTCACACCGAAATGACCAGACAGCACCATCTTGATCTGCCTAGCACCCTTCTTGCGCTTCTTGAAGTGGAACGCCTTCAGAACGAGGTCACGAAGAGCCACGTCTTTCGATTCGCGCTCCTGTCTGGTCTGTCTCCTCCGTTCCGAGAAATAGGCGTGGTATCCCTGACGTGACACCCCGGCCACCTGGCAGAGATGGCTGACCATCCCCTTCATTTTGTGCTTGATGATGACACCTTGAATCAGCTCATACTTTTGCGATGCGTTAAGTCCAGCTTTCCTCTCCCTTCCGCCAGGCGGATCTCCTTTAATAGTTCGACCTCTGCTTTCAACAGTTTGTTTTCGGCCTCGAGCTTCGCGTACCGTTCTTCTGTCGACAGCTCTTTATCTCTCCAACGTCCTGAATTACTTGATCGTGTATCGCGCAGCCCCATTACCCCATCTTTTCGGTAAGCTCGTGTCCAACGATTTTTACAAGAACTCATACGCCGTTCACCGAGTACCTCCACATCGAATCCACATCCCCGGAAGATTTCCACAGGGAACTTTCCTTCCAACGTCTGTGCTATAAAAAGTTCCTTAAACTCATCGGTATACGTGATCCCTTTCGGGCTCACAGATTTAACGTAAGGATTTGCGGCTAGCGCATCTATTTCTTTTGACGTAAATATCTTCTTCGACACTCGAATTCACTCCCAATATGATTTAGTCCAGTGTACACAAAAACCCTGAGCAGTAGACTTTTTTTTAGTGTCTACTACTCAGGGTACAGTTTACTCGTGTAGTGGCGTTTTTTATATTGAAATTTCCCGAGAAACGCTTATACTGATAAAAGTGTGAAGACAGAAACTTTACGACTGACAAGACAGGAAAGAGGGGTTTCCATGTTTAAGAAAAAAGGGATCACGCTCAGTCCGTCGCTTTATTTTGTGACGGCACTCAGTTATATGGCACTCGGCTTATTCAGTACGCTCATCATCGGCTTGATCATGAAGACGGCGGGTGGGCAATTGCTCGAAACGAGTCTGTCCGGTTTCGGGTCGACGCTCATCGAGATTGGTGATGTGGCCATCGGCTTGACCGGTCCGGCCATCGGGGTTGCAATCGCCTATGCGCTTCAAGCACCGCCGCTCATCTTGTTCTCGGCGCTCGTCGTCGGGGCGTTCGGTTACGAGTTCGGGCCAGCCGGCAGTTATGTGGCGACGTTGCTCGCTGTCGAGGTATCCAAACTCGTCTCGAAATCGACGAAACTTGATATTTTGGTCACACCGTTCACGACCATTGGCGTCGGTTATTTGGCTGCAACGTATATCGGTAAGTATGTCGGCTTGTTCATGACACAGCTCGGGACGTGGATCGAGTGGGGCACGGAACAACAGCCTTTGTTCATGGGCGTCGTCGTCGCGACACTGATGGGACTCGCGCTCACGGCACCGATCTCGAGTGCGGCCATCGCGCTCATGCTCGGCTTGAGTGGCATCGCGGCAGGCGCGGCGACGGTTGGCTGCGCCGCCCAGATGGTTGGCTTTGCAATCACGAGTTATCGGGACAATGGCATCGGCGGTGCAATCGCCCAAGGGATTGGTACTTCGATGCTTCAAGTCGGCAATATCGTGAAGAATCCTTGGATCTTGTTGCCGCCGACGATAGCGGGGGCGGTGCTCGCCCCGATCGCGATTCTGTTGTTCGAGCTCGAGAGCGTCGCGGCTGGTGCCGGGATGGGGACGAGCGGACTCGTCGGTCCGATTGTCATGCTCGAGACGATGGGCTTCAGTTGGCACATGTTCATCGTCGTCTTCGGCTTTTTGATTGTCGGTCCGGCAGTGCTCAGTTATGCGGTCTATCAAGTGTTGGTCCGGATCAATCGGATTCGGCCGAACGATATGAAAATCGAATATTGAGCGACACGAAAGAGAGCGTCCCGGCGAATAAGCGGGACGCTCTCTTTCGTTCACCAACCGAAAAGAGTTCGGACGGTCTCGACGGTTTCACGAGGGACGCGGAAGCTCGCCAAGAATAAGACGAGCAAGACGACATAGACGGGGAGTAAAAACCGTTTTCGAATGATGGGCAGCCTGCGCACAAGACGCTTGCCGACCCGTTCGAGTATGTAAATCACGGCGAACCCGACGACGAGCCATACTAAAATCTCGCCTCGCGTCTTGTCCGTATCGATGAACAAGTAGCCGTAGCGCAGAATCGCCAGCATGCCGATGACGCCGACGAGTTGCTCGAGCGGATGTTTCATTTCTGGATTCAACTGTTCACGTGTCCATTTTGTCATGACTTCACCTTTTTCACGTAGTCTTCGCTCCCGATGATCATAAAACATGAAAGCGGAATGTGACAACGGACTTATGCTATCATGAATGGGGAAAAAAGAACAGGAGTGGTGAACATGAAACAATTGACAACGATGAACGAGTATACAGAAGCAAAACAAGGGAAGAGCATCTTGATGTTTTCAGCGACGTGGTGCGGTGATTGCCGTTTCCTCGATCCGTTCATGCCAGACATCGAAGCGAAGTTCGAGGATTGGACGTTTTACTACGTCGATCGTGACGACTGGATGGAGCTCGCACAAGAGCTCGACATTTTTGGGATTCCGAGCTTTGTCGCCTTCAACGGCGGACAAGAAGTCGACCGCTATGTCGGACGCGAACGGAAGACTCCTGAGCAAGTCGAAGCCTTCCTTCATGGGTTAGGGTGAGCTAGATGGAACGGAATGAATTACGTCGCCATCTCGAACGCCGGTTTACGGAAGGGTACCGGACCTCGTATGACCGTGAGAACGAGGTGTTGCGCATCGAGCGGTCCACGGACCGGTTCGGCGTCAACATCCGTCTCGCCCCGCTCGTAGCGAAAGCGAAAGTTCGGGGAGAGGTCGCCATTGAAGAGGTCGTCGACTACATCGAGACAGCGCTCTCGGCCGACGATGCGGTCACACTCGCTGGCAATGAAGTCAACATTTATCCCGTCATCCGTTCGGCCTCGTTCTCGACGGAGACGAAGCGTGGGGAAGCACTCGCGATGACGCCACATACAGCTGAGACGGCTGTCTTTTATGCACTCGATTTGGGCAACGGCTATCGCTTGATCGAAGAGCGGCATTTGGACGGGATGCCTTTGACGCGTCTTGACGAATTGGCACGGGACAACGTCAAGAAGTTGCCGACCGATTTAAAAGAAGATACCGTGGCCGGGAATACGTTCTATTTTCTGGCTGCTCGGGACGGGTATGAAGCGTCACGGATTTTAAATGATGAGTTTTTGCGGGTCATGGAGCGCCGTATCGAAGGCGATATGCTCGTCGGGGTACCGCACCAGGACGTGATGATCATCGCGGACATCCGCAACGATCAAGGTTATGATGCGATGCAACAGCTCATGTTCGACTTTTTCACGAATGGGCGGATTCCGGTGACGGCTCTTTCTTTCCATTATGAGGACGGCGTTCTCGAACCAATTTTCATTGTCGGAAAAAAGAACCCACCAACGGACGCATAATCTGCTAAACTAGTTGTGTCTAGTTTGAAAGAAGGGGCGTTTTTACGTATGCAAATCAATGCTTTTTATAACCGTGAAGGAATCGGCGATGTCCTCATGGTCTTGTTAAGAGAAGGCGATCGCCACCACCAAGTCGTTGAACGGAAAGATGATGTCGCCATCGTCAAATCGACGACGGGAAAAGTCAATGGCTATAACATCTTCAATGCCAGTAATTATTTTGACGTCAGCGACTGGCACGGGCCGGTCGAGTTGACGGCCGAGTTGATTGAGACGCTCGGCGTCATCTTGCGTAAACAAAATATCGAAGCCGAGCTTTCGGGCGTGGACTTCACCCCAAAATTTGTCGTTGGCTACGTCAAAGAAGCTGAGAAGCACCCGGATGCGGACAAATTGTCGATCTGTCAAGTTGAGACCGATCAAGGTGATGTCCAGATTGTCTGCGGCGCACCGAACGTCGCGGCCGGCCAAAAAGTCGTCGTCGCGAAACCGGGAGCGGTCATGCCGTCTGGTTTAATCATTCGTCCATCGAAGTTACGAGGTGAAAGTTCACATGGGATGATTTGTTCAGCGCGAGAATTGAACTTACCTGATGCACCGCAAGAAAAAGGGATTCTCGTATTGGATGACGAATATGAAGTAGGGAAAGCATTTGAAATCGGTCGCTAAATTCGACCGATTTTTTGCTAAATAGGATTGAGTGAAAAAGCGAGGAATCAAGTATGGATGCATATGAACGTTCATTAAAACAACAAGCAGACCGAATTCGACGCGAACTATCCCAGGAAGGGAAGAAAGGTGCGCCTGCACCGAAGCCCGGGCCGAAGAATGAATTTGTACCGTCGGATGTGCCATCTCCGATTTATGGATACGCCCGACCGAAACCAAAAATCATTCTGCCGACTGAACATTCTCCGGAGACGCGTGACGATTCAGCGATCCGCCAAGCAAAGCGAGTGGCCGTCCCGGTAGAGGAAGTGTCAGAAGCGGTGCCGCCAAGCGTAGAGGCTGAGCCTAAGAACGAACCGGTAATTAATTCCGTAGATGAACCGGTGGTGGAGTCAGTAGACGAATCCGTGATGGAATCAGTGGATGAAGCTGTAGTTGATTCAGTAGACAAATCCGTGCCAATCGTCGATGATGCGCCGACGTCACAGCCTGACCTCGATGTCACAGCGGACGAATCGCCATCAGCGGAGACGCTTGAGGAAATGGTGTCCGAGCACGCGGATACGCCAAGCGAAGAGACGATTATTTCCACGGAAACGATCGAGGAAAGCCCGCTCCTCTCTGAAGACGAGACAGCTGAACAAGATACTAAACCGCTCCTCGGGGAAGTCTCGATTGTAGAGAGCGGGTTCGCCTCTGTGTTCATGGGTTCGACCGATTTGAAATCATCGAAGATTGCCGTCCGGGAAGAAAAGCAAGACGTGACCGAAGAGGACGTTTCGCTCGATGTGCCGGTTGAGACGGGGGCCCCGGTTGTCGAAGATGTTGCGAAAACATTACAGACTGATGAACCGATTGAAGTGTCTGACGAAGAAGAGTTGACGCCTGCGATGAGCGTCTCGTATAAAGCGGAAGGCCCTCCGCTCAATGTCATGATGACACCGCAAGACCGGATGGCGATGTATAAGAGTCGTCGTTTGGCGAAAAAAAACAATAATCTGTAATAGCATGACTCCTGGAGTTTTGCTATAATGACAAAGGTTTGTCGCATTTTTTCAACAGACCGCAATGAATTAGGGGGGCTATTTACAGATGAACCGTTATCACTTCGTCGGAATTAAAGGAACGGGCATGAGTCCTTTAGCTCAAATTTTAAATGACATGAACAATGAGGTCCGAGGTTCGGACGTTGACAAAGCATTTTTTACTGAAGAAGCATTGAATCGCAAAGGAATTGAAATCCTTCCGTTTGATCCTGAAAATATTACCGAAGGGCAAATCGTCGTACAGGGCAACGCCTTCGCTGACGATCACCCTGAAGTCGTTCGAGCGCGCGAGCTCGGATTGACGATATACAAATACTATGAGTTTCTCGGCGAATTGGCCGACCACTACACGAGTGTCGCCATTACGGGATCTCATGGTAAGACATCGACGACAGGTCTGTTGGCTCACGTCATGCGCGGCATCGAGCCGACGTCGTTCTTGATTGGCGATGGCACAGGAGAAGGGGTCGAAGACTCGAAGAATTTTGTCTTCGAAGCATGTGAGTACAAGCGTCACTTCTTATACTATCGTCCAGACTACGCTATCATGACGAACATCGACTTCGATCACTCGGATTATTTCTCGGGTCTCGATGACGTCATCGATGCGTTCCAAGAAATGGCGAAGCAAGTGAAAAAAGGCATCATCGCTTGTGGCGATGATGAGAACCTGCAACACATTCAAGCAAACGTGCCAATCGTCTATTACGGTTTCGGTGCCCATAACGACTTCCGTGCCGAGAACGTGAACTCGACGGACAACGGAACAACGTTTGACGTTTACTTGCGTGACGACTTCTATGGGACGTTCCGCATTCCGGGATATGGCAACCACAGCGTCTTGAATGCCCTTGCCGTCATCGCGACGTGTGACTATGAGAACTTACCGAAAGAATTGGTTAAAGACCGCCTCGAGACGTTTAACGGCGTGAAACGTCGTTTCAGCGAATCGACGCTCGGAAACCAAGTGTTAGTGGATGATTATGCCCACCATCCACGGGAAATCAGCGCGACAGTCGAAGCGGCACGTAAAAAATACGCCGGCCGTGAAGTTGTAGCCATCTTCCAACCACACACGTATACACGCCTGAAATCATTCATGGATGATTTTGCTTCGGCATTAGCCGAAGCGGACGTGGTGTACTTGTGTGACATCTTCGGTTCGGCTCGCGAACAAGAAGGTACTGTCACGATCGAAGACTTGCAATCGCGTATCGAAGGCGCGAACGTCTTGAAGCGGGGCGGGGTCAGTGTCTTAAGTCAACATAAAGACGCGGTTCTCCTGTTCATGGGAGCCGGAGACATTCAAACGTACCAACGTGAATACGAGAATCACGTCCAACTCGAAGCGTGAATCGAGAGCGAATGGCTGATGCCGTTCGCTTTTTTTGTGTTTAACATCAAGTCAAGACGGTAATAGTATTAGCGACTGAATTTGGAAAAGGAGATGTTAAGGATGGCAAGCCAAGGCGCATTGAGTACATTGAACAAAGAGGTGGCCAACTATGGCCTCTTATTCGTCAAACTGCATAACTACCACTGGTACATTAGCGGACCTCACTTCTTCACGTACCATGAAAAGTTGGAGGAACTGTATAACCTCGTCGCTGAACTGTACGATGACGTGGCGGAGCGGCTCTTGATGAATGACGGCGAACCCTATGCGACGATGAAAGAATATCTCGAACATTCGACGTTGCAAGAAGGGGATCGCCATGCGGATACCGATCAAATGATCAAGGACGTGATCAGTGACTTCAAACAGATCCGTCAAGAGATGCAAGACGCGATGGAAAACTTCGAAGACGGGGACGAAGCAATCGAAGACACGTTCGTCTCTCATATCGAGCGACTCGAGAAAGAGATTTGGATGATGTCGGCAGCGCTCGGCAAAAAGACGAAGCTGTAATGAAAACAAGCGTGCCGCAATCGGCACGCCTGTTTTTTATTTTAGATTTTCTGGATTGAGTGGTAAGAGCGAGTCGACGACAAAGCGTCCGTCCTTGCGAATCAATACGTCATCGAACCAAATCTCGCCGCCGCCATAATCAGGTCGTTGTATGTTGACGAGATCCCAGTGGATTGAAGAGTCGTTCCCGTTATAGGCGTCGTCATACGCCTGGCCTGGTGTGAAGTGGAAGCTGCCGTCGATTTTCTCATCGAACAAGATATCTTTCATCGGGTGTTGGATGTACGGGTTGACGCCGATGGCGAATTCGCCGACGTAGCGTGCGCCTTCATCCGTATTGAACACGTCATTGATTCGGTCGGTGTCGTTCGCGGTTGCGTTGACAATTTTTCCGTCTTGGAACGTCAACGACACGTTCTCGAAGGTGAAGCCATGATATGGAGATGGCGTGTTATACGTGATGACGCCATTAATCGAGTCTTTGACCGGCGCTGTGAACACTTCACCGTCCGGGATGTTCATCTGACCCGAACACTTGATGGCCGGGATGTCTTTGATTGAAAAGCTGAGGTCCGTTCCTGGCCCTTTGATCATGACACGGTCGGTCTCGTTCATGAGCGTGACGAGGGCGTCCATAGCCCGGTCCATCTTGCGGTAATCGAGCGTACAGACGTTGAAATAGAAGTCCTCAAACGCCTCGGTCGATTTGCCGGCGAGTTGCGCCATCGATGGGGACGGATAACGCAGCACGACCCATCTCGTTCCTTTGACGCGGTCCTCGGTATGCATTTTACCGATGGTGGCCCCGACGAGTTTTTGTTGCTCGGCCGGAACGTCTGATAACTCGTTAATGTTGTCACCGGCCCGAAGTCCGATATAGGCGTCCATAGCCTGCATTTGTTTGCGCTCGATGTCGGCCATGAGCTCAAGTTGCTCTCGGCTTGCTCCGCTGTAGAGCTTACGCAAAATACGGCTCTCTTTCAACAAGACGAACGGATGCCCCCCGGCTTCGTACGCCTTCTCGACAAGCGCTTCGACGAGCGACTCCTCGACACCAAAATTTTCGATTAGAACGCGTTCCCCTGGCTTCAATTCGACCGAATAATTGATCAATCCGTCGGCGAGTTGCGTGATTCTTGGATCTCTCATACGTCCACTCCTTTAACTTTTTTTAATTTATTTCTATTTTAGTGTAATCGAAAACATAAAAACGGGTAAAGGAATAATCAGACCGGATGGCGAAAACGGTTGTGACAAATCTTTTCAGTCATAATGGTGCTATAATGAAAACACCACATTATCGAACAGGAGGAATGGATGCATGGAAATCACATTAGGAGGCATTGCAGGGCTCATCGCGGCACTCGCATTTGTCGTACTCGTATTTTTCTTGGCACGTGTCTTGTCGAACGTCAATCGGACACTCGGCAGCGTCGCCAACACGACTGAAAACTTAGAACGTCAATTAGACGGAATCACAATGGAAGTGACGGCGCTCTTACATAAGACGAACCGTCTTGTAGATAACGTCGAAGAGAAAACAGAATTGCTCGCACCAGTGGCTCACGCGCTTGATGAGCTCGGCACGTCGCTCAACGAAGTGACGGAGTCGGTACGGACGGTTTCTTCTTCTGTTCACGTGGCAGCAGACGAAAATAAAGAACAGATCGCCCAAGCGGTACGATGGGGATCTGTCGCTGTAGAATTATTTAAGAAAAATAAAACAGAGACCTCTTCTGACGAACGACCATCACGTCGTCGCGGACGTCGAGACCGGAAACAAGAACAAGAACCGACAACGGTCTCACCAGGGGTGATTGCGACAGACGATACAATCAAATCATAACCATCACAAGGAGGAAGTAACGATGACATACGACAAGAACAAAACATATAACAACGAACAACAACCGAGCGGTGGATTTTTGGCAGGCGTCGTTCTTGGCGGCGTAATCGGCGCGGCCGTGGCACTCCTCACATCACCGAAGAGCGGTCGTGAAGTGCGTACGTATTTAGACGAGAAGACGGCGACGTCGCGTGAGCGATTGACGGTCAAATCGAAAGAAGTACGTGAGAAAGCAGAGCCGGTCGTTGGTGAATGGATCAAAGTGGCGAGCGATAAAGCAGCGCCTGTCTTGAACCTCGTCAAAGACAAGGCCCGTGAAGCAGCCGAATTGAAGCAACAAGTCGACGAAGACGAGTTGTCAATCGAAGAAGCGATGGAGAAAGCCGATCAACTCGTAGCCGAGGCAGAAGCTGAAGTGAAAGAACAACTCGACCGCGCTTCAGAAGATCAGTCGAGCGAAACAAAAAAATCGAACGACTCAAACGATTCATCGAAAGCAGACGCTAAAACGGATGCCTCATCTGATAAACCGAAGTCATCAGAAAGCAAGCCGAACGCGAACAAAGCAAACACAAACAAATCGGCAGCGAACAAACAAGAAGCATCAAGCAGCCGTGATCAGTCAGAAGACTATGAATCGGATTTCGAAGCCCCTGTAAAAGACTTGCTCGACGATGAGTCGAAACAAGAATTAAAGGACTTGAAAAACGATCTTAAAAACGGCAACAAGTAATGCATCGAGCGTCCGGACCATCCGGACGCTTTTTTTGTTGATTTTGTGTCGCTAGCCCATTTCCCTATGACAAAGCGGTTAAAGTTCGATATAATTAGGTTTCTGGAAAGAACGGCTTAGAAATGAGAGGGTATTTATGAGTCCACAAGATCAATTGAATCGTTTACGTCGCGAGATGGATGAGTTGAATCGTGAGATGCTCGACTTGCTCAGCCGCCGCGGCACGCTCGCTGTCGAAATCGGTAAAGTGAAACGTCTGCAAGGCGTCGAACGGTACGACCCGGTCCGCGAACGAGAAATGTTAGACTTTATTGCGGCATCGAATCCTGGTCCTTTCGAGACGGCTCGCTTGCAGCACTTGTTCAAAGAAATGTTCAAAGCCTCGGCCGAGCTTCAAGGAGAAGACCGGGATAAGACGTTGCTCGTCTCGCGAAAGCGTCAAGCCGAAGATACGATTGTCACGCTCGACGATGTCACGATTGGTAACGGACGTCCGCAATTGATTGCGGGACCGTGTGCGGTTGAATCATTCGAACAAGTGAATGCTGTCGCTGAAAAGTTAGCGTTGTCTGGTGTCAAAATCTTGCGCGGCGGGGCGTATAAGCCTCGAACCTCCCCATATGATTTCCAAGGACTTGGGTTTGATGGATTGCAGCTGTTGAAACAAGCAGCGGATCGCCACGACTTACGGGTCATCTCGGAGATCATGACACCAGGTGCGGTCGAGTCGGCACTCCCTTATGTAGACATCATCCAAGTCGGCGCGCGTAACATGCAAAACTTCGATTTGTTGAAAGAAGTCGGGAAGACCTCAAAACCGGTCTTGTTGAAACGCGGTCTCGCGGCGACAATCGAGGAGTTCATCTATGCGGCGGAGTACATCATGGCGAGCGGGAATAGCCAAGTCATCTTGTGCGAACGCGGGATTCGGACGTATGAGCGGGCGACACGCAACACGCTCGATATTACGGCGGTACCGATTTTGAAGCAAGAGACGCATTTACCGGTCATGGTCGATGTCACCCATTCGACGGGACGACGTGATTTGTTACTACCGGCGGCCAAGGCGGCGCTTGCGGTCGGAGCCGATGGCGTCATGGTCGAAGTGCACCCGAATCCGGCGATTGCCTTGTCGGATGCCCAGCAACAACTCGATTTCGACCAATTCGATCAATTCGTGGACGGGCTTACGGCCCAGTTCCCTCAACTTGATTTGGTGAAAAAGTAAGCTTTCCAATTGGAAACGTTTTATATAGCGTGAAGACAGGGTAAAATGATGACAGATACCTGTCTTCCTTTTTTGACACGTTTTTTGAAAATCGTTTGAAAATCATTGCTTGTAGGAGGAGTTTTAATGAATAGTAATAATGTAACCATCTATGATGTCGCACGAGAAGCCGGGGTGTCGATGGCAACCGTCTCACGCGTCGTCAACGGAAACCCGAACGTCAAACCGACGACCCGTAAGAAAGTTCAGGACGCCATCGACCGTCTTGGTTATCGTCCGAACGCCGTCGCCCGCGGACTCGCCAGCAAGAAGACGACGACGGTCGGCGTCATCGTCCCTGATATCTCGAACATCTTTTTCGCAGACCTCGCGCGTGGGATTGAAGACGTGGCGACGATGTACAAGTACAACATCATTCTCGGAAACTCGGACTCGAACGGTGACAAAGAGATCCATTTGTTGAACACGTTGCTCGGCAAACAAGTCGACGGCATCATCTTCATGGGTGGACGTCTGCATGAAGATCTCGTCAACGAGTTCAAGAAGTCGCCGGTGCCAATCGTCCTTGCGGCGACGCTCAACCAAGGATATGACCTTCCGGCGGTCAACATCGATTACGAGCAGGCAGCGTACGATGCGACCGAAATGTTGATCGGCCACGGCCACAAACAAGTTGGCTTCATCACAGGACCACTCGAGCAACAAATCAATGGCGAGAAGAAATTCTCTGGTTACCGCCGTGCCCTTGACGACGCCGGACTCCCGTTCCGTGAGAGTGACGTCGTCCTCGGGAATTACACGTACGCATCAGGCCTTGAGGCGATGCAGAAGATGCTCGAACGTGACGATTGCCCGAAAGCGATTTTCGCCGGTACGGATGAGATGGCACTCGGTGTCATTCACGCGATTCAAGACGCCGGTTTCTCGGTCCCGAACGATTTTGAAGTCGTCGGCCATGATAACACGCGTCTCGCGACGATGATTCGTCCGAAATTGACGACGGTCGTCCAACCGATGTATGACATCGGTGCCGTTGCCATGCGTCTCTTGACGAAAATCTTGAACGCTGAAGAAATCGAAGAGAAAAACGTCGTCTTGCCGCACCGCATCGAACGTCGCGATTCTGTACGTCAAGACTGAATAAAAATCCCCTCGCCAGTCGGAGTCACTCCGCGGACGAGGGGATTTTTTTAGACATATAATGATTTGCGATCGTTCGAGATGAACGGCCAAAAGGCGCGTTTCGACACTTCCCAATTCTTCTCCTCGATTTGTTGCTTTCGTGGAATGTGTTGGAACGTGTACGTGTGGTCATCCCACCGCGTCGGCAACGTTTGATCGGCTTTGGTCTGCCATTGTTCAATCCATTCGACCGGAATGTCACCACGATACGGCGCCTCACGCGTCAGGCCGGCCCATACTTGGGACCAGGCGCGCGGCACCGTCCGATACCAGTCATACCCGCCGCCGCCAAGGGCGACGAGGCGACCTTCCGTGTACTCATCGGCGAGTCGAGAGGCGATTTGTGGAATCTGTTCGAACGTCCGAATCGTCGAGGCGAGGTGTGTCAGCGGGTCGAACGCATGGGCGTCGGCGCCGTTCTGTGTCAGGATGATATCCGGTTTGAACCACTCGCACGCTTCCCGGAACACGGTCTCGTAACAGCGCAGGAAAGAATCATCTTGGGTAAATGCATCGACCGGGACGTTCCAACTGTATCCATAGCCGTTCCCGTTACCACGCTCCGTGACCGATCCTGTCCCAGGAAACAAGTAGCGGCCGGTCTCATGGATGGATAAGGTCATCACATCCGCATCGTCATAAAACAGCCACTGGACGCCGTCACCGTGGTGGGCATCGGTATCGACGTACAAGACACGCGACCCGTACGTCTGACGGACGTGAGCGATGGCGACGGCCGCATCGTTATAGACACAAAAACCTGACGCTTTTCGTCTCATCCCGTGATGCAGACCGCCCCCGACGTGAAACGCACGCTCGACTTTTCCGCTCGCGACCAAGTCAAGGGCGTGCATCGTCCCCCCGACGAGCCGGGCCGCCCCTTCATGGATGGTTGGGAAAATCGGAGTGTCTTCAGTACCGAGCCCAAATTTGTTCGCTTTCAACGTCGACAGCTCACCTGAAGCGGCCGCTTGGACCGCCTCGATGTAATCGAGGTCGTGCACGAGCGCGAGCGACTCGACCGATGCGAGGGGAGGAGCGATACACTCGGAGGCCTGAAGCTTGCCTGAGGCGATGAGGAGAGACGTCGTCAGCTCCAGGCGAATCGGATTGAACGGATGATCTTCGTGAAAGCGGTACGAGTTCTCGTTCTCGCCGAATATGTAGGCCGGTCTCATGGGGACATCTCCGGACCGAGCACGTCGAAGCCCTCACGCTTCAACCGTTCGATGATGCGGAGCGGATTCATCGTCTGCACGCGGAACGAGATGATCCGTTTATATGGGTCGGCCGTCGGGTGGACGAACACGTTTATGATATTCACGTTCGTCTTGGCGAGGAGCCGCGTCACTTTTTCAAGCGTGCCGGTCGTATTCTCGACTAAGATTTCAATTTGTGAACTCGGCTCGAGTGCACCGGTCAATTGGACGAAATAACGCAATAAATCTGTCTCGGTCAACACGCCGACGAGCTTTCCTTGTTCGACGATTGGAAGACACGTCAAACGATATTCATAAAACAAGGCGGCCGCGTCTTCGAAAAAATCGTACGGGTGCGCCGTCGTCACATCTTGACGCATGATGCTCGAGACGGGGTTTTTAAAGTCAGCGCTCTCGCTTTCCGGGTGGAACACACTCGTCGCACCGCTCATCTCGAACTGGCCGACGATTCCGACGACTTGACGGGCCGGATTTGTGACGATGAGATGGCGTACTTTGTGGTCGCGCATGAGCTTGGCCGCATGGGCAATCGTATTGGTCGGTTGAATCGTCACGACATGACGATTCATCATTTGTTCAATCAGCATCCAGATCCCTCCTCAGTCATACATGAACCGGCGTCGCAGCCGGAGTGAATCGAAGTGGTCAATCGTCTCTTGCCGGACGTTCTTGCCAATCCGTGCCATGAGACAGTTGGCCGGGTGCGAAGCGATCTCCGGGTCGTCGGTCGGGAAGAAGACGAGCCCGCCGTGGTTCATCATCTTCTCCATCACTTTCCGATAGTCCCAAATGGAGAGTCCGCTTCCTTTTAGATCCCAGTGCCAATAATATTCCGTCGTCAAAATCAGGAAGTCGTCCATATGTGGATCCATCATCGACACTTCGAGCAGCTGTTTGCCGATCCGTTGACCGCGGAAGCGCGGACTCACTTCGATGGCGCCGAGCTCGAGAATGTAAGGGTCGTTCCCTTCGCTCCAACGCTCATACGGGTCTGGATATAAATACGTCACGTAGCCGATGACGAGATCGTCGACGCGGGCCACGATAATGCGACCTTCTTTCAAGTCAGCGATTTCAGCGAGGGCCTTATGTTGGTCCTCTGGTTCACGAAATGCGGTCAATCCCTCATCGAGGCGATACGTCGCCAGTACATCGCTTTCGATGGGTCCATCGATGATTACGGCTCCGAGTGAGGTTTCCCACACCTTTGAATGATATTGTTTTTCCATGGAGTCACCACCTTTTCCATCTTCTATTATAGCGCTTTCATTCCACTTCTTTCACGCTCTTTTGGAGATTTTGGAAATTCATTGATTTGTCACAATGTTAACACTATACTGAAGGTGGTTATACCATTCATTACAGGGGAGGCGAATCTTTAGCGATGGAAAAATTGAAAGCGTTATCAGGGGAACATCAATTGGCGTCGTATGAAGAGGCTTGTCAGTCGTTCGAGTGGACTCAAGCAGAAGCACTATTTTCTTGGAATTTGACGGGGAACGTCAACATGGCGTACGAAGCGATCGACCGTCACGCCGAAGGTGAACTGGCCACAAAACTGGCATTGCTCTATTTCGATGGGGAACGAGAAGAGCGCTATACGTATGAAGATATGAAACGAGAAAGCAATCGGTCCGGAAACGTTCTGAAATCGGTTGGAGTGGAGAAAGGCGACCGCGTCTTCATCTTCATGCCGCGGAGTCCAGAACTTTATTTTATTTTGCTAGGCACACTTAAATTGGGCGCCATCGTCGGTCCGTTGTTCGAGGCGTTCATGGAACAAGCCGTTCACGACCGTCTGCTCGACTCGGAAGCGAAAGTCATCGTGACGACCGAGGCGCTCTTGCCGCGCATCCCGGTCGATCAGCTCCCACACTTGGAGACGATTTTGATCGTCGGCGACGGGGTAGAAGAAGCCGGAAAAATCATCGACTATCGCAAATTGGCGGCTGAAGCTTCGACTGACCTCGACATCACATGGGTCGACCGTGAGGACGGCATGATCTTGCATTATACGTCAGGGTCGACCGGGAAGCCGAAAGGCGTCCTGCATGTCCATAACGCCATGGTGCAGCACTTGATGACCGGGAAATGGGTGCTCGACTTGCAACCGGATGATATTTACTGGTGCACGGCCGACCCAGGCTGGGTGACGGGCACGAGCTACGGGATTTTCGCACCGTTCCTGAACGGGGCGACGAATGTGATCGTCGGGGGACGATTCAATCCGGAGTTCTGGTATTCGGTCATCGAACGGTTCGGGGTCACCGTCTGGTACAGCGCGCCGACGGCGTTCCGGATGCTCATGGGTGCCGGCGAAGAAGCGTTCGAGAAATATGATCTATCATCTCTCCGCCATATCCTCTCGGTCGGTGAACCGCTCAACCCGGAAGTCATTCGTTGGGGGAACGAATCGTTCGGGTTACGGATTCATGATACGTGGTGGATGACAGAGACGGGTGCGATGATGATTTGTAACTATCCGACGATGGATATCAAACCGGGTTCGATGGGGAAAGCCATCCCGGGTTGTGAAGCGGCCATCTTAGACGACCGTGGTCAACCGCTCCCGCCACATCGGATGGGCAACTTGGCACTCAAGACGCCATGGCCGTCGATGATGCGGAAGATTTGGAAGAACGACGCCAAGTATGAGAGCTATTTCTGGGGCGATTGGTACGTCTCAGGCGATTCGGCCTATATGGACGAGGATGGTTACTTCTGGTTCCAAGGCCGCGTCGATGACGTCATCATGACGGCAGGCGAACGGGTCGGTCCGTTCGAAGTCGAGAGTCGTCTCGTCGAGCACCCGGCAGTTGCCGAGGCCGGTGTCATCGGGAAACCAGATCCGGTCCGTGGAGAGATTATCAAGGCGTTCATCGCGCTCCGTAAAGGCTATGAGCCGTCAGACGAGCTGAAGACGGAGATTCAAAAGTTCGTCAAAGAAGGGCTCGCGGCCCATGCGGCCCCGCGTGAAATTGAATTCAAAGACAAGCTGCCGAAAACACGAAGCGGGAAGATCATGCGTCGCGTCTTGAAAGCTTGGGAATTGAACCTTGAGACAGGAGACTTATCGACAATGGAAGATTGAACGACAAAAGGTCGACACGCGATGTGTCGACCTTTCTTGTCGGTTTAGGCGCCGTCTGCAGCTTCGGCGTCTTCTTTCTTCTTATCTTCCTCAGCCTTTTTCTCAGCCTCGGCTTTCTTTTTAGCTTCTTCTTCAGCTTTCTTCTTGTCGGCTTCAGCTTTTTTCTTCGCTTCCGCTTCAGCTTTCGCTTTAGCCTCAGCATCTGCCTTTTCTTTCGCAGCAGCGTCAGCTTCTTGTTTTTCTTCAGCCTCTTGTTTCTTCTCTTCAGCTTCTTCTTTCTTCTTCGCCTCTTCTTCGGCTTTCTTCTTGGCTTCCTCTTCCTTCTTCTTCTCTTCGACTTTCTTCTTCTCAGAGAATGAGCCAGAATCTTTGAAGTCAGCGGCAGAAACGCTAGAAGGTTGGTTGAAGCGTGCATTTGTAAATGTTTCTGGCTTGTCAGCGTACACTCGGTTCGCAATCTGCGACCAGATGCGTTGTGTCCGTTGGTAATAAGGACCGTACGGATACTTGTCTGTCATCTCGAGAGTTTGATTATCGTAACCAGACCAGACGGCTAGTGTGACGTCTGGTGTTGAGCCGACGATATAAGAATCACGTTTCTTTTGAGTTGTCCCGGTTTTACCCATCCAATCACCTGGGGCGTTCAAAAGTGACTTCGCGTACGTCGCTGTTCCGGACGTATAGACGTCACGCAACATGTCGACAACAAGGTAAGCGGTACGGTCGGAATAGATGCGTTTTTTCTCCGGTTGCGCTTCGAAGATAGTTTCTCCCTGGAAGTCAATTTTGTCTACGAAATATGGGTTTACGTGTTCACCATAATTGGCTAGCATCGCGTAAGTTGAAGCCAAGTTAACTGGACTGACCTCGCCTACACCTAGCGCCATCGACGAGGCCTTACGGTTCGCTTCCGACACTTCGATCCCCATGTCTACAAGATGTTGTGTATCTTCAAACATCTGATTTCGCTCCTCGTAGATTTTGACGGCGGGAACGTTCAACGATAGTTTGAGTGCATCTCGGACAGTGACGGGGCCGCGATACGTTTTTCCTTCATTGTTGACCGGATCTTTTCGGTTACTATAATCAAACTTGTAGAAATACTCTTCGTCAATAATCGTTGTCGCCGGTGTAATCATCCCAGCCTCGATTGCACTTGCATAGACAAGAATCGGTTTTGCTGTCGATCCAATTTGGCGTTTCATCTGTGTGGCATGGTTGTACTCTTCAGTTTTACCGTTAATGTAACGACCACCGACGAATCCTAGGACGCGACCGGTCTTGTTTTCAAGCATGACGCCGGCTGTTTGTTCTGGATAGCTTTTCCCATCCACATTTTGATTTGGGCCAAAGTTATTTGCGTTTTTGGCTGGTTGTTGCATGGCTTCATGAACTTCTTTATCGAGCGTCAAGTGGATTTTATATCCGCCTTGTCGGAGTGCATTGTGAGCGCGCTTTCCATAACTAGAACGGATTTCTTTCTGTTCACTCGGTTCGAGGTCGTTCAAATTAATTCCATCTTCTTTGAGAAGGTGTGCGGTCACAATCGCTAGCGCTTCACGTTCGGCTAAATCGACGACATACGGATAGCGATCACGCGGCTTCGATTGTGTCTTCATGAAGTCTTTCGTGATGTCGTAGTTGTACGCAGCGTCGTAATCTTCTTTCGTGATCTTTCCGGCGACGTACATCCGGTTGAGTACCGTTTTCATCCGGTTGATGGCCGGTGACACGTCCTCTTTAATGACACCGCCTTGATAATACGGTGTATATAGGAACGGGTTTTTCGGGATCCCGGCGAGGAAAGCGGCTTGTGGCAACGTCAACTTCTCAGCCGATGTATTGAAGACACCGCGAGCGGCTGCTTCAATCCCTGAGATGTTGCGTCCCATCGAGTTTCGTCCGAATGAGACGACGTTCAAGTACGCGTTCAAGATCTCATCTTTGTTCATTGCTTTCTCGAGGCGAAGGGCGAGTAAAATTTCTTTCGCTTTTCGTTCGAACGACACTTCGTTCGTCAGCATTTGGTTTTTGATGAGCTGTTGTGTGAGCGTAGAACCGCCGGTCCGGTCTTCCGATCCGGTCGCTTCCTGTAAGATGGCACGGAGCGTCGCTTTCGGCACGACACCATCGTGTTCGTAAAACTCGACGTCCTCTGTGGCGAGTAACGCGTCGACGACGAACGGAGAGACTTTCTCGACGGCGACGGGAACGCGGACTTCATCCGTCGTATAGTTCCCGATCCGTTCACCGCTTCCAAAATAAATGTCAGAAGTCGATGAGTAGGTGTTGATTTGCGACGTCATCGTCTTATATGCGGGTGCCGGCATATCCTTGACGAGGGAAGCGAAATAACCCGCTCCGATCCCGGCGCCTAAAAATCCAATGAGAACGACCGATATAATCGTTAGGAGCAGTACGTTCCACGATACATCGTAAAATACATTGGCATAACGGCGGGCTTTCAAGGACTTTGGTTGGTTCCATGTGTCTCGAATCTTTTGCAGCATGACAGCCTCCTTAATATGGTGTAAAACTATTTTTGACAGTAATATATACGATTATAGCACAAGTCCTTCCTGACCTTACCCCGAATCGACTACCGGATGCAAGTTTCCATATTCTCGGTTGACAATTTGGAAATGGAACTTATAAAATGTAAAGCATAGTCCATAAACAAAGATGCTACGAAGAAAGCGAAGTAGTCGACTGACCGCTTGTCCAGAAAGCTAGTGGGTGCTGTGAACTAGCCAATGTCAGCCGATGAATTACACTTTTGGAGCGTGCCGTTCGGCCGGGTCGAGACCGTTATCTCTCGCTACAAGTGGCCACAGCTGTGGCAATTAGGGTGGTACCGCGGAATCTCCGTCCCTTCTCAATATGAGAAGGGGCGTTTTTTATGTCAATTGAAGGAGTGGAACAGATGGAATTATTGAAGGATTTAGAATTTCGAGGTCTCGTCAACCAAATGACGGACGAAGCAGGATTGAAAGAACAGCTGAACAAACCGACGACGCTTTACACCGGGTTCGACCCGACGGCGGACTCGCTCCACATCGGGCACTTGTTGCCGATTTTAACACTCAAACGTTTCCAAGAGGCGGGGCACCATGTCATCGCGCTCGTCGGTGGGGCGACCGGCATGATCGGTGACCCGTCAGGACGTTCGGACGAGCGATCGCTCAACACGCTCGACACGGTCAAACAATTCTCGGATCGAATCAAAGATCAATTGAGCCGCTTCTTGCCGCTTGAAGGGGAGAACCCGATCTCAATCCGCAACAACTACGAGTGGACGGAAGAGTTGTCGATCATCGACTTCTTGCGCGACATCGGCAAACACTTCCCAATCAGTTACATGCTCGCCAAAGACTCGGTCGACTCGCGTTTGGAGAACGGGATCTCGTACACGGAATTCTCGTACATGCTCTTGCAATCGTTCGACTTCTTGAAGTTGTACGAAAATGAGAACTGCCGTCTTCAAGTTGGGGGCAGCGACCAGTGGGGCAACATCACGGCCGGTCTCGAACTGATTCGTCGCTTTGGTCACTCGGAGAAGGCGTTCGGTTTGACGGTACCGCTCGTGACGAAGTCGGATGGACAAAAATTCGGTAAGACGGCCGGTGGTGCGGTCTGGCTCGACGCCGATAAGACGACACCTTACGAGTTCTACCAGTTCTGGATCAACGTCGACGACGCCGACGTCATCAAGTTCATCAAATACTTCACATTCTTGTCGCATGACGACATCTTGGCGCTTGAAAGCGAAGTGGCGTCTGCACCGGAAAAACGTGTCGCCCAACGTCGCCTCGCCGAAGAGATGACGAAACTCGTCCACGGTGAAGCAGGTCTCGAGCAAGCGCTCCGCATCACGGCGGCATTCTTCAGCGGTGATTTGAAGACGCTCAAGCCAGAAGATATGGATGCTGCATTCAAAGGCATGCCTCAGTTCGAACTTGACGGCGAACGTAACCTCGTCGATCTTCTCGTCGAAGCGAAGATTGCGCCATCAAAACGTCAAGCCCGCGAAGACGTTCAAAACGGGGCGATCTACTTGAACGGGGAGCGCGAACAAGCGCTCGATAAGACGGTGACACGTGCCGATACACTTGGTGAGTTCACGGTCATCCGCCGAGGCAAGAAAAAATACTTCGTGATCCGTCACGTCTGATGCATTCGTCCATGTCCCAAATGTTGCGGACATGGACGTTTTTTTATATCTCAAATTGGTTTCGGTCTGATACGATGGCAAGTATAGACGATAAGGAGGCTTTCCTATGGAAATTGAAGAGTTTTTTGGCGAACAGTTCCACCAATGGCGGGAGCGGTTCCGCTACTATGAGATGGCGATCACCGAGCTTGAGAGCGACCTCGGCATCATCGACCTCGATTGGCAGACGCGGCTCGGTTACTCTCCGATCGAACATGTGAAGACGAGGATGAAGACGTTGCCGTCAATTATAAAGAAGATGAACCAAAAAGGGCTCCCACTTGAAGTGGAAGCACTTTGGGACAATATTTACGACGTCGCCGGAGTCCGGATCGTCACGAGTTTCCGCGATGACATCTACGCTATCCTCGACCATTTGAAGAAGCGGGATGATTTACAAATCGATGAGATCAAAGACTACATCAAAGATCCAAAGCCGAGCGGTTATCGGAGCCTGCATCTCATCGTCCGGACGAAAGTCTATTTGGCGGAATGCGTCATTTGGGTGCCGGCTGAGATTCAAATCCGCACGCTCGCCATGGACTTTTGGGCGGCGACGGAGCATAAGCTTCATTATAAATACCAGCACGTCGTCCCGGAGGCGTCGAAACTCGAGTTGATGGAAGCGGCCAAGATGGCGGACGCGCTCGATACGCAGATGGGCCGGATTCGTGAACAAATATTAAAGTAAAAAAAAATCCCCTTTCCTGCCGAGGCAGGGAAGGGGATAAAAGCATTAACGTGAGTAGTACTCAACGATGAGTTGCTCTTTGATTTGGTCGTTCAATTCAGCACGCTCAGGAAGACGTACGAATGTACCTTCGAGCTTCTCAGCGTCGAATGTTACGTAGTCTTTTGTAGCTGGTGCTACTTCGAGAGCTTCAGCGATCGCTTTGAAGTTTTTAGACTTCTCGCGGACTGAGATGACTTGACCTGGTTTTACACGGTAAGACGCGATGTCTACACGTGAACCGTCAACTTGGATGTGACCGTGGTTGACGAGTTGGCGCGCTCCACGACGTGTGCGAGCGAGACCCATACGGTAAACGAGGTTGTCAAGGCGTGACTCGAGCAAGAACATGAAGTTCTCACCGTGGATACCTTGCATTTTCCCTGCATCGTTGAAGATGCGACGGAATTGCTTCTCGTTGATTCCGTACATGTGACGGAGTGCTTGCTTCGCTTGAAGCTGAAGACCGTATTCAGAGATTTTACGACGACCATTTCCGTGTTGACCTGGTGCGTAAGGACGTTTTGCTAATTCTTTACCCGTTTCGCTAAGCGAGATGCCTAAGCGACGCGAGAGTTTCCAAGCTGGACCTGTGTAACGAGCCATGTTTGGACTCCTCCTTGTTGTTCATGTATTTTGCACAAAAGAACAACGGTGTCAAAGACTGGTGACGCCCCTTTCATAGGTTCAAGCACCTTCACTTGATAGCGAAGCTACGAGATGCTCCTCCGACTCAGTCGAGGCCCGAAAGGTGGATACGTCTGTCAATGACTGCTATCGTCATTTCATGCACAAAAATCAGTATACGACGAAATAATTCGCTTGTCAATCAGATGAAGCGAAGTAATGTCTGACAGAATTGCTCCAACCCTTGACGGTCGACATCCGAGAAGCGGTCGAACTCAGGGCTGTCGATATCGAGCACGCCGATGGTCTTACCGTCACGGACGAGCGGGACGACGATTTCCGAGTTCGAAGCCGCGTCACAAGCGATATGGCCCGGGAATTGATGAACGTCTGCGATGAGTTGTGTCTCTTGCGTCGAGGCGGCTGTCCCGCAGACTCCTTTGCCGAACGCGATATGGACGCAAGCCGGCAGACCTTGGAACGGTCCGAGGATAAGGGCGTCTTCGCCTTCTGTTAAATAGAAGCCGACCCAGTTGATCCGGTCGAGGAATTGGTTGAGCAACGCGCTCGCGTTTGAAAGGTTCGCGACACGGTTTGTCTCGCCTTCAAGTAGCGCGGCGAGTTGTTTGTTTAGTAGGTCGTAACCGGCGGCCAAGTCGCCAGAGTAAGTAGTCGTTTGGAACATGGGATTCCCTCCTAATGAATGAAAGCAAGATTGATTAGCATTATGGTACACGCATTTTTTTATTTTGTCTTCTTAAAAGATTCATGTGAAAAATAACATTCTCTCCCTAAACCGTTGGAAAACCTATGCAAATCATTGGTTCTATAATATGATTAGTATTATCTATACTCATAAAATACTTCATTTATTCATTCAGATACATAAGTCCACGAAAGCGGCTTGGAGGTTGTGACAGAGATGGATTACGGAATCTATGGAATTTTAATTGGAATCATTGTCATCGCATTAGGGGCGATGCTGGGAAGCATGCTCGTGCGAAGGAATTTTTACCAGAAAATTGATGATTTAGACATGCGCAAACAAAGCGTGCTCAGCGCCAGCGTCCCGGCCGAACTGCAGAAGTTCAAACAGTGGCCGATGGAGGGCGAGACGAAAGAAAAGTTCGAGCGTTGGCATCAGTCATGGGACGAACTCGTCAGTGTACATACCGGGCAAATCGATGAGGCGCTCTATCATGCCGAAGAAGATTTGGACAAATATCGCTTCCTCAAAGTCAAATCGGATTTGAATGCGACGGAACAGTTGATTCAAGAGCTCGAGTCGATGGTACACGCCATGCTCGACGAGATGGATGAGTTTAATCAGCATCATTCGTCGCTCCTCGATATCGTCAAAAAAGACGAGAAAGAGCTGTACCAATTCCGGAAGACACTCGTCGCGCAAAACAGTGCGTTCGGCCCGACGTATGAACTCGTCGAATCTGAGATTGCGGCAGCGGAAGCAAAACGGACCGAGATGATCACGTTGAAGCAAGAAGGCCAAGTATCGGATGCGTACGTTGCCGGCCAAGTCTTGTCTGAGAAAGTGACGAAGATTCGTGAACTCGTCAGTGTCATCCCTCAGTTCGTCCGCACGGTGCAGGTTGACTTGAAACAACAGCTCAACCAGTTGCGTTCGGGGCATAAAGAGATGCAAATGGACGGCTACGCGCTCGAACCGCTCGGTTTAATGGAAGAAATCGAGCAGGCGGAAGATCGCCGATCGGCTCTTATGGACCGCATCGAACAGCTCGACTTCGATCATTTCGAGATGGACATGCAACAGCTCAGTTCGGACATCGACCAGTTGTTCGAAGCGTTCCGAACCGAAGTCGACGCGCGCCAATACGTGAAGAAAGAATTCGCGAGTGTGAAAGACCGTGACCGCCAGACGAGCGAAGTCATGGCGCGACTCCATCAAGAGATGACTCGACTCGTCAGCAACTATGAGATCAACGCTCGAGTCGGTGAAGAATTTGAACAGCTTGAACGTGAGCGGGCGACGCTCACGGCGAACGTGCTCGATATCGAACAGGCGCTCGTCGCCCAGATGATCCCGTTCAGCATGATCAAGTCGAAAGTGCAAGAAGCAAAACGGTCGCTCGACCAGTTTAGTGCCATGCATGAACGCTTCATCGAGAATACGAACTCGCTCCGTAAAGAAGAGCTCGAGGTTCGTAACAAGCTCGAGTCTTGGAAGAAAGAATTGTCGGCCCATCGCCGACTCCTTACGAAGAGCGCCATGCCGGTCGTCCCGACGGATTTGACGAGCGATATGCGCCAATTGCAAAAAGGCGTTCAATCGTTGGACGAACAGTTCGAGAAGGCGCCGTTCAATATGACGTATATCGTCGGACTCAGCCACGACGTCGAAGAGACGATGGACAACTTCCGCGACCGGGTCAAAGCGCTCTTACGCCAAGTCACGTACGCCGAGCAGCTGCTGCAATATGCGAACCGCTATCGCCGGCGTGACAACGAGGTCCATATCGCCTTGACGCTCGCCGAGAACAAGTTTTTACACGGAGAGTACGGCACGGCCGTCGAAATCGGTGAACGCGTCCTCGGGCGCTTCGATGAAGGCGCGGCCCGCGAGATTCGTCAGCGTGTCGAAAAAGGTTTGGAGCAACAAGAGCTATTACGAAAATAATGATGCATGAAGATTGACGTAAACGGGAATTAACGTAGACGTCAATCTTTTTTGAATCGAGGAGGAATTTTGTGATGGGAACGCTATGGGTAAACGGAAAGATCTATACGATGAATAAAGAGCATGAACAGGCTCGCGCCATGTATGTCGAGCACGGTCGCATTCTGAAGCTAGGTGAGGAAGGCCACCTTCGTCGTACATACGCCGGAAGGATCAAACAGATTGTGAACCTTGAAGGGAAGAGCGTTTATCCGGCGTTCACCGACTCGCACATCCATTTGATCGGATACGGGGAAGCGCTCGACCGTATCGATGCGACCGAGACGACGGATTTGCAAGCTCTGCTCGAGTCGATGAAACAAAAGGACGGCAGTGACAGAAGTGACGATTGGCTCGTCGCGGAAGGGTTCAATGACCGTCTGCTCGGAGAGATGCCGACGCGTGAGATGATTGATGCCGTCATCCCAGATCGGCCCGTCGTCTTGAAGCGGGTCTGTCGCCACGTCGCCGTCGTCAACTCGAAAGGATTGGAACGACTTGGCTTGATTCACCATACCGTCATCGAAGGCGGAAAGCTCGGACGCGACGCGGAAGGAAAACTGAACGGGGTGCTATACGATGCGGCGCTCGATTTGCTCCATAAAGAACTGGGGGGGAATCGCGAGAAAAATGTCGCCTCACTCCACCGGGCCATCGACTCGCTTTTCGCCCACGGGATTGTCGGCGCCCATACGGAAGACCTGTTCTATCATGGCGACCCGCTCGAGACGATTCAAGCGTATGAGGACGTGTTAGCAGATCTCCCGTTCCACGCCCATCTGCTCGTCCATGAACAAGTCGTCGATCAATTAATCCGTCACGATGCGCTCGCGAAACGACCACGTTTCGATTTCGGGGCGATGAAACTGTTCGTCGACGGGTCGTTCGGGGGACGGACGGCACTCTTATCGGAACCGTATACGGACGAACCGGGTCAGCGCGGAATCGAGGTCCATCGTCCAGACCATCTCGAGGCGCTCGTCAAAAAGGCGCGGTCGTATGGTATGAACGTGGCAGCTCACGTCATCGGGGATGCCGCCGCCGAACAGTTCATCACATTGCTCGAGAAGTATCCGGCCAAGCGCGGGACGCGGGACCGAATCATCCATGCCTCGCTCTTGAACGATGCATTGTTGAAACGGATCCAGGCGCTGCCGGTATTGATTGATGCGCAGCCGATCTTCTTGTCGGACGACATGAACTTGTTGTTCGACCGGCTCGGAAACGACCGGGTCGATAACGCCTACCGCTTCAAATCGATGCTCGACACGGGAGCGCTCGTCCTCGGGGGCAGTGACGCCCCGATTTCTTCGGTCGATGTGCGAAAAGGCCTGTATGGTGCCGTCACCCGTCAATCGTTCGAGGAGTCGGGCGCGCTCAATCCGACGGAACGCCTGTCGATGTATGAAGCGCTCCGTAGCTTCACGTATGCCCCGCGTGTCGCCACAGGCACGCACGGACGTGACGGCTTGTTGATTCAAAGTTATAACGCCACGTTCACGGTGTGGGAAGAAGACTTCTTCGAACTTCGCGGGCGCGACATCCTCGACAACCGACTCGTCATGACGGTCGTCGAAGGGTCGCCGGTGTATGAGGCCGACGTCGTCAACGCATAATAAAAAGGCTAGCCGTCTAAGTAAAATGGACGGCTAGCCATTTGTCGTTTAGAAGAATGAGCGTTGTACTTTGTGCCAGAACGAGTTGTTTTTCAACTTGACCGTTTTGACGACTTGGTCAGAGAGCTCGATATCGATTCGGTCGGTATATTTGAGGCTGAGCGCCTCGTTATCCATCCCGATGATCGGATAGTCGTTCCCGTCTTCGACGATGCGAAGCGACAGTTTGCGTGAATCATGGACGATGAACGAGGAACCGAGTGTACGGTAACGGTTATTGTTCACCGAAGCGATTTCGCTCACTTGCATGCATGGGATGAGCGGGTCGACGATCGCGCCGTCGAGTGATTTATTATAAGCCGTCGAGCCGGTCGGCGTCGAGACGACCATCCCGTCGCCGCGGAACGTCTCGAAGTGAAGATCGTCGATGTATACCTCAATGGCGAGTGATTTGATGATACTCGATTTGATCGAAGCTTCGTTCAAACAAAGCATCGGTGTCGATTCATTGATTGAAGCCGATAAGAGCGGATATTTACGTACCTCGAGCCCGGCTTCGATCCGAGCAGAGTTATCTGAGAATAAACGATCGACTTCGTCGAGCTTATGTATGTCGAAGTCGCAATAAAACTCATTCAATCCGCGTCCGAACCCGACGTAGATGGCGTCTTGACGGAAGCCTGTATAACGGACGGCCTGTAAGAACGCGCCATCTCCCCCGATGGCGACGATGATGTTGGCGTCTTCCGGACGATTCACGACGTTGAAGCCATGCTTCTCACCGATCTCGATTAGTTTCTTTACCTCTTTAGTAAAGTCGTTGACGTTACGATGGTACAAATAAACGTTGTTTCTCATCCATGTCATCCCCTTTGTCAATTGAGTCTCTTTCATTATACAGCGTTTTAGACGCTCGATATAGGGAAAATCACAATCAGACCGTCTGAGGCAGGAAGTTTGTCATCGAGACGGCACCATCGATATGATGAAGAAGTATAAATCAAACCAAAGGGGATGAAACGATGCCAACATTTAAAGGCAATACCGTTACACTGCAAGGGAATCCGGTCAAAGTCGGAGATGCTGCACCGGACTTTACAGCGCTCACGACGGCACTTGAAGAGGTGACGCTCGCGTCATACCCAGGGAAAAAATTGATTAGTGTCGTCCCGTCGATTGATACAGGCGTCTGTGATGCACAAACGCGTGCGTTCAACGAGAAAGCGGCAACGCTTGGAGGGACAGTCTTGACCGTGTCGAACGACTTGCCGTTCGCACAACGTCGCTGGTGTGCGGCCTCGGGCCTCGATAACGTCATCATGTTATCGGACCACCGCGACCAATCGTTCGCGAAATCTTACGGCGTGTTGATGGAAGAGCTCCGTCTACTCGCACGCTCGGTGTTCGTCATCGACTCAGAAGGTACGGTCCAATACGTCCAGTACATGGATGAGATGACAGACGAGGTCGATTTCGATGCGGCGCTCGAGGCGTTTGATAAAGCGAACTGATTCGCTTGGCGAAATGACCACGAATCGCTTACACTAATAGAAGTGAACCGACCGGCTCTCCATCAGAGGGCCGGTTTTGTATGGAAAGGATGATCGAAGATGGAACGATTTGAACAATTGTATCGGGATTGGAAGAAAGAGGCGAAGAAGCTGACGACCGACCTTGATTTGTTACCGCTCGAGGCGTTGATTGAAGTATTTGAACGGGTCGATGTCGAACAAGAGAAGACGGATGATGTCCGCAAAGCCGTCAGTCTGCTCGTGCTCGAGGAGACGACGACACTCCCGCCGAACCACCAACCGACACCGGACGCTGTCAGCCTGTTCATCGGGTACTTGGCAACGAAGCTCGTCAAAGACGGGGCGAGCGTGCTCGAACTTGGAAGCGGGACGGGGACACTCGTGCATGCCGTGTTGACACAATTGAAAGACGCCACCGCACAAGCCGTCGAAGTCGATGAGACGATGCTACGTCTGTCTTACGCGATCAGTAACTTACTCGGGAAACCGGTGTCGTATTTCCACCAGGACGCGCTCGCACCGTTGTTCGTCGAGCCGAGCGATTTAGCGCTCGTCGATTTGCCGATCGGCTATTATCCGAACGACGATATGGCATCCGGGTACGCCTTGAAACGGGACGAGGGCCATTCTTACTCGCACTTCTTGTTGATCGAGCAGGCGATGCGACATTTGAAACCAGGTGGTCACGGGATTTTTGTCATCCCGAACAATTTGTTTGAACAGGATGACGAAGGGAAATTAAAACAGTGGATGGACCGTGAGGCCGTCGTCAAAGGCGTTCTCCAATTGCCGACGACGATGTTCAAAGATGAGCGGTATGCGAAGAGCCTATTGATGCTACAAAAGCTCGGGGAAGGCGTCAAACGCCCGAAACAAGCACTCCTCGTCGAGTTGCCATCGTTCACGGACGTGCGTGCTGTTGCCAATATTGTGAAACAGATTGACGATTGGTTTAAAACAACATAATTTTTATTGGGCAAAAGACTTGAAAAACATATGCCATATCAAGTATCTTCATTATGATACAGTTATCGGTTTTTAAGAGAACAGATAAAGACTCGTGTTTAAATCGAAAGGTAAGAGGTGTATGACATGACAAAAATTATGGCAGTCAACGCAGGTAGTTCGTCATTGAAGTTCCAACTTCTTGAGATGCCATCTGAGAAAATGCTCGCCGTCGGGCTCGTCGAGCGTGTCGGAAAAGAAGATGCGATCTTCACGATTAAATATGGCGAAGGACAAAAGTTCCATATCGTCACGCCGCTTCATTCACATAAAGAAGCGGTCGAGCTCTCGCTCGAAAAATTGATCGACCTTGATATCATCCGATCGTTCGATGAAATCGCAGGCGTCGGTCACCGTGTGCTTCACGGAAAAGAGTTGTACGCGGATTCGGTCGTCATCGACGATGAAGTCATGAAGAACATCGAATCGTTCGTCGAACTCGGACCGCTCCACATCCCGCCAAACTTAACGGGGATTCGTGCGTTCCAAACGATTTTACCGAACGTACCGCAAGTCGCGGTCTTCGACACGGCGTTCCACCAGTCGATGCCGGAAGAGAACTTCTTGTACAGCCTTCCGTACGAGTACTACACGGAGCACGGCGTCCGGAAGTACGGTTTCCACGGAACGAGCCACAAGTACGTCACGCAACGTGCGGCAGAGCTTCTCGGTCGTCCGCTTGAAGACCTTCGTTTAATCTCCTGCCACCTCGGTAGCGGTGCATCAATCGCAGCGGTTGCCGGCGGTCGTTCGATCGACACGACAATGGGCTTCACGCCACTCGAAGGAATCACGATGGGCACACGTTCAGGATCACTTGACCCGGCTCTCATCCCGTTCTTGATGCAAAAGACAGGCAAGTCGGCTGAAGACGTATTGAACGTCATGAACAAAGAGTCAGGCGTCTACGGTCTCTCGGGTATCTCGAGTGACTTGCGTGACATCGAGCAAGCTGCTGCTGAAGGCAACCACCGTGCCGAAGTCTCGCTCAAAATCTTCTCGAACCGCATCCACGGTTATATCGGTCAATATGCGGCAGAGATGAACGGTGTCGATGCGATCATCTTCACAGCTGGTGTCGGAGAAAACTCTGACGTCATCCGTGAGCGCATCCTTCGTGGCCTTGAGTTCATGGGCGTCTACTGGGATCCATCACTCAACAACGGAGCACGCGGTAAAGAGTTGTTCATCAACTACCCGCACTCACCAGTCAAAGTCATCATCATCCCAACGAACGAAGAGTTGGTCATCGCACGCGATACCGTACGCATCGCCAACCTCTTTGAGGCACACGTTTAAGTTATTACAAAGTCCGTCCCGCAACCTTGCGAGACGGACTTTTTTAGTGCTTTTGACGCATGAAGAGGGAAGGGATTGTGACAATGGACCGAATGAATCCATCTCGTTTGTAACATTCGACGTAAGAAAAGCAGGTTTTCGTAATAATCAAGATATATTAATTCCTTTAAATGGGAATTAATGTGACAAAAACTAAAGATTATTATTAAAACCGTCATCTTTCTTTAAAGGATGGCGGTTTTGTAATCTAACCGTAACTTTGATGACACTCAAATGAATTTTAGTTGTAAACGCACGTCGTCATGTTTCGTCATATAGTTATCTGGACGAAACATTCAGCAATAAACGCGAAATGTGACAGTGAATATGGCACCACAGATTCGACACCATGAACTTACAACTCACAAACCGACTAGGAGAGGACAAACCACATGCTCAAAAAAATTGGAACGGTCTTACTACTGACGGTCATGACACTCGCTATGCTCTTACCACAACAACAAGTTGAGGCATCTTCAAAAGTTTACGTTCAAAGCCAAGTCAACGGATTGAACGTCCGCTCGGCAGGTTCACTCAACGGAAAAGTCATCGGCAAGATCAACAAAGGACAACAATTACAGCGTACCGGCTCAAAAGGGGCTTGGATTCGCGTCAACTACAAAGGAAAAGCAGGTTGGATCGCTGCTAAGTACTTGAAGTCAGTTAAAAAAGCTTCAAAGTCGGTAACAAAAACAAGTTTGAAGGCGAAAACTTATAAAATGAATGCCTCGGCCTACACACCGTATTGCAAAGGATGTTCAGGTGTGACGGCATTAGGCTGGAACGTCCGGGCCCAAAAACGTAACGTCGTCGCTGTCGACCCGCGCGTCATCCCGCTCGGTAAGAAAGTACAAGTGTACGTCGGCGGGAAGTTGACGGGCACATACACAGCGGCTGATACAGGCGGCGCCATCAAAGGCAACAAAATCGACATCTTGATGTACTCACAAAGTGCGGCCCTCAACTTCGGTCGTAAGACAGTAACTGTCAAAGTATTATAATCAGGCATACAAAAGGGCCATCGCATTTGCGATGGCCCTTTTGTGAATCATGTTATTGGCGGACGATGAGAACGTCACACTTCGAATAGCGAACGATGCTTTCAGAGACGCTACCGATGAAGAAGCGTTCGACGGCGTTCAAGCCGGTCGCTCCACAGATGATGAGGTCAATGTCGTGATTCGGTGCGATTTTTTTAGCGATCGTCACTTTCGGAGAGCCGTACTCGATGACCGTCTCGACTTCTTTGACACCACGTTCTTTCGCGCGATTGACGTAGTCCTCGAGCAATTCCTTCGCATACGTTTCAGCACGCTCGGTAATCGTCCGGTCATATGCTTCGACCGTGGCGAACGTCCGTGTATCGATGACGTGACCGATATACAGCTTGCCATCGTTTCGAAGGGCGACGTCGATTGCTGTTTCAAATGCGCGTTCCGCCTCTTTCGAGCCGTCGACGGCAGATAGAATATGTTTGTAGACAATTGCCATGTAAATCCCAACCTTTCGCTTGAAATGTACGTGCGGCTTACATGTATAGTATACCACTTCTGCCTAAATTCACGCCCGGTTCTTTCAGAAATGTGTGAAAGATTCACAACTTTCTCACTGAACAGGTTGAAGTTTGGAAATGAGCAGACGGAACGGGTAAGATGATACAGAGGAGGGATGACGATGAAACACGTAGTCATCACGGCCGGTGCGAAAGGGATCGGCCGCATTGTGACGGAACGACTGTTAGAAGAAGGTTGGCACGTCAGCGTATTGCAACGGAAGCCGATCGATTGGAACCACGAGCGGTTACATATGATCGAGACGCCGTTGACGGACCGCCAGGCCGTCTTGAGTGCCTATGAAGAGGCGGTGGCCAAGTTCGGAGAACCGGATGCGCTCATCTTGAATGCCGGGCCATATATCTTTGAACGGAAATGTCTCGTCGACTTGTCTGACGAGGAATGGGACGAGGTGATCACGGGTAACTTGTCAGCCTCGTTTTGGTTGATGCGCCGAGCCATCCCGAGCATGCGGTCGAAACAGTTCGGCCGCATCATCACGTACGGCTTCCCGGAAAGTGCGACGGCACCAGGCTGGATTCACCGGTCGGCGTTCGCGGCAGCGAAAACGGGACTTGTCAGTTTGACGAAATCGGTCGCGCTTGAAGAGGCAGCCTACGGCATCACGGCCAATATGATCAATCCAGGCAATATTGTCGGGGCACAAAAAGAGATGCGAATCGAAGCGGCCGAACCGGATGACCAGACACCGGTCGGCCGTCACGGGACAGGTGAAGATATCGCGCGAATGATTCTGTTCTTGCTCGCTCACGATTCTGACATGGTCACGGGTGCTGTCATTGATGTGACCGGCGGTGTCAACGTCGTCCATCAATACCGGAAATAAGGAGGGGTCTGCATGAAGTTGGCCATATTGACCGATATCCATGGCAACGTCCAAGCGCTCGATGCGGTGCTTGCCGAACTGGACCGGCAAGGGATCGATCAAATCTGGAGTTTAGGGGACATGATTGCGATGGGACCCGATTCGAACGAAGTGATGGCGCGACTGCTCGACCGCGGCGTGCACATGATTACGGGCAACCATGACGAGGCCGTGTTGTCGCTCATGGCTGGGACAGGGCATCCCGAAAGCTACGCACACACGCGCCCGCATCATGAGTGGGTGGCGCGTACGTTGAAACCTGCCTATGCGGAGGCGCTCTTCAAGCTGCCGCGCACGATTGAACGTGTTGTCGAAGGGACTCGCGTATACGGCATCCATTACCATATCCCGACCGAGAAACGGGAGACGCCGATCACCGAGGAACCGTTCCACGACATCGTCGAGGCGACACTTTCGAACATGCAGTCGCTTTACGCGGCGTATGAGGCGGATGTCATCTGCTTCGGGCATCATCATCCGGAGCACATGTTTCGGGATGACGTGAAACATTATTTCAATCCGGGAGCGCTCGGTGTCGCCCGTGACGACTTGGCCCGTTACGGCATCCTCGAGTGGGGTGAGGCCGGCTTCTCGATTCACCCACAAGCCGTGCCGTATGACAAACGCTCGTTCCTTGAGACGATGGAACGCCGTGACGTGCCACAACGAGACGTCATGTTCCGACTCTTTTATTGACCGTGAAAAAGACCAGCCGCGCGCGGCTGGTCTTTCTTTGTGACTCAATCGATTTCTTGGAGCGTTTTCGGATAACTCGTCAACAGAATCGGGCCACTCTCGGTCATGACGATGTCGTCCTCGATGCGGACGCCGCCGACGCCAGGGAGATAAATCCCCGGTTCGACGGTGAACGTCATCCCGACTTGGGCCGTCATGTCGTTATTGGCGGCCATTGACGGGAATTCGTGTACTTCGATGCCGATACCGTGTCCGACACGATGCGTGAAGTATTCCCCGTAACCGGCCGTCGTGATGACTTGACGGGCCGCGATATCGATCGAGCCGAGCGTCGTCCCGACGTTCGCCATCTCGATCGCAGCTTCTTCGGCCTTGAGGACGGTCTCGTAAATCTCTCGTTGTTTCGTGCTCGCTTCTCCATAGACGACGGTGCGAGTGATGTCAGAGGCGTATCCTTGCCAAATGACACCGAGGTCGAACAAAGCGAAATCGCCTTTCTTCAAGCGATTGTTGCCGGGTACACCGTGCGGGTCGGCGCTATTCTCACCGAACAACACAAGTGTGTCGAACGACATCTCCCGGACGCCGTGCTTCTTCATCGCATACTCGATTTCCGCGATGACCTCGAGCTCGGTCACGCCTTCACGCAATGCGCGAATCCCTGCCTCGATCGCCATATCGGCGAGTTCGGCGGCGCGCTTCATCAAGCGGACCTCGTCCGGTGACTTGATCATGCGAAGTGCCTGCAACTCTTCCGTCAAGTCGATGATTGACAGTCCCGCGAAACCGGCGCGGAGTTGCTCGGCGCGATTGTACGTCAAATGCTCGCCTTCTACTCCGATTCGCTCGGGGATGATCTGTTGGTCGAGGAACAGTTTGACGACTTTGTCCCATGGGTTTTCATGATCCATGTACGTGACGATATCGCCGTTCCACTCGCTCGCTTCGACGATTCCTTTTTCAAGTGCTGGACAGACGATCGCGGTCGTGCCGTTCTTCAAGACAAGAATGGCGATGAGCCGCTCATGAGCCTCGGCGTATACTCCTGAAAAGTAGAAGACCGATGCTTTCGATGTGACGAAAGCGGCGTCTAACCCTTTCGTGGCCAAAGATTGTGCAATATGGTTGGTTCGTTGATTCAACTCGTTTCCCTTCCTTCTCGTTCATTGGCGTTCTTTCTCATTATAACGTTTTCCAAAACGGAAAGGAAATGTCACCATTTCAGTAGTACAGTTTGAAGAAGAACGACTGATACAGTATACTGAGGATGACAGAAAATGTATTGAGGAAAGGGACTCGTGACATGACAACAAAACATGAACAGATCATAGCACATATCGAGTCGCTCGATGTCGGGTCCAAAATTTCGGTCCGCCAAATCGCAAAAGAGTTGGCGGTATCAGAAGGAACGGCGTATCGGGCCATCAAAGAAGCAGAGAACTTAGGATTTGTGTCGACGATCGAACGGGTCGGGACGATCCGGATCAAGCGTAAGCACAAAGAGAATATCGAAAAACTGACGTTCGCTGAAGTCGTCAATATCGTGGACGGACAAGTGCTCGGCGGCCGTGACGGGCTGCATAAGACGCTCTCGAAGTTCGTCATCGGGGCGATGAAGCTCGAAGCGATGATGCGTTACATCGATGTCGACTCGCTCGTCATCATCGGAAACCGGGAAAAGGCGCATGAGCTCGTGCTCCAGTCTGGCGGTGCCGTCTTGATCACAGGTGGATTCGATACGACCGACGAAGTGAAGCGGATGGCGGATAAATACCACATGCCGGTCATCTCGACTTCCTATGATAGTTTCACCGTCGCGACGATGATCAACCGTGCCATCTATGACCGTTTAATCAAAAAAGAGATTCTACTCGTATCAGATATCGTCATTCCGCTCCACGACACGTTCTATTTAAAAGTGGACGACACGGTCAAACGTTGGCACGAGCTGAATGAACGGACGAAACATAATCGCTATCCCGTCATCGACGAACAGATGAAAGTCGTCGGGGTCATCACGGCGAAAGACTTGATTGACCGCCCGCATGACACCGAAATCGAGAAAGTGATGACGAAGAGCCCGATCACGGTCGGCGTTCAGACAAGCGTCACCAATGCCGCCCACCAAATGGTATGGGAAGGTATCGAGATGTTGCCGGTTGTCGACAACTACGGCCGTCTGCTCGGAATCATCAGCCGCCAAGACGTCTTGAAGGCGCTCCAACTCGCCAACCGCCAACCGCAAGTCGGCGAGACGTTCGACAATATGATCACGAACCAATTGAAAGAAGATCCGAACTCGAACGGGACCGCGTTCACCGTCGAGGTCGCGCCGCAAATGACGAGCCACATGGGGACGGCGTCGTCAGGTGTCTTGACGACGTTACTTGTCGAAGGGGCGACCCGGAGTCTGCGTCATATGAAAAAAGGCGACCTCGTCGTCGAGAATATCACGGTCTATTTCATGAAACCGATTCAAATCGAGAGCCAAATCCGAGTCTCGGCCAACGTGTTCGACCTTGGCCGGAAGTTCGGGAAAGTCGACGTCGAGATGACGCAAGGCACGCAACTCGTTGCCAAAGCGCTCGTTACGGCGCAATTGATCGACCGTTAACTAAAAAAACGAGCTGATGATGTCATCAGCTCGTTTCTGTCTGCCCTTATGCTTGTTTGATCGGCTCTTCGTTCGCGAGCGGATAGATTTTACGGTACCGGATGAACCCGACGACGGCATTGCCTAGCCCTAGGACGAGCATGGCGATGCTGACGATCCAACCGATCGTCGAGCCGAGCCCGAGGCCGCCGATCATTTGGTTGACGGCGAAAAGTGCGAGGAACAGGCTCAACCAGATGAGCGCTTGCGTGTTAAAGAGCGCTTTCCGGTATGGTGTCTTCGTCAAATAGGCGCGTCGTTTAGAAACGAAATAGGCACCTAACGAAAACAAAATGAGTCCGATCATAATTAATTGACCCAAGTGAAGAAACCCCTTTCAGACGTGTAATCTGTTATCATCATACCATAGAATAGTGTTCAAGAAAGCGAGGAATGGCGATGGCACACTGGCCAGAGGCAGCAACGATATTGAAATTGATTGAAGCGGCGGATACGATCATGATCCACCGACACGTCCGTCCTGACCCTGACGCGCTCGGCAGTCAGCTAGGGTTGAAGCGGATGTTAGAGGTCGCTTATCCGGAAAAACGGATTTACGTCGTCGGCGGCATCGTCCACGACTTAGAATTTTTAGGCAAGATGGAGCATGTTGAAGCCGACATGTACAAAGACGCGCTCGTCATCGTGCTCGACACGGCTAACCACGAACGAATCGATGGGCCGCACGCCTTGACAGGCAAGACGGTCGTCAAAATCGATCACCACCCTGATGAGGACGCGTATGCGACCCATCAAATCGTCGACACGACGGTCAGTTCGACGTCGGAGATGATTGCTGAACTTGCGGGAATCTGGGGGCTTGCCCTTGACGAGGCGTCCGCATTCTTGTTGTTCGCCGGGATTGTCGGCGACACGGGACGGTTCCAGTTCCGCAATGCGACGCCGCGCACGTTTGAGGTCGCCGCCGAATTGATCAACTACGGCATCGATACGAATCGGTTGTATCGTCAAATGTATAAGACGAACTTGGCGACGTTACAACTCCAAGGCTATGTGCTTCAAAACGTCAACGTGACAGAAGCGGGTGTCGGCTACGTCAAAATCGATGCGGACGTCTTGCGGACGTTCCACGCGACACCGGAAGCGGCATCGTTGCTCGTCAACAGTTTCTCAGGACTCGAAGGATTGAAGTGCTGGGTCATGTTCGTCGAGAACAAAGATGAGATTCGGGTGCGAATCCGTTCGAAAGGGCCGGTTATCAATGAAGTGGCGAAACGCTATCGCGGTGGCGGCCATCCGATGGCAGCCGGTGCCACGATCGATACATGGGAAGAGATGGACGAAGTGATCGCGGCACTTGATGAAGTCGCGGCACTGTTCACGTTCGAAACAGAAGAGAGCTGACCCGTTGGTCAGCTCTCTTCAGCTTTTGTCCTGATCTTGTGGGATGAACCATGTGCCGCGGTCGGTCACGTCCTCGACGACGTCGAGTTGATACTCGGCGATATAGCGGCGGAGTCGGTCGATAATCTCCGGGCTATCGGCGAAGACGGTCTGGCCGTTCTGTAAATTTTCGAGCTTGTCACGTGCGATTTTGCCCCGATTAATAATCATACGGTTTATACCCCCTTTTAGGAGAAGTTTTGTCTATAATTATTGTATCAGACAAGTGTCGGAATGAGTTTGACAATTGTGAAAAAAAGAAAGGGGGGATCTTGTGATCCACTTGAATGTACGATCGGCTTTTAGTTTGATGCAGAGCACGATTCGACTTGAACAATACGTCGCGCTGATGGCTGAGAGAGGGAGTCGGGCCGTCGCGCTCGCTGACGATGCATTATACGGCTTGCCGCAGTTCGTCCGATTGTGCGAACGCTATGCGGTCAAACCTGTCATCGGGTTGCGGACCACGTTGCGGATGGACGGGTTTGACGTGTCTGTCCTCGTCTACGCGTTGACCGAGGAGCAGTTGCCGGAACTGTATCGCCTTGTGCAGGCCGATGGAGTGACCGAGACGACCGAACTGGCGGTAGTCGTCTTACCGGAGAATTGGAAGACGAACGACCCAGTTCACCGCAGGCGCTTGTATAACCATCTGCTCGGTTACGTGAACGAGGAGAAACTATGGCTCGGATTGCCGGCGCCCCAAACGACGGAGCAGACGTTGATGCTCAGACAGCTCCGCGAGATGCGGGAGGAGCTCGGCACGAAGCTCGTGCCGGCCCCCGAGACGTGTTACATGCGCCCAGAAGATTTCGAGGCGTATCGTGCCATCGTCGCCATCGGCGAAGGAGAGCTCATCTCGCAAGAAGACGTTCACCAGAAAGGGAAATACGTCCGCCTACCGAGTGAGATGAACGATTGGTTTGAACCGATCGAACTCGAGGCACTCGACCGATTCGAATCTCTCGTGTCCGTCACTCGGTTGCCGCAAGCGACAACATCCATCCCAGAATTCGAAGGTGCCATCGACCGGTTGAAGCGACTCGTTGCCGACCGCTTAAAGGCGCTCGACCTATTCCAAGAAGATTATATCGAACGGGCCCGCTATGAACTCGATATCATCGCGCGGACGGGTTTCGCCTCTTACTTCCTCATCGTCGAGGATATCGTTCGCTATGCGAAGGAACAAGGGATCGAGGTCGGTCCGGGTCGTGGTTCCGCGGCCGGGTCGCTCGTCAGTTTCGCGCTTCACATCACCGAGGTCGACCCAGTCCGGTTCGGTCTCTTGTTCGAACGATTTTTGAATCCGGAACGAATCACGATGCCGGATATCGACTTGGACTTCGAGGATGAACGACGCGATGAGGTCGTTCGCTACGTGTTGGAGAAGTATGGTGAAAATCATGCGGCCCAAATCGGTACGCTCGCCACGTTCGGTGCAAAGGCGGCGTTACGGGATGTCGCGCGGGCGCTCGGTCTGACGCTTGAAGAAGGACAAGCGGCCAGCAAACAAGTAAAAGATGACGGGTTGGCCGGGATTTTGGCCAACCCTTCGAAAGTGAAATGGTTCGCCGGCAGTCAAAAGCGCTCGCAGCTCTTGAAAATCGCCTCCGAGTTGGAAGGGTTACCGCGCCAAGCTTCGGTCCATGCGGCCGGCCTTGTGCTCAGCCGGGAGGCACTTGATGCAATCACACCGTTGCAGCCGACGACAGGGGAGCAAGTGACTCAATATAATATGAAGGATCTCGAAGCGCTCGGTCTGTTGAAAATCGATTTGCTCGGCCTGCGCAACTTGACGAGGCTCCGGCAGATGGAGGCGCTGATTCGGGAGACGGATGAGCTGTTTTCGCTGAAGACGATCCCATTGAATGACGCCAAGACGTTCCGCGTGCTCGCCCGGGGTGACACGGACGGGATCTTCCAATTTGAGTCGGAAGGGATGAAACAAGCGCTTCGGCAAGTGAAGCCGACCGAGTTCGAGGATATCGTTGTCACGATGTCGCTCTATCGTCCGGGGCCGATGCAGTTCATCGATACGTATGCGAAGCGCAAGCATGGGATGCCTTATCAAGCGGTCCATCAGGTCGTCGGCGACATCATGCGGACGACGAACGGCGTGCTCGTCTATCAGGAACAAGTCATGCGCTTGTTGCGGGAGCTTGCGGGGTATTCATACGCCGAGGCGGATTTGATACGCCGCGCCATCGCTAAAAAAGACGTGGCAGCGATTGACGTCGAGAAAGCCCGCTTCTTAGAACGTTCGTCGGAGCGGTTCGACAGTGACTCGATGCGGCAAGTGTTCTCGTGGATCGAGAAGTTCGCTGGTTACGGCTTCAACCGTTCCCACGCCGTCGCCTACAGTTTGATCAGTTACCGTCTAGCTTATGTGAAGGCGCACTTTGAACGAATCTTCTACCTCGTGACGTACGACAAGACGAATCAGCTCGTCCGCATGTTGCGGAAAGGAAAAATCCCTGTCTATCCGCCCGACGTTCTGCACGGACAAGCCGCCGCCTTTTTAGAAGGGCCCGGCGTGCGTCTCGGACTGAAGGCGGTCCAAGGGTTGACGAAACGTGATGTCGAGCGGTTGATTGAGCATCATGCCGAGTTCACCGATGTGAAGCGCCTGCTTGAACTCATGGGCTGGGGAACGAAAGACCATATGAAACTGCGACGCCTGCTCGGTGCTGGGGCGTTGGATCGGATGTACCATGGTGAGCGTCGGCGTGCCTTTGAAGCGGTCGAACGGCTTCGCGAGGAGACGGAGACGCATCTGCTCCCGGACGAGTTGTCCGCGCTCGGGTTAAAACGATCCGCGCCGATTGAGCCGAATTGGTCCGAGGAAGAACGAGAGGCGCTTGGAACGTGGATCGTCCATTCGCCATTGACGACGGTCGCGCCGCTCTCGATCGAGACGGTGACGATTGATGAAGTGCTCCATGGCGAACGCGGGTTCATCGTCGTCTACGTGGACGCGATTCGAACGTTCAAGACGAAGAAGAACGAAGAGATGGGTGTCGTCATGGTCGATGACGGTGTGTCGCAAGATGAGGTCGTCATCTTCCCGCGGGTGTTCGCGCAATTTTCGCGCTCGCTTTACGTCGGGAACGTCCTCTTGCTCGAGGTGCATCCAAATGAACGGGACGGACGGCGTCAACTCGTCGTCGAGCGGGTCCGGCCGCTCCATGGACAAGCGCTCTTTGTCCGGCTGCGCTTGGAGTCGTTCGCCGACCTCGAAGAGTTGCTCCATACGTCCAAAGGGGATGTGCCGGTTATTTGTCGGTTCTCGGATTCAAAGGAAGTGAAGCAACTTGCCTCGGCGTATGCGGTCAATCCGACGGAGACATTGCTCTTGGCGTTGAAACAACGGTTTGGTGAAACGGATGTCGTGTTGAAGCGGGTCGACTCGAAATTGCCCGGTACGAAAACTAGTACCAAGTCATAAAAAGTGGTATAATCTGATTAATTGGTCTGACCACTTTAGAGAAAATGCCATCCAAAAAGGGAGTTGAACGGTCAGATGCATGGAAAACACGCATCCTCATTTCATGAAAACATTTCTAAAATTAGAACGTTGATCGTCCAGGCCTCACTCGAGCCAGGCGACCGTCTCCCGTCAGAACGGGAACTCGCCGAGACGCTATCCATCAGCCGTGCCTCGGTCCGTGAAGCGTTACGGGCACTCAGCTTCCTTGGAATCGTTGAGACGAGACACGGCGGCGGCACGTTTTTATGTGAGCAAGATCGCCATCGATATATTGAGATTTTGTCAGAGTTTATCGTCACGAAACAGACGAAGGCGTCGGACATTGTCGATATGTTGCGACTGCTCGAACGCTTGGCGTTGACGGAAGTCGAACCGACCCCGGAACGCATCGCGTTGCTCGAGGGGAGTGTGGAGACGGACCGTGCCTTCCGGCAGCATCTCATCTTCGGATTGAAGAATGAACTGTTCATTCGAATTTGGAGTGAAGTAAACCGATTTTATGACGGGACGGACGCGGGCGACTTGTATACTGAAGATGAACGTAGACGATTGTTGGAGATGTGGCGTGAGGCGGGGATGCCGGAATGAACGAGGGGGAAGCGATGACTGCTTTTTTCAAGAAACCGAAACGATATATGCCTTTGCGTCAACGAGAACCAAAAATTGACGCACCACAAGGCTTGATGACAAAATGTCCATCCTGTAAATATATGCATTACACGAAACAGTTAAACGAAAATCATAAAGTGTGTGATTGCGGCTACCATTTCCCGCTCAGTGCAGATGAGCGGATTCACATGTTGGTCGACGGTCAATCGTTTGAAAAATTTGCGGGACCGCTCGTCAAAGAGAACCCGCTTGATTTTCCAGATTATGAAGATAAATTGAAAAAAGACAGGGAGCGAACTGGGATTGAAGAAGCCATCGTCTGTGGCCGCGCCACGATCGATGGGCTCCCAGTCGTCGTCTGCGTCATGGATGCCCGCTTCCGTATGGGATCGATGGGGGGGTATGTCGGAGAAGCGATCGCCTCGGCCGTTCGGACCGCGACGAAAGAACGATTGCCGGTCGTCCTGTTCACCGCTTCAGGCGGAGCGCGCATGCAAGAAGGCATGGTCAGCTTGATGCAGATGGCCAATACGTCGATTGCGTTGAAACAACATGACGAGGCCGGTCTCTTGTACGTCGCCTACTTGACGCACCCGACGACAGGTGGCGTATCAGCCAGTTTCGCGATGCTCGGGGATGTGAACGTCGCCGAACCTGGGGCGTTGATCGGCTTCGCCGGGCGCCGCATCATCGAACAGACGATTCGTGAGAAATTGCCAGACAACTTCCAAACTGCCGAGTTCTTGTTAGAAGCGGGGCAACTGGACGCCGTCGTTCACCGTGAACAGATGCGTTCGTTCTTGAAAAAGATGATCGAGTTACACGGCGGGGAGGTCCATCATGTTTGATCCAATCAAAGAAGTAAACGAACAGCTCGGGAAGCTGCGCGAGACGGCAGAGACGAAAGGCATCGACTTATCTCGAGAAATCCGTCATCTTGAAGCAAAGCTTCATCGATTAGAAAAAGACATTTATGGGAATATGAAACCGTGGGATCGCGTGCAACTGGCGCGTAACCCGAAACGGCCGACGACGCTCGATTATATCACCCAACTGTTTCCAGATTTCATCGAGTTGCACGGTGACCGTCACGGCTATGATGATGCTGCCATCGTAACGGGATTGGCAACACTCGACGGGAAAGCGGTGACGATTATCGGCCATCAACGAGGTCGTAACACGAAAGAGAACATGAAACGTAACTTTGGGATGCCGCATCCAGAAGGCTATCGCAAAGCGCTTCGCTTTATGAAGCAAGCGGAAAAGTTCAATCGTCCTGTCATCACGTTCATCGATACGAAAGGCGCTTATCCTGGGAAAGCCGCCGAAGAGCGTGGACAAAGCGAGGCGATTGCACGCAACTTGTTCGAGATGGCGACGTTGAAAGTGCCGATTATCTCGATCGTCATCGGAGAAGGCGGATCGGGCGGAGCGCTCGGGATTGGTGTCTGTGACCGTCTGCTCATGTTAGAGAACAGCACGTACTCGGTCATTTCACCGGAAGGCGCCGCCGCGCTCTTATGGAAAGACGCGAAGCTCGCAGAACGCGCAGCGGAAACGATGAAGATCACAGCACAAGATTTGCTGAATTTAGGGATTGTCGATGAAGTCGTCACCGAGGTATTCGGCGGCGCCCACATCGATGTGTCATTACAGTCATCACTCTTAAAGCCTGTATTAGCACAACACATGACGGAGTTGCGAGGCCGGACTCAAAATGAGTTGTTGCAAGGGCGGGCCGCCAAATATCATCAAATTGGCACAATTGGCTCGTGAAAACGTTAACAACCGCTTCATGTTCACGTTCATCCACTCACGAGATGACTGATTTTGAGCACACCTCATGCTTTTTTTTCACATACTTGTGTTGTAAAACAAAGGTCAGACATGGTATTTTATTTTCAGATTTCGTTAAAACACATAAGAGGTGAGTGACGTGAATTTAAAACGTATTGCGGTATTGACAAGTGGGGGAGACGCCCCTGGAATGAACGCTGCAGTCCGTGCCGTGACCCGAAAAGCAATTTTCGAAGGTCTAGAAGTGTACGGTGTGTATAACGGCTATCAAGGTCTAATCGAAGGAGATCTCGTCGAATTGAACCTCGGTTCGGTCGGCGATATCATTCAACGCGGAGGAACATTCTTACGTTCGGCCCGTTGCCCTGAGTTTAGAACGGAAGAGGGTCGTGCGAAAGCGGTCGAGCAGTTGAAGAAATTCGACATCGATGCGCTCGTAGTAATTGGTGGAGACGGTTCATACCGTGGCGCCCAAAAGTTGACAGAACTCGGTTTCCCAACAATTGGTCTGCCGGGAACGATCGACAACGATATCCCGGGTACAGATGCGACAATCGGATTCGACACAGCGCTCAACACGGCGCTTGACGCGATTGACAAAATCCGTGACACGGCGTCGTCGCATGAACGGACGTATGTCATTGAAGTGATGGGCCGTGACGCAGGTGATATCGCACTTTATGCCGGTCTTGCCGGTGGTGCCGAGTCAATCCTCGTCCCAGAACGTCCAGAAGACTTGAGTGCGATCGTGGAACGCATCAACCATGGTGTGGCTCGCGGTAAGAAACACTCGATCGTCGTCGTCGCTGAAGGCGCCGGCAGTGCGGAAGAGATCGGAAAAATGATCGCTGAGAAGACAAACTCAGAGACACGCGTGACGATTCTTGGACACATTCAACGTGGCGGTTCCCCAACTGCTGCGGACCGCGTGCTTGCGAGCCGCATGGGTGCTTACGCTGTCGAGATTTTACTCGAAGGCAAGGCAGGACGTGTCGTCGGCATTCGTGCCGGTAAGATGATGGATCTCGATATCGACGAAGCGCTCGATCACAACAAGCACACGCTCGATATGCAGTTGATCGATCTTTCGAACCAACTTTCGATTTAACGAGTGCCAGTGAACTCCACAGAGACGGGATCAGGTCGGTTGACCCCCCGTTTTCTGTGTGTAAATGTAATACATCCCCTAGGAGGTTTTTATTTATGCGTAGAACGAAAATTGTATGTACGATTGGACCAGCTTCAGAGAAACGTCTTCCGGAAATGATTGAAGCCGGTATGAACGTCGCCCGTCTCAACTTCTCACACGGTGACTATGAAGAGCACGGCGCACGTATCCGCGACATCCGCGAAGCAGCAAAAGCTGCCGGCAAAGTCGTGACGGTTCTTCTTGACACGAAAGGTCCTGAAATCCGTACACATACGTTTGAAGACGGAAAAGCACTCCTCGAAAAAGGCAAAGAAGTCATCATCGTCTCGACAGAAGAAATCGTCGGAACGAAAGATCGTTTCTCGGTCACGTACGAAGGTCTCTACGAAGACGTTGAAGTCGGGTCACGCATCATGCTCGATGACGGACTCATCGGTCTCCTTGTCGTTGAGAAGCTCCCGAACCGTGATCTTCGCTGCGTCATCGAAAACGAAGGCGTTATCAAGACGAAGAAAGGTGTCAACTTGCCTAACGTCAAGGTAAACCTTCCTGCCCTTACAGACAAAGACATCGCCGACATCGAGTTCGGGATTTCACAAGACATCGATGTCATCGCGGCATCGTTCGTCCGCCGTGCGTCTGACGTCGTTGAGATTCGTCAACTTCTTGAACGCAACAACGCGTCACACATCAAAATCTATCCGAAAATCGAGAACCAAGAAGGTGTCGACAATATCGACGAAATCTTGGCGATTTCTGACGGTTTGATGGTCGCTCGTGGTGACCTCGGAATCGAGATCCCAACGGAAGAAGTCACACCAGTTCAAAAAGAATTGATCAAGAAGTGTAACGACCTCGGGAAACCGGTCATCACGGCTACACAAATGCTTGATTCAATGCAACGCAACCCGCGTCCAACACGTGCGGAAGCATCTGACGTTGCCAACGCCATCCTCGATGGTACGGATGCGGTCATGCTTTCAGGTGAGACGGCAGCAGGGGACTACCCAATCGAGTCAGTTCAAATGCAAGCAGCAATCGCTGTTCGTACTGAGCAAATGCTCGACTACAAAAACTTGCTCAAAGATCGTCAGAAGCGCAGTGAGCACACGGTCACGGATGCAATCTCACAAGCGGTTGCCCACACGGCAATCAACTTGAACGCAAAAGCGATCTTGACACCGACACAATCAGGTTACACGGCTGCTCGTACAGCGAAGTATCGTCCAGAGGCGAACATCATCGCGGTCACAGAGTCAGAGCGTGTGGCACGTCAATTGAACCTCGTTTGGGGCGTGTACCCGATCGTCGCTGACACGATGCCGAACAACACGGATGAGATGTTGGTACAAGCTTCAGAAGCGGCTCGTCACGCTGGATTCGTCACAGATGGTGACCTCGTCGTCATCTCGGCAGGTATCCCGGCTGCGACTGCGGGTACGACAAACATGATGAAAGTTCATATCGTCGGTCACGCCCTCGCAAACGGACGCGGGATCGGTGAGCGCGGTCTCGTCGGTGAAGTCGTCATTGCGAACAATGCAGACGAAGCGAATGCGAAAGCGAAAGACGGCATGATCCTCGTCGCACCATTCACAGATAAAGAAATGATGCCAGCGATTGAAAAAGCGGCTGGAATCATCACTGAAGACGGCGGATTGACGAGCCATGCTGGTATCGTCGGGCCATCACTCCGTAAACCGGTCATCGTCGGTGTCGAATCAGCGACATCAACGTTCCGTGACGGACAGATGATTTCAATCGACCCACTTACTGGTAAAATCTACAACGCGTAATCGAATGCCAATCGAACCGACTCTCTCATGAGTCGGTTCTTTTTCCATTCAGAAAGAGAGTCTATGATGAGTGCGTATTTATTCTTATTGCTGCTCGTGTTGATCGGGGTTATCTCCCATAACCAGTCGGTCATCATCGCCAGCAGCGTCCTATTGATTATTAAAGCCGTTGGGTTCGGTGATCAATTGTTTCCGACGCTCGCCTCAAAAGGCATCCATTGGGGCGTGACGATTATCACGATTGCCGTGCTCGTCCCGATTGCGACCGGTGACATCGGGTTTAGGGAATTGTGGAATAGTATTAAAGGGCCGGTCGGCATCATCGCTTTCGGCTCAGGAATCTTCGTCGCGCTCGCCGCGGCCCAGGGCGTTCAACTGATGCGAATCGAACCAGTCGTGACGACGGCACTCCTCGCCGGTACCATCCTAGCCGTCGGTTTCATGAAAGGCGTGCCGGTTGGACCGCTGATTGGAGCCGGGATCGCCGCTTTGATTTTAGGTGGATTTAGCCTGTTAGAAAAATGGTTCTGACATTTTTTGACGGTTGGATACGCTTACATTTCTTTTTTTCAGTAAATTGTTTATACTAGATAAAGGACAGGGTGGAGCGAGCTCGAAACGGATTGGGGAAAGTGTTCGACTTCCCGCCCTTATTCCCTACACAACAGACTGTATGATGCGGTCGATCACTTTTAAAGACTGAGGGGGAGTTATTGATGTCAACGACAAAAGGATTAGAAGGAATTGTGGCAGCGGCCTCAAAAGTCAGTTCGATCATCGACGGACAATTGACTTACGGAGGATACACAATCGACGATTTGGCGGACCACGCCACTTTTGAAGAGGTTGTTTTCCTATTATGGAACGACCGTCTTCCAAAAGCAGATGAATTAACTGAGCTCTCTGAAGCGCTCGTGAAAGAAGCCAAATTACCAGAAGAAGTCATCGCGACGCTCGAACGGGCGCCGAAATCGGCCAATGCGATGGCGACGATTCGGACGGCCCTTTCACAGCTCGCGCTTTATGATGAAGAGGCTGAAGATATGAGTACAGAAGCGAACATGCGCAAAGCGATTCGTCTCCAAGCTCAAATTGCGACGATTGTAACGGCGTTCGCTCGTCTTCGTAAAGGCGAACAACCGGTTGCGCCGAAACCTGGCTTGTCGTATGCGGCCAATTTCCTATACATGTTGAACGGAGAAGAACCAAGTGAGGTAGCCGAGAAAACGATTGATAAGGCACTCATCCTTCACGCCGACCATGAATTGAACGCTTCGACGTTCACGGCCCGCGTCTGCGTTGCCACGTTGTCTGATATTTACTCAGGCGTGACGGCAGCGATGGGAGCGCTCAAAGGCCCGCTTCACGGCGGTGCGAATGAGGCGGTCATGAAAATGCTCCACGAGATTGGTTCGGTCGACAAAGTCGAAGACTACGTTCGCGGCAAGTTCGAGCGTCGTGAGAAAATCATGGGCTTCGGTCACCGTGTCTATAAGGACGGCGACCCGCGTGCGAAACATTTGAAAGAGATGAGCCGCCAACTGACGGCCCAAATCGGCGAGCCGGAATGGTACGAGATGTCTGAGAAGATCGATCACCTCGTCGAGACAGAGAAAGGATTGAAGCCGAACGTTGATTTCTATTCAGCATCGACTTATTATGCGCTCGGTCTCGATGAAGAGTTGTTCACACCGATTTTCGCCGTCTCACGCATGTCGGGCTGGATCGCCCACATTCTCGAACAGTATGCGGACAACCGCTTAATTCGTCCGCGCGCCGAGTACGTTGGCGAGACGAACCGGTCATACGTCCCGGTGAATGAGCGTTAATTGACGCGACACGAGAAGATCGAGTCACAATTTAGACATAAACTTTGGTAAACTAACAATTGACGTAGGTCGGCGTTCGCGTCGGCCTACATAAATGTACTTAGGGGGATTCATTATGTTGACACAAAACGAAAAAATCACAGTTGAAAACGGTGTATTAAACGTACCGAACGTACCGACGATTCCATTTATCATCGGTGACGGCACAGGACCAGACATCTGGAACGCATCGGTGCGCGTCTTTGATGCGGCTGTCGAAAAAGCATACGGCGGCGAGAAGAAAATCGAATGGATGGAAGTGTACGCTGGGGAGAAGGCCTTCAACCAAAAAGGCGAATGGCTTCCAAACGAGACACTTGATCAAATCCGTGAATATTTGTTTGCCATCAAAGGTCCATTGACGACACCGGTCGGCGGCGGAATTCGTTCACTCAACGTAGCACTCCGTCAAGAACTTGACTTGTACACGTGCTTGCGTCCGGTCCGTTACTTCACAGGCGTCCCATCACCGGTCAAGCGCCCAGAAGATACAGACATGGTCATTTTCCGTGAGAACACAGAAGATATCTACGCTGGGATTGAGTACGCGTCAGGCAGCGACGAAGTGAAAAAATTGATCTCATTCTTAAAAGAAGAGATGAACGTCAACAAAATCCGTTTCCCAGAAACGTCTGGAATCGGCATCAAACCGATCTCGTCTGAAGGAACAAAACGCCTTGTTCGCGCGGCTCTCGAGTACGCGATCGCGAACAACCGTAAATCGCTCACGCTCGTCCATAAAGGGAACATCATGAAGTTCACAGAAGGCGCCTTCAAAAACTGGGGTTATGAGCTCGCAGAAGAAGAATACGGCGACAAAGTCTTCACATGGGCACAGTACGACCGCATCAAAGAAGAGTCAGGCGAAGCGGCTGCAAACGAAGCTCAATCGAAAGCAGAAGCGGAAGGCAAAATCATCGTAAAAGATTCGATCGCCGATATCTTCTTGCAACAGATTTTGACACGTCCACGTGAATTCGATGTCGTGGCAACGATGAACTTGAACGGGGACTACATCTCGGATGCACTCGCTGCCCAAGTCGGCGGAATCGGGATCGCGCCAGGAGCGAACATCAACTACGTGACGGGCCATGCGATCTTTGAAGCGACACACGGTACGGCACCAAAATATGCCGGCCTCGACAAGGTCAACCCGTCATCAGTCATCTTGTCTGGTGAAATGATGCTTCGTCATATGAACTGGAACGAAGCGGCTGACCTCATCATCAACTCGATGGAGAAGACGATTGCCTCGAAAGTCGTCACATACGATTTCGCCCGCCTTATGGACGGCGCGACAGAAGTGAAGTGTTCAGAGTTTGCGGATGAATTAATTAAAAACATGTAAGACATCAGCTAAACCAAGGGGGAGAGCACAATGATTCGTCGCAATAAAATCTCGGTGATCGGTAGCGGATTCACGGGGGCCACGACGGCACTGTATTTGGCTCAAAAAGAACTCGGTAACGTCGTGCTGCTCGATATCAAAGAGAACGAGAACCCGACGAAAGGAAAAGCGCTCGATATGCAAGAGACGGCGCCGATTCAAGGGTTTGACTCGTGGATCACGGGGACGTCGGATTACGCCGACACGGCGGATTCGGATATCGTCGTCATCACAGCGGGAATCGCGCGCAAGCCTGGCATGAGCCGGGACGACCTCGTCTCGACGAACGCCAAAGTGATGCGGGCGGTCACGAAAGAAGTGGCCCGCTACTCACCGAATGCGATTATCATCGTCTTGACGAACCCGGTCGATGCGATGACGTATGCCGCCTTCAAAGAGTCAGGCTTCCCGAAAGAGCGCGTGATCGGTCAATCCGGTGTGCTTGATACGGCCCGGTTCCGGACGTTCGTCGCTGCGGAGTTGAATATCTCCGTGAAGGACGTCTCTGGATTCGTGCTCGGCGGGCACGGGGATGACATGGTCCCGCTCATTCGTTACTCGTACGCGGGAGGCATCCCACTCGAGAAGCTATTGCCGAGCGACCGAATCGATGCGATCGTCAATCGGACCCGTAAAGGTGGCGGCGAAATCGTCCAGCTACTCGGGAACGGATCGGCCTACTATGCGCCGGCAGCGGCCATCGTCGAGATGGTCGAAGCGATTTTGAAAGATCAACGACGTATTTTACCGGCCATCGCGTATCTCGACGGTGAGTACGGCTTCCACGACTTGTATCTCGGTGTCCCGACGATACTTGGCGCGAACGGGATTGAACGTGTGCTCGAACTTGAATTGACGGAAGAGGAGACGGCCGCGCTTGAGCGCTCGGCTGAATCGGTCCGCTCCGTCTTGAACGTCCTTAACTGATTCGTCACCTCGTCTGCTGAGCAGGCGAGGTTTTTTGTACGCTTGGTTTTTGAGGGTCGCGTGCTACACTGAAAGAAGAACGTGGATTTGTTTTGTTTTTGTAAAGATTTGCTTTGATGTTGGTCGGACGTGGCATTGATTTGTAAAATAGGTAGTGTACGTGACAGAACAGATAGATTAGAGGAGGAACTAAGCGTGGCCGAAAAAGTGATTGTTGTCGATGACGAGGTGTCGATTGCGACGTTATTGAAATTCAATTTGGAGCAAGCCGGTTTTGAGGTTGAGACGGCCCATGATGGGAAGACCGGTCTCGAACTCGCCGAGAAGCAGGATGCGGTATTGATCGTCCTCGATTTGATGTTGCCCGAGATGGATGGTCTCGAAGTTTGTAAGCGACTCCGCCAACAGAAAGTGAACACGCCGATCCTGATGTTGACGGCAAAAGACGATGAGTTCGATAAAGTGCTCGGACTCGAACTAGGGGCAGATGATTATTTGACGAAACCGTTCAGTCCGCGTGAAGTTGTGGCCCGGGTCAAAGCGATCTTACGGCGTTCGGCTCCACAAGAGGTGCCGGCGGTGGACGCGGACGTCATTGAAATCGGTGACGTGAAAATTATCGCTTCGAACTATGAAGTGTTCAAAAACGGGGAGCGGCTTGAGTTGACCCCAAAAGAGTTCGAACTGTTGGCCTATCTTGCTAAAAACAAAGGCCGTGTCTTGACGCGTGATCAACTCTTATCGGCTATTTGGAATTACGATTTCGTCGGCGATACGCGCATCGTCGATGTCCATATTAGCCACCTTCGGGAAAAGATTGAACCGGTGACGAAAAAACCGACATATATCAAAACGATTCGCGGTCTCGGCTATAAGATGGAAGAGCCGATGCCCGAATGAAGACGTACCGCTCGCGTTTTTTGACGACGCTCATCCTGCTCGTGACGGGCGTCTTGTTGACCCTCGGGATCGTGCTTGGTCAATTGTTCAAAGACTTCTATTTGGACTCCGAACGCGATCGTTTGAAAGAGGACACGGAGCTCGCCGCCTTATATTTAGAAGGAGGCGACCTCGAGGCGATTCAAGACTATGTCCGGCAAATCGATGACGAGAGCAGTTTCGACATTCTGCTCCTCAATCGCCGGATGGAAGTGATTGCCGGGACTCCGTTTCGGGTCGGTTCGTTCGATTTTCGGATGGACGCTGCTTCAATCCCAGACGACGGGACGTTTGGGAACGAGACGCGTGAGGATTTGATTCAGTTCACAAAACCGATCGAACTCTCCTCGGGTGATACGGTGTATCTCAGTTTCATCCGCTACGTCTCCGATCTAGAAGGGGTGTATAACCGGATTTGGCTGACGATTGCCTTGGCCTTGATTTTCTCATTCTTCTTGATTTTGTTCGTGTTGCATAATTTGACGAATCAGTTTATCCGACCAATCGATGAGGCGACAATCGTGTTACGTGAACTTGCCGACGGAAACTATCGGGCCCGTGTGTACGAATTGCGCAATGATGAAGAAACGGGCAGTCTGGCCGGGTCGATCAACGTTCTCGCCCGTAACTTGGAGACGATCTCACTTGGTGAATCCGTGCAACGGGCAAGGCTCGAGTCACTCATCGAATACATGGGGGCAGGGTTGCTTTTGGTCGACGAACGTGGCATCGTGACGCTCGTCAACCGCTCATATCGTGACATGTTCCAATACGACGACTTGATGATTGGTCAATTTTATCACGGCATTTTACCGAGTCCGGACGTCGAGACGTTGATCGAGGACGTCTATTTGACCGAAGAGCCCCACCGCCGTCAATTGTCGATTCGAACTGGATTCAACCAAAAGACGTATATGGTGTCGGCCGCACCAATCTTCAGTGATACAGGCATGTTGCGCGGGACGACGCTCCTATTTAACGATATTTCTGAATTGAAACGACTCGAGAAGATGCGGAAAGATTTCGTCGCGAACGTCAGCCATGAGTTGAAGACGCCGCTCACATCGATCCGAGGTTTCAGTGAGACACTCCTTGACGGGGCAAAAGAAGTGCCCGAGTTGCGCGATCAATTTTTGGATATCATTCAAAAAGAAGCGACGCGCATGCAAATGCTCGTTGAGGACTTACTCGAGCTGTCACGGCTTGAACGTGAAGATTTCCATTTGGACTTCACCCCGGTCCAGCTCAATCATCTCGTTGAGGAAGTGTGTCTCGTGTTGAGCCAGAAAGCGGAGCAGAAATCGATTCATTTGGAGTCGCGCCACGACGGGGAAGTCATCTTGCAGGCGGACATGAACCGAATCAAGCAAGTCATCTTGAACCTTGTCGCCAACGCCATCAACTACTCGCCGGAAGACAGCCGTGTCGAAATCGCGGTCGAAAAGAGAACGGACGGATCATATTTGATTGTCAAAGACAACGGGATTGGCATCGCGCCGAAAGAAGTGAGCCGAATCTTTGAACGATTCTACCGGGTCGATAAAGCGCGGAGCCGGAACTCCGGCGGGACAGGTCTCGGTCTTGCCATCGTCAAACATATCATCGACCTTCATCACGCGACGATTCACGTGGATAGTGTCGAAGGTGCTGGGACAACGTTCACAATCAAATTCCCAATCGCTTAACATGGAATTCATGTCGGGTTCATACCGACTTTACAAAGCGATGCTACTCTATAGATGAGACCTCTTCATCATCTCGTGTCCCGGCCGGTGCTCATCTCCACTCGGTCAGGAAGATTGACCCTTTTCTAGCTACTAGAAAAGGGTCTTTTTTTTCGAACGCATGTGCCCGTATGATATGATGGAATCAGATAGAATGGAGGTTGACCAATGAATAAACTACTACTTCTTGATGGAAACTCACTCACATATCGTGCGTTTTTCGCGCTGCCTCCGATGACGGATGCGAGCGGTCGAAATACGAATGCCGTGTACGGGTTCACCATGATGTTGTTAAAACTGATGGAAGATGAGCAACCCACGCATTTCGCGGTCGCATTTGATGCGTCGAAGAAGACGTTCCGGCACGACACGTATGCTGACTATAAGGGGGGACGGCAGAAGACCCCAGGGGAACTCCGCGAGCAATTCCCGATTGTCCGCGAGGTTTGTGAGGCGTTCGGGATCAAAGTGCTCGAACTCGACCAGTACGAGGCCGACGATATTATCGGGACGCTCTCAAAAAATGAGGCGTTCGATCAAGTGACGGTCGTCACTGGGGATAAAGATTTACTGCAACTGATTGACGATCGCGTCACCGTCTATTTGACGAAGCGTGGGATCACCGATGTGGAGACGATGGACGCGAAGGCGTTCAAAGAGCGCTATGACGGTCTCACCCCGCTCCAAATGATCGATTTGAAAGGCTTAATGGGGGATAAGTCCGATAATATCCCCGGAATCCCGGGGGTTGGTGAGAAGACGGCGCTTAAACTGCTCACGGCTTACGGATCTGTCGAAGGACTATATGAACATACGCATGAATTAAAAGGGAAACAAAAAGAGAAAGTCGAGGCGAACGAGCGGGAAGCACTCATGTCGAAACAATTGGCGACGATCTATACGGACGTCCCAATCGATATAAGCACGGACGACCTTACGTTCCATCCGTATGACGCTGGAAAAGTGAAGTCGTTGTTCATGAGCCTTCAGTTCAAATCGCTTCTGAGCAAACTGAACCTTGAAGCGTCGAGCGAGGAAGCGGTCGAAGCGCGTGAGGTGAATCATATCGCGATCGACAAGCAAGATTTGACAGAAGCGGTCCTCATCCTCGAGCAACTCCGTGACGACTATTTCGAAGAACCGGTCATCGGTGTGGCCATCGCCTCGAAAGCCGGCGTGACGGTCGGCGATGTGTCGCTTTTAGACGTCCCGGCAGTACGAGACTGGTTGGCCGACGAGAACCGAGCCACGATTTGTCTCGATGCGAAACAAACGATCGTCCAATTGAAGCGACATGGTGTGACGCTCCGAGGCTATGACGATTTGCTCGTCGCCGGATATTTGCTGAACCTGTCGGGCGGGACGACACTCGATTCGATTGCCGCTCATTTCGATTACACGTTACCGGAAGACGAGGCGGTTTATGGCAAGGGTGCGAAGCTGCACGTCCCGGAACAGGACGTGCTCGAGCAACATCTCGGCGAGAAGGCGATGGCGATCTTGACGCTGTTCGTAAACGTCGGCAAAGAACTCGACCAAAACGAACAGACGTCGCTCTATGAAGATTTGGAACGTCCGCTCGCCTCGGTGCTTGCAGAGATGGAGTGGGCCGGGATTCACGTCGACGTGGCGACGCTGAAAGTGATGGAAGACGATTTGCGGGAACGGTTGCTTCAACTCGAGGCGGAGATTCATAGTCTCGCCGGTGAGACGTTCAATATCAACTCGCCGAAACAGCTCGGCGTCATTCTATTCGAGAAGTTGGCGTTGCCACCGGTCAAAAAGACGAAGACCGGTTACTCGACGGCAGCGGACGTGCTCGAGAAACTCGCGCCGCTGCATCCGATCGTCGAACATATTATGCATTACCGTGAGCTCGGCAAGTTGCAATCGACATATGTCGAAGGCTTGCAAAAAGTCATCAAAGACGACGGGAAGATCCATACCCGCTATACGCAGACGTTGACGCAGACCGGACGGTTGTCCTCGGTCAACCCGAACTTACAGAACATCCCGATCCGCTTGGAAGAAGGGCGGCGCATTCGCAAGGCGTTCACCGCGAGTGAGGCCGACTGGATGCTGTATGCGGTCGACTATTCGCAAATCGAGCTTCGGATCATGGCCCACATGTCGCAAGATGAGAAGATGCTCGAGGCGTTCCTCCATGATGAGGATATCCATACGTCGACGGCTGCCAACGTGTTCCGAGTCGCGAAAGAAGAAGTGACATCGCTCATGCGTCGCCAAGCCAAAGCCGTCAACTTCGGCATCATTTACGGCATTAGCGACTATGGGCTGTCGCAAAACCTCGGCATTAGCCGAAAAGAAGCACAGACGTTCATCGATACGTATTTCGAGCAGTTCCCGGGTGTGAAACGGTTCATGGATGCCGCGATCGAACGAGCACGGGAACACGGCTATGTTGAAACGATGCTGAAGCGTCGCCGCAATATCCCGGACATCCATTCTCGAAACTTCAACTTGCGCGGTTTTGCGGAACGCACAGCGATCAACACGCCGATTCAAGGGACGGCCGCCGATATTATCAAAAAAGCGATGATTGATGTCGACGTGGCACTCCGTGAGTCAGGACTTCAGTCGAAGTTATTGCTTCAAGTCCACGACGAACTTATCTTTGAAGGACCTAAAGAAGAAATGGACTCGCTCGAGACGATCGTCAAACAAGCGATGGAACACACGGTCACCTTGGACGTGCCGCTTCGCGCGGACGGTTCGTTCGGTGAGACATGGTTTGATACGAAATAAAGACGAGAAAGGAACTTGATATGCCAGAATTACCAGAAGTGGAGACGGTCTGTCGCCGATTGCGGCCATTCGTCTCGGGAAAAACAATTGCAAATGTCGAGGTGCTCGACGCAAAAATCATTCGAGGTCACGAACCGGAGATTTGGAAACAACAGTTGCTCGACGAGACGATTCAAGACGTGGAGCGACGCGGCAAGTTCATTTTGTTCAAATTGACGAACGGCTATCTCGTTTCGCATCTGCGAATGGAAGGAAAATTCTTCCCGCATGACGAAATGGTCAGTCCGGTCAAGCATACGCATGTCGTCTTCACCTTCACGGACGGGACTACGCTTCATTATAACGATGTCAGGAAGTTCGGGACGATGGAGTTGAAGACGAATGAAGAGTTGTTTGTGACACCGCCATTGTCGCTGCTCGCCCTCGAACCGTTCGATCCTGAAGTGACAGCGGAGACGCTTCACAGCCGTCTGAAGCGGATGAACGTTCGTGCAATCAAGACGGCGCTGCTCGATCAATCGATTTTCGTCGGGCTCGGCAATATTTATGTCGATGAGACGTTATATCGGTCCGGTGTCCATCCGACCCGTCCGGCAGCGACACTCTCGCTTGACGAGGTCCGTCGGGTGCATCAAGAGGCTGTGGCCGTATTGACGGAAGCGATTGAACGAGGCGGAAGCACGATTCGGAGCTATACGAATCCGGATGGGGCGAGCGGGACGTATCAAGAGACACTGTACGTATATGGACAGACCGGGGAGCCGTGTAAGCGATGCGGCCGACCGATTGAAAAGATGAAATTAGGCGGACGGGGCACACATTACTGTCCGCACTGCCAACAGTAAGAGGTGGACATGATGTTGAAAATTGGTTTGACAGGTGGGATTGCGACAGGGAAGTCGACCGTATCCAGACTGTTTCGAAAGCAGGGCATCCCGATCATCGACGCCGACAAGATGGCACGGATCGTCATCGAGCCTGGCGGCAAAGCGTTCGCGGGCGTCCGCGAGGCGTTCCCGCAATGTTTCACGGGCGACGAGTTGAACCGGCAGGCGCTCGGACGAGAAATCTTTCATGATGACACAAAACGTCAGTTACTGAATCAGCTCATGCATCCGGCCATCCGAGAAGAGATGCTCGAGGAGATGCACGGATACGAGGCTGCAGGGGAGACGGTCGTCATATTCGATATCCCGCTCTTGTTCGAGGGAACGATGCGGGACCTCGTCGATTATACGGTCGTCGTCTATTGCCGTGAAGAGATTCAGCTGATGCGTCTCATGGAGCGCAACGGGTTGACGAAAGAAGAAGCGCTCGCTCGGATTCATGCGCAAATGCCAATCGAGGAGAAGAAACAACAGGCTGATTTTTTAATCAACAACAACGGTGCGTTAGGCGACTTGTCGGCCCAAGTGATCCGCCTCGTCGAACAATTTGAAGACATGAAAAAAGAAGGCGACTGACTAAACTGTACCCTGAGTAGTAGACACTAAAAAAAAGTCTACTGCTCAGGGTTTTTGTGTACACTGGACTAAATCATATTGGGAGTGAATTCGAGTGTCGAAGAAGATATTTACGTCAAAAGAAATAGATGCGCTAGCCGCAAATCCTTACGTTAAATCTGTGAGCCCGAAAGGGATCACGTATACCGATGAGTTTAAGGAACTTTTTATAGCACAGACGTTGGAAGGAAAGTTCCCTGTGGAAATCTTCCGGGGATGTGGATTCGATGTGGAGGTACTCGGTGAACGGCGTATGAGTTCTTGTAAAAATCGTTGGACACGAGCTTACCGAAAAGATGGGGTAATGGGGCTGCGCGATACACGATCAAGTAATTCAGGACGTTGGAGAGATAAAGAGCTGTCGACAGAAGAACGGTACGCGAAGCTCGAGGCCGAAAACAAACTGTTGAAAGCAGAGGTCGAACTATTAAAGGAGATCCGCCTGGCGGAAGGGAGAGGAAAGCTGGACTTAACGCATCGCAAAAGTATGAGCTGATTCAAGGTGTCATCATCAAGCACAAAATGAAGGGGATGGTCAGCCATCTCTGCCAGGTGGCCGGGGTGTCACGTCAGGGATACCACGCCTATTTCTCGGAACGGAGGAGACAGACCAGACAGGAGCGCGAATCGAAAGACGTGGCTCTTCGTGACCTCGTTCTGAAGGCGTTCCACTTCAAGAAGCGCAAGAAGGGTGCTAGGCAGATCAAGATGGTGCTGTCTGGTCATTTCGGTGTGACGATGAACCTGAAGTGTATCCGACGTATCATGCGGAAATACAACATCGTGTGTCCAATCCGCAAGGCGAAGCCATACAAACGGCTCATTAAGGCGACGGCCGAGCACCGGGTGGTGCCGAATCGCCTCAAACGCGAATTCAAACAGGGCACTCCCTACAAGGTGCTTCTCACCGATATCACCTACATATTTTACGGGAACGGTAAGCGAGCCTATCTTTCGACCATCGTGGACGGTTCGACCAATGAGGTACTGGCGCATCAACTCTCTGAGAACATCAATCTCGACATTGTATTGGATACGTTGAAGCGTTTACGGAAGAACCGGAGGATTCGCTTGGACAAGGACGCATTCATCCATTCAGATCAAGGAGGGCACTACACGAGCCCGACCTATCAGAAAGAGGTGAAGCGTATGAAGCTAGGTCAATCCATGTCCCGACGGGGCAACTGTTGGGATAACGCTGTCCAGGAATCATTCTTTGGACATTTCAAGGATATCGTCGAGTTAAAGGCCTGTACCACGTTCGATTCACTACAGCGTGAAATCCGAAAAACCATTAACTATTACAACCATCATCGTTATCAATGGAACATGAAAAAGATGACTCCCGTACAGTACAGGAATCATCTCCTTGAATCAGCATAAGTTTTTTTATTAATGTCCTTTACAAGGGGTACAGATTAGACGACGCCTTCTTTTTTTTGTTCAGTTGAGTGGGTCTGAGTCAGGCTTCCCTTTTTTCCACGTGTCGAAGATGGCGCGTCCGTCGCTCGGATGGCCGTTCGAATAGTAAATCGGATAGAGTGAGAAGAAGACATAATAGAACGAGAAGTATGCAAACTGATACGTGTAAATTGTCGGCTCGATCTCTCGCATCAAGATGAAGGCGTTCACGAGCAAGATGCTCGATAAGTTAAAAATTGAACCGCCCGCGTAGACGAGACTCCGCGTCAGGCGATTGCTGTACTTCAAGTCACTGAATTGGCACCAGGCGTCATAAAAATAAACGCGGTTAAATTGAAGGCGTCCGATTTTAAACAATTTTTTCCCGGTCCCAATCTCCATGTCGAGCGAACCCCCAAATAGTTTCGCGAAGAAGAAATGACCGAATTGATGGATAATCGTCACAATCGGTAAGATGATGAAAAATGAGATGACAAATTTATCTAGGTCTGTCCAATCAAACATATAGTCTTAGCTCCTTTCCAAGCTCTACACCAAATTTCCCTCTTTTTCAAATCTGAAACTGTAAAAAAAGTGAAAAAAATGTGACGATTCATAGTGAAAACGCTTCCATTTTTCCGTTATAATGGTGTCGTAACGCAGAAAAAAGGGGGATTCAGAATGGGGACGAAAGTTGCAATCAATGGATTTGGTCGAATCGGCAGAATGGTATTTCGGAAGTTGATGCTCGAAGGGCGTCACGACGTGGTCGCCATCAATGCGAGTTATCCGGCGGAAACGCTCGCGCACTTGATCAAACACGACACGGTCCACGGACCGTTCACACTGACGGTCCGAGCGCATGGGGATGCACTCGAAGTCGATGGTAAACGCATCATGATCGTATCCGAGCGAGACCCGGAGCGGTTGCCGTGGGCTGAACTCGGTGTCGAGATCGTCATCGAAGCGACGGGGAAATTCAATTCTGATGTCGGGGCGAAAAAACATTTGACGGCCGGTGCGAAAAAAGTCATTTTGACGGCACCGGGAAAAGGCGAGTTGCGGACGATTGTCATGGGGGTGAACGATCGGGATTATTTACCGGAGCACGATCACGTCATTTCGAACGCCTCGTGTACGACGAACTGTCTCGGCCCGGTCGTCAAAGTATTGGATTCGACGTTCGGGATTGAAACGGGGCTCGTGACGACGGTGCATGCCTATACGAACGATCAAAACAATATCGACAATCCGCATAAAGATTTGCGTCGTGCCCGTGCTTGTGGCAGTTCCATTATACCGACTTCGACTGGTGCTGCGAAAGCCATCGGGCTCGTCTTGCCGGAACTTCAGGGCAAATTGAACGGGATGGCGCTACGAGTGCCGACGCCGAACGTCTCGCTCGTCGATCTCGTCGTCGAGTTGCGTCGAGATGTGACGGTCGATGAAGTGAATCAGGCGTTCGAGCGTGCTGCACACGGGGAAATGACGGGCGTTCTCGGCGTCTCGAACGAACCGCTCGTCTCGATCGACTTCAATGGAGATGAGCGTTCGTCAATCATCGATGCCGATTCGACGATGGTGCTCGGGGGCAACCATGTCAAAGTGCTCGCTTGGTACGACAACGAATGGGGCTATTCGTGCCGCGTCGTCGACTTGTTGGACATGGTCGCGAGCTACCTGCAAATCGGACAACAAGAAACCCACGTCTGAAAAAATATATTTATCTAAAAATATTTTTAAAGAATTGAAACAAATGTCTTGTAACGACGTCCTAAACAAGATACACTCTAACTCGTGAACTTCAATTGGTCTGACAAACGCAACTTAAAGGGTTAGGACCTCTTAGGACTAACTTGCCCCCGTGGTTGTGGGCGATTCAGGCACAAAGTGAGTGATCATCAACTACTTTGAGACCATTGATGTAAAGGGGGATCCACTAATATGGATACTATGGGACGTCACATTATTACAGAACTTTGGGAGTGCAATCCCGACAAATTAAACGATATCGACTACATCGAGCGCTTGTTCGTCGATGCAGCACTTCGTTCGGGCGCTGAAGTCCGCGAAGTCGCTTTCCACAAATTTGCGCCGCACGGTGTAAGTGGAGTCGTTATCATTTCAGAATCACACTTAACGATTCACAGTTTCCCAGAGCATGGCTACGCATCAGTCGATGTGTTCACATGTGGGGATCGAATCGATCCAGCTACAGCCTCGCAATACATTGCAGAAGGCTTGGAAGCAAAAGTTCGTGAAGATGTGAAACTTGACCGTGGGATGGGACCGATTCGTGTTCCTGAAGCGCAAGTGGCAATCAGCAAATAATCAGATTGACCTTATGAGGCTGGCCGATTTTCGGTCAGCCCTTTTAATTGTTTTGTTAACCGCTTAATTTTGATATGCTTAACCTATATAAATAAGGTGTCGAGGTGGATAATGGGATTATTTGATAAGTTTCAAACACATGTCCAAACGGACGATTCGCATAAAAATGAGGCGTTACGGACGCGTTACGTGGCGGCATCGCCAAGCGCCGTGCTCACATGGCTCCGCGAACGGATTCAAGCAGAAGGTCAAACGGTTCGCCGGGTCGATGCAGACCGGGGCGAAGTGGCGTTTCATGGAGACGGATGGGACGCATTGGCAACCATCGTCCAAGTGGACGGCGGACGCACGGCCGTCGATTTTACATTGAACCGTGACCAGATGCTCGGACCAGACCTCGGTCAAATCGTCACCACATATTATGAGGCGCTATCCGTGAAGTTCCCGCTCCGCGCCATCGGGAATCAATCTGTCGAACGATAAGGAGGGCTGAGCATGCGTTGTCCTAAATGCGATCATAATGGAACGAGAGTGCTCGACTCCCGGCCAGTACAAGATTTCTATTCGATTCGTCGCCGTCGCGAATGCGAGGAGTGCGGCTATCGCTTCACCACGTTTGAAACGGTCGAACAGACACCGCTCATCATCGTCAAAAAAGACGGGAATCGGGAAGAGTTCAGCCGTGAGAAAGTACTTCGCGGGATTATTCGGGCGTGCGAGAAACGTCCGGTCACGCTGGAGCAACTTGAAGGTGTGGTCACGAAAGTCGAACAACAGTTACGCGCCCTCGGCCAGTCCGAGATTCCGAGTGAACAGGTTGGGGAGCTCGTCATGAACGAGCTCGCGCGGGTCGACGAAGTGGCATACGTCCGCTTCGCGTCTGTCTATCGCCAGTTCAAAGATATCTCTGTGTTCTTTAAAGAACTAGAAGATTTAATGAAGCAAGAAAAATCGACCAACTAAACGGGCGGCCTGCTGGTCGCCTTTTTTCAAGGGAGACCTACCATGGAAAAAGAACGCATCCTGTACGGAACTGACGAACTGTTGATCATGAGCACCGGACTCATCGATCGCGAGTCGTATCAGTCGCTGTACCATTTATATCAGCCGGTCATCGGAGTGAAGGCGCTCGCAATGTATCAGACGCTTTGGAGCGAGCTGAAGCCCGGGAAAATGAAATCGAACTATATGTCACACAGCGCGCTTTGTGAGATGCTCGATTACTCGATCAACGAGCTGACGGACTGTCTGTTCCGGCTCGAAGCGATCGGTCTCGTCCGGACGTATAAGACGAAAGACGAGCGCTTGACCCAGTACGTGTATCAACTGCGGGTCCCGCTCGCACCCCATACGTTCTTGAACGACGGACTATTGTCGAGTTTTCTCTTCTATAAAGTCGGAGAAGTCCGCTTCAAACAGTTACAAGGTCGATTCACGATTGATCCGTTGCCGGCCGGAATCGTTGAAGTGACGAAAGACTTTAATGAAGTGTTCGACGTCAAAGGGGTCAATCATATGGCGTTCACACAAAAGAACTACGAGAAACCTGACCGCGCCAAAATCGAGATCAACTATACGTTCGATATGGAAATCGTCAAAAAGTTGACGAACTTCCCCGTCGGCTTCTTCACGAAGAAGCTCGATGAGACGATCACGAAGCTTGCCTACGTCTCCCAAATCGATGAAGAGACGATGGCCGAGATGTTGAAGGAGTACTTCGTCCACGAGGCGTATCTACCGCTCAGCGAGCAAGAGAAGCGCGACGGCTGCCGTCAGATGGTGTTACAGTTGAAGAAAAAACAGACGCGCCATCGGAAAGTGAAGTCGGATGAGACGGAGAAGGCAGAAATCGGTGATTTGCATGACGTGACTGTCATGGAAGAAGCGCATCCGCATCAGTACGTGTCGACGTTACGGAAGACGCCACAGTTGTCGAAGAGCGACGAGCAACTCATCATCGACCTCGTCGATACGCTCGGACTCGCGCCAAGTGTCATTAACGCATTGTTCTATTACTGTATCGAAGTGAAGAAGCAGACTCGGCTCAGTGAGAACTACGTCATGCGAATCGCGACGAGTTGGAAGACGGCAGGCTATTTGAACGCCAAAGACGCGTTGGAACAAGAAGCGACGCAAGACGCGCTCATCGAGAAGAAACAGCAGAAGCGGGAGAACGTGCAACAGCGGACGACCGTCGGCTCGAGACGCAAAGACAAGACCGAGATGCCAAAATGGCTCGAGGACGAGGCGAAAGAGCAACGGACGTACGATCAAAAACGAAAACAAGAGCTCGAGGCATCGGTCCCAGACGACGCGGAACTCGTCAAGTTGTTAAATGAATTGAAAGAGAAAGGATGAGGGACATGGAACGCATCAATCAAACGCTCGCCCAAATGATGAACCGGAAAGAAGTGCGGGAAGCGTACGAATCGATTCGCCGGCGCACCCTCGAACATCCAGAAGTCGTCGCTTTTTTAAAGGCGCATCCGGAGTTAGACGAGACGGCGGTCGAGGTCGGCTTTACGAAGCTCAGTGAATATGCAGAACAGATGGACGGCAAGAAGCTCGTCGAGGAGCAAGCCGTCATCCCGGGCCATCAGCCGGTGCTCTATGTCGACCTCGGTCAAATCGCGATTCGTTATGAAGAGACGGTCAAGCATCGTCAAGCACGGCGCCAAAAAGAGATGGACCGGAAGTTTAAAAGCTTATTCTTGCCGGAAGAAGTGCGAGAGGCGAGCTTTGAATCGTTTGACTGGTCGGATGACGCCCGTAAAATCGCACTCCGTGAATCGATGCGGTTCGTCTCAGGCATGAAGACCCGCCAAAAAGTGAACGGCCTGTACTTACACGGCAGCTTCGGGGTCGGGAAGACGTATTTGCTTGCGGCGATCGCCAACGAACTGAAAGTGGCGGACATCGAGACGATTCTCGTCCACGCCCCGGGATTCGTCTCGGAAGCGAAACGAAAGATCCGGACCGATTCGTTCGACTCATTTTTGACGTCGTTCCAACACGTGCCGGTGTTACTGATCGATGACATCGGTGCCGAGGCAATCAGTCCGTGGGTACGCGACGAGCTGTTCGGGATCATCTTGCAATATCGCATGATGCATCGCTTACCGACGCTTTACAGTTCGAACTTCAGCGGTGAAGAGCTCGAGACGCACTTCTCGATCGACGGTTCGCCTCAGAACAAAATGAAAGCCCAGCGGCTCATGCAGCGCATCTCGACGACGACGACACAAATCGAATTAAAAGGTGAGAACCGACGTCGGTAAAGGGATTGTATTTCTTGAACGAGTTGACTATACTAATAATCATATAACCGATGCATCGAAGAGGACATGAGACGTCGTCACGGGTTTCAAAGCGAGGGAAGACTGGTGAGAGCTTCCTAAACACGCCGATCGCCTTACTCCCTCAGAGCACCGTACGGGCCAATCGTGCGGCGATTCACACTCGTTATCGTGTGTTCGAGCCAAGCGTTACGCTTGGGAACGAGGGTGGTACCACGAGAATCAAAGCTCGTCCCTTTCATAGGGATGGGCTTTTTTTATTTATTTTTAAATGTAGAGAGGGGAAGTTGACACATGATTCAATTGACATTTCCAGATGGGGCCGTCAAAGAGTTTGAGGCCGGCATCACAGCAGAAGAAGTAGCAGGTTCGATTAGTCCAGGACTCCGAAAAAAAGCAATCGCCGCCAAAATCGATGGTGAGATGATCGATTATCGTCGTCCGATTGAACAGGACGGTAAAATCGAGCTCGTCATGCCGGATTCGGAAGAGGGCATCGATTTGATGCGCCACTCGTCAGCCCACTTGATGGCCCAAGCCATCAAACGGTTATACGGGGAAGAAGGCAGCATCTACCTCGGCATCGGACCGACGATCGAGAACGGTTTTTATTATGATATCGAGATGGATCGCCGCATCAACGAAGAAGATCTCCCTGAAATCGAGAAAATGATGAAGCGAATCGTCGACGAGAACTTGGACATCACACGTGAAGTCGTGTCGCGCGACGAGGCGCTCGAACGCTACAAGGCGCTCGGAGACCCGCTCAAAATCGAATTGATTGAAGATATCCCGTCGAGCGAGACGCTCACGATTTACCATCAAGGCGAATTTTTCGACTTATGCCGTGGGCCGCACGTCCCGTCGACATCGAAGTTGAAAGTGTTCAAGTTGATGAGCGTGGCCGGGGCGTACTGGCGCGGCGACTCGGACAATAAGATGCTCCAACGCATTTACGGAACGGCGTTCGCGACGAAAGAACAACTCGCGGAACACTTGCGTCTATTGGAAGAAGCGAAAGAGCGCGATCACCGCAAGCTCGGGAAAGAACTCGATCTCTTCTTCGTGTCGCAAGAAGTCGGCCAAGGTTTGCCGATGTGGCTCCCGAAAGGTGCCTCGATCCGTCGGACGGTCGAACGTTATATCGTCGACAAAGAGCTCGAGCTCGGGTATCAGCACGTCTACACACCGGTCCTCGGTTCGGTCGACCTGTATAAGACGTCTGGTCACTGGGATCACTATCAAGACGACATGTTCCCGAAAATGGAGATGGACAACGAGGAACTCGTCCTTCGTCCGATGAACTGTCCGCACCACATGACGATTTATAAACATGAGCCGCGCTCATATCGCGAACTCCCGCTTCGCATCGCCGAGCTCGGCGGTATGCACCGTTACGAGATGTCAGGTGCGCTCACAGGCCTCCAACGCGTCCGTTACATGGTGTTGAACGACGGGCACACGTTCGTCACACCGGAACAGATGAAGCAAGAGTTCAAAGATATCGTCCACTTGATTCAAGAAGTGTACGCTGACTTCGGCATCAAAGACTATCGTTTCCGCTTGTCGTACCGTGACCCGGCCGACAAAGAGAAATATTTCGACAACGACGCAATTTGGGAAACAGCCCAACGCCAGTTGAAAGAGACGATGGATGAGCTCGGTCTCCCGTATTTCGAAGCGGAAGGTGAAGCGGCATTTTACGGACCGAAACTCGACGTCCAAGTCCGGACGGCGCTCGGCAAAGAAGAGACGTTGTCGACGGTCCAACTCGACTTCTTGCTCCCTGAGCGGTTCGACTTGACGTACACAGGACCAGACGGCAAAGACCATCGCCCAATCGTCCTTCACCGTGGGGTCGTCTCGACGATGGAGCGTTTCGTCGCATACTTGATTGAAGAATATAAAGGCGCGTTCCCGACATGGCTCGCCCCGGTCCAAGTCAAATTGATCCCGGTCTCACACGTCCACGACGAATACGTCGCGGAAGTGAAAGCAGAGCTCGTCAAGCGCGGTGTCCGCGTCGAAACGGACCTTCGGGACGAGAAACTCGGCTACAAGATTCGGGAAGCACAGATGAAGAAAATCCCGATGACGCTCGTCCTCGGAGATAAAGAACGTGATGAGCGTGCAGTCAACATCCGTCGTTATGGACAACAAGAACAAGTATCGGCCACGCTCGATGAATTCTTGTCGTCACTTACAGCAGAGATCGCCAACCGTTCACGTTAATATGTCGACCATCCTTCATTGGAAGGGTGGTCGTTTTTTCGGTCTTGAGACGGATGCGGAAGACTTCATCAAACACGTATGGTAGAAGAAAGGAGTGATTCATTTTGAATTATATGAAACCATTAGTGGCGTTGACGATCGGTTCGGTCGTCGCGACAAGCATGATTCCAAAAGTAAACGCAGAAGCCATCGTCGATGATACGATTGTCACACTCGGAGAGTCGTTATCGGCGAGCCAACGGGACTGGGTGCTCGAACGGGTTGAGGCACCGGCGGGGATTGAGCCGATCATCACGACCGCAGCCGATGAAGATAAATACTTAGGGGATGCCGTCCCGCAAGCGCAGCGCGGCGGGGGGATGTATTCATCAGCCCGCATCAAACTGACCGACGGGACCGGGCTCGATATCAAAACGGAGAATGTCACATGGGTGACCGAAGATATGTATGCGAATGCTCTCGTGACGGCAGGCGTCACGGATGCCGATATTTATATCACGTCGCCGATTCGCGTCACCGGGACGTCGGCTTTGACGGGCATCATGAAAGCCTATGATCAGACGGCCGCGGAGACGGGCATTCAATTGAGCGAGGAACGGAAAGACTTGGCGCAAGAAGAGCTCGCGGTCACCTCTGAGATCGGGAAGACGGTCGGGCAAGAAGATGTGGCCGGACTCATGAACGAGATCAAAGCAGAAATTGCGAATAAGGCACCGGAGACGAACATCGAGATTCGAGATATCGTCATCCAAGTGTTGAATCAAAACAACGTCCAACTGTCTGATACGCAGTTGACGCAATTGACGACGTTGTTCGAGAACATGCAGCAGGCGAACCTCGACTGGGGTGCAATCAGCAATGGGTTACAAGGGGCCGGTCAAGACGTTCAGGCGTTTCTCGAGACCGAGGAAGTCCAAGGCTTCTTCGCCCGTTTGTTCGAAGCGCTCAGCAACTTCTTCAAGTCGTTGACGAATTGAACGGGCTTTGAGTACATGACAAATGGTATTGAAAAAAGGGCCTCGGCCCTTTTTCAATACCATCGTTTATGGATATAGTCGCGAGCAGACTCGTGGTCGTCCACAATCTTCAACGTGATTCGGTTCATCTCTTCTAAAAGGTCTGTCAATACCGCTTCGAGCTTGGCATCACTCACGTCATGGTGGCGCATCGTCTCTTGTACGATGTGTTTGATTTGGTCGTGATAATCATGGTCACCTTTCACTTGCTGTCTCCAAGACACGGCCCATCCCTCCTTTTTTATTTTATTCCCTCGGAAAAGGTATTGCGAAACAACGAAATGACTGTTATCATCATAAAAGTGTGAGCTACCAATTATTCATGCGCGAATTCTTGACATCTTAATTCTATTGGTGTTAAGATGACATAGTGATTAAATACAACAAAGCAGAAGCGCCCGCTTCTCACCTCGTCCGAACAGCTTCGGTCAGGTCCATCATGTACGTGAAGCAGTCGAGCCTTGGTCTCTGCTGACTCCGAAATGATGTGTGGGCGGGAAACTGCCGACGCTTTTTTTATTGCCATGTTGTCTTATCAATCTAAAACTCGTGCAATCGCACGATGGAGGTGCTAACCATTAGCAAAGAGCTCTTTATCAACGAAAACATTCGTGCCCGTGAAGTTCGCTTAATTGGAGCGGACGGTGCACAACTCGGTGTGCAATCGCGTAATGAAGCATTACGTTTAGCAGAAGAGGCTGAACTCGATCTCGTCTTGGTCGCCGATAAAGCTAACCCACCGGTCGCTAAAATCATGGACTATGGGAAATACCGTTTCGAACTCCAGAAAAAGGAGAAAGAAGCGCGTAAAAACCAAAAAGTCATCCAATTGAAAGAAGTACGCCTCAGCCCGACAATCGAGGAAAACGATTTCCAAACGAAATTGCGTAACGCTCGCAAATTCCTTGAAAATGGAAACAAAGTGAAAGCGTCGATCCGTTTCCGCGGACGCGCCATCACACACTCGGAAATCGGCCGACGCGTTATGGAAAAATTGGCGGCGGAATGTGCCGACTTGGCAACAGTTGAGCAAAAGCCGAAGATGGAAGGACGCAGCATGTTCTTAGTGCTGGCTCCGAAGAAAGAAGATTAATCATCGAGTCATAGTGGGGAGGAAATACTCATGCCGAAAATGAAATCGCACCGTGGTGCTTCTAAACGTTTCAAACGTACTGCATCAGGTAAACTCAAGCGTTCACACGCTTACACAAGTCACTTGTTTGGTAACAAATCGACTAAAGCGAAACGTAAGCTCCGTAAAGGTGCTATCGTATCAGCTGGAGACTTCAAACGCATTCGCAACATGATCGCGAAGTAATACAGAAAGAATTTAGGAGGGAAACCATATGCCACGCGTAAAAGGCGGTTATACGACTCGTCAACGTCGTAAAAAGCAAATCAAGCTTGCCAAAGGTTATTTTGGCTCGAAACACATTCTATTTAAAGTAGCAAAACAACAAGTCATGAAGTCACTCATGTACGCTTACCGTGACCGTCGTCAAAAGAAACGTGATTTCCGTCGTCTTTGGATCACACGTATCAATGCGGCAGCACGCACAAACGGCCTCTCATACAGCCGTATGATGCACGGCCTCAAGCTCGCAGGGATCGACATCAACCGTAAGATGCTTGCTGAGCTTGCTGTGACAGATGCACAAGCATTCGCGTCACTTGCTGATACAGCTAAATCAAAATTGAACGCGTAATCGTTCAATCGACAGCGCCGAGACCTTATCTCGGCGCTTTCTTTTTTCAGATTTTTTCCTTAAACTTAAGATAAGGAGGACGTCCCATGGATCAATCAGTCTTAGCCATCGTCGCATTGGCGCTCATCGTCTTGAACGTCTACACCTATTTGCAGGCGAAACGTTATACGCTCGGAGAAGGTGATTTCAACGTCTTGTACGCGTACGCAGGCGGTGCGATCGGTGCCCTGTTCGGACTTCATTTGACGCGTAAAAAGGCGGTTCATGCCCCAAAACGTGTTCAAATACAAGTATTGATTTTGGCAGTCGGCTGGTCTTTAATGATTTTAGTACTGCTTTGAATGGAGAATAGGAGGAGCAACCGGTGAACTGGACAACATTGTTTGATCGGCAGCGTGAATTAGATGAGCGGATCAAAGAAGAACATCAATTATCCGGGAACCAATTTGATGAGCGTTTGCTTGCTTTGCTCGTCGAGCTTGGTGAACTCGCCAATGAGACCCGTAGTTTTAAATTTTGGTCAACGAAGGGCCCGTCGCCTCAAGACGTGATCTTAGAAGAGTATGTCGACGGTATTCATTTCTTATTGTCGCTCGGACTTGCCCTCGGGTATGAACGTGATTCGTTCCCGGCAGGTAGCTCGTATCTTGACGCGACTGACGCTTTTTTAGACGTGTTCCGCAAAGTGACGAACTTTGGTTTGTCGAAAACGGAACCGATGTACGAGACGCTGATGGCGGCTTATCTCGAACTTGGCTATACGCTCGGGATCAATGAAGAGTTGATGGCGATGGCGTATATGGCGAAAAATGAAAAGAACCATGAGCGACAAAATCAAGGTTACTAATCAAAAATCGAAGGAGCGATGCCCCATGAACGAATCATTACATATGTTGAAACGCTTGACGGATGCCACAGGTGTCCCTGGAAATGAAGGTGAAGTCCGCTCACTCATGCGTGAGTATTTAGAACCTCACGTCGAAACGTTCGAACAGGATGGGCTCGGCAGTCTGTTTGGTCGAGTGACGGGCGATGCGGAAGGTCCGCGTGTCATGATTGCCGGTCATATGGACGAAGTCGGGTTCATGGTCACGCGCGTTGAAGAGGGCGGTTTCCTCCGCTTCCAAGCACTCGGCGGCTGGTGGAACCAAGTTCTCCTCGCACAGCGCATGGACGTCGTCACACGCTCGGGAGAGAAAATCCCAGGCGTCATCGGTGCCAAACCACCTCACGTCCTTCCGGTCGAGGCACGCAAGAAGCCGGTTGAGATCAAAGACATGTTCCTTGATATCGGTGCAACGTCGAAAGAACAAGTGGCCGAGTGGGGCATTCGTCCGGGCGATACGGTCGTCCCGCATTGTGAGTTCACGGTCATGAAGAACGAAGATTTCTTGATGGCGAAAGCATGGGATAACCGAATCGGTTGTGCCATCGCGATCGAGGCGGCGAAACGTTTGAAGAACGAACAAGTACCAGGTGTCGTCTACACTGGAGCGACGGTCCAAGAAGAAGTCGGGTTGCGTGGCGCCGTCACGGCCGCCAACTTGGTCAAACCAGACGTCGCCATCGCCGTCGATACAGGCATTCCTGGAGATACGCCAGGAATGACACCGGCAGAAGGATTGTCGAAACTCGGGGAAGGGGTCCAAGTCATCTTCTTTGATGCGACGACCGTCACGAACCCACGCCTCATCGATTTGATTGTCGACGTGGCCAAAGAGAACGACATCAAGTACCAATTGGATTTGACGCCGGGCGGCGGGACAGACGCAGGTCGGTTCCATTTGTCTGGAGTCGGGATGCCGGCCGTCGCGCTCACGGTGCCGGTCCGTTATTTGCATACGAATGTCTCGATCATTCACAAAGCAGATTATGAAGCAGCCGTCGATTTGGTCGTAGCGCTCACGAAACGACTCGACCAAGAAACGGTTCAATGGTTGAAAGAGGGATAATATGACGAAAATCACGTCTACGAAAAGTGAGACGATCAAACGCTTAAAGCGATTGATGACAAAAAAAGGCAGACAAGAGTCCGGGCAATTTTTAGTCGAAGGGGAGCATTTGGTCGACGAGGCGATTCGTGCCGGACGACTCGTTCAGCTGATTATGGGGGAATCGTATACCCCGAAAGGATCGTGGCGCCTCGATGAGATGCCGGTCCTCGAACTATCGGACCATGTGGCCGACCTGTTATCTGAAACGGAGAAGACGCAAGGCGTCTTCGCCGTCGTCAAGATGGCCCCGGTCGAACGGAAGATGAAGCACGTCCTCGTCCTCGACCGGATTCAAGACCCGGGTAACCTCGGGACGATGATTCGCACGGCCGATGCGGCCGGATTTGACACGGTCCTCCTCGGCAAAGGGACGGTCGACCCGTTCAACGCCAAGGTCGTCCGGGCGACGCAAGGTTCGTTGTTCCACGTGAACGTGCGCTCGGTCGATTTGCTCGAGACGCTGCCAGAACTGAAGAGCGAAGGCTTCCATGTGTATGGGACCGCACTCGCGAAAGCGACGTCTTACGAACAAGTCGACTTCAAGGACAAAGTCGCGCTCGTCATCGGCAATGAGGCGCAAGGCGTCCATAACGACGTACTTGATTTATGTGACACGCGCGTTCATATCCCGGTTCTCGGCGATGCCGAATCATTGAACGCGGCTGTTGCGGCGGGCATCCTCATGTACCGGATCGCATTACAATAATCTTGTCAGCACTGAAAAATCGTGATAGGTTTATAACATCGAACAACATACCGAATAGACGTTGAAAGAGCATAGTACGCGAACTACCGAACGAGTACAGGGAGCATGGGCCGAGACTGCGAGCCGATGCCTTGGTCGGCGCCGAATTCACTCTCGAGTCGTGTTGGAGACAACACCGGGGTAGCATCCCGATATCGATGCTCTCAAGTGGGCCGATTTCGGCCAAGTAGGGTGGTACCGCGATTATTCGTCCCTTCAGTCATCGACTGGAGGGACTTTTTTTGTAGAGGAGGAAATAAGGATGAAAGAACAGTTAGAACAATTACAGCAAGAGGCATTGCATGAGATTCAGGCGGCTTCGTCGCAAAAAGAATTGAACGATGTCCGCATCAAATATTTAGGGAAGAAAGGTCCGATGACCGAGGTGCTTCGTGGGATGGGGAAACTTTCTCCTGAAGAACGTCCGGTCGTCGGAGAGTTGGTCAACACGGTCCGGACGACGATCCAAGACACGTTAGAGGCACGGATCGAGGAAGTGAAGGCGGTCGAACTTGAAGCGAAACTCGCGGCTGAGACAATCGACGTCACACTACCGGGTCGGACGGCGCTGCCGGGCCATACCCATTTACTTCAACAAATCGTCGATGAGATGGAAGACTTGTTCGTCGGGCTCGGCTATACAATCGCCGAAGGCCCGGAAGTCGAGACAGACCTGTACAACTTTGAGATGCTCAACTTGCCGAAAGACCATCCGGCACGTGATATGCAAGACTCGTTCTATATCACGGATGAGACGCTTCTCCGGACACACACGTCACCAGTTCAGGCCCGGACGATGCTCCAAGCCGACGGGAAACCGATTCGAATCATCTGCCCGGGGAAAGTGTACCGCCGCGACGAAGACGACGCGACACACTCACACCAGTTCATGCAAATCGAGGGGCTTGTCGTCGATGAGCACATCTCGATGGCTGATTTGAAAGGCACACTCGAAGTGTTCGTCAAGCAATTGTTCGGTGAGACGCGTGAGATTCGTCTTCGCCCGAGCTTCTTCCCGTTCACGGAACCATCAGTCGAAGTTGATATCTCTTGCTTCAAATGCGGAGGCAAAGGCTGCAACGTCTGTAAGGGAACAGGCTGGATTGAGATTCTCGGAGGCGGCATGGTCCATCCACGCGTTCTCGAGATGGCTGGCTATGACGCCACGAAGATGTCTGGATTCGCATTCGGGATCGGCGTCGAACGGATGGCGATGTTAAAACATGGAGTAGACGATATCCGTCACTTCTATACAAACGATCTACGTTTCATCGAGCAATTCTAAGGGGGAACACATATGTTATTATCGAAAAAATGGTTGAATCAATATATTGATGTATCAGACTTGAGCGGGCAAGAACTCGGAGACTTGATCACGAAGAACGGAATCGAAGTCGAGAGCGTCATCAGCCGCGCTGAAGGATTGTCAGGACTCGTCGTCGGTCACGTCCTCTCGTGCGAGAAGCATCCCGAAGCGGACAAGTTGAACGTGACGACGGTCGATATCGGTGCGGACAGCCCGGTGCAAATCGTCTGCGGCGCACCGAACGTCGCGACCGGACAGCACGTCATCGTGGCGACGGTCGGAGCTCGTCTCCCAGGACTCAAAATTAAGAAAGCGAAACTGCGTGGTGTCGAGTCACAAGGCATGATCTGCTCACTCGAGGAACTCGGTTTTGAGAAGAAGCAGATTCGTGAAGATGAACAGGACGGCATCCATACGTTCCGTGAATCGGTCGAGGTCGGTGCGGACGTCATCAGCTTACTCGACCTTGACGACGAAGTGATCGAGCTCGGGTTGACACCGAACCGCTCGGATTGCTTGAGCCTATACGGAATCATCCATGAAGTCGCGGCCATTCTCGAGCGCCCTTACACGCTTCCGTCGGCAGATGTGACGACGGAAGCACCAAACGCGGTCAGTGTCCGTCTTGAGACAGACAACTGCCCGTACTACGCGACACGTCGCGTCGATGGTGTCACAATCGGAGATTCGCCACAATGGCTGAAGAACGTCTTGATTGCCGAAGGTGTCCGGCCGATCAACAACGTCGTCGATGTGACGAACTATGTCATGCTCGAGCTCGGCCAGCCGCTACATGCGTTCGATACGGCGAAACTCGGGACGACGATTGCTGTCCGTCAAGCGCATGACGGCGAAGAAATCGTCACGCTCGATGACGTGACGCGCACGCTCGATGCCACGATGATGGTCATCACGGACGGTGAACGTCCTGTCGCCATTGCCGGCGTCATGGGCGGTGCGAACACAGAAGTCGATGCGACGACGTCGAGTATCATCCTCGAGTCGGCCTACTTCGCACCGGCATCGGTCCGGAAGACGAGCCGTACGCTCGGATTGCGTTCGGATTCGAGTGCCCGCTTTGAAAAAGGAGTCGACCCGGAACGGTTGCAACTGGCCCTCGACCGTGCCGCCGAGCTCATCGTCGAAGTGAGCGGTGGCACGATCAGCGACATCGTCGTCGCTGGGGACAAAGCTTCAGCGGCCCGGACGATCGATGTCTCGGTCGCCTATATCAACCATCGCCTCGGGATGGACCTCGAACAAGCGACGATCGTCCGCATCTTGGAGCGACTCGGTCTCGACGTGACCGGAGACGAGACGTTGACGGTCCACGTACCGTCACGCCGGCCTGACTTGGAACTACCGGCCGACATCACGGAAGAAGTGGCGCGCCTCTATGGGTATGACAGTCTGCCGTCGACACTCCCGGCGTCGCGTTCAAAAGGGTACCTCCCACGAGAGAACGTGTTACGTCGCCGAGTTCGTCGTGTCCTTCAAGGGACAGGATTGTCGCAAGCGATCACGTACTCGCTCACGAGCGTCGGACACGCCGCACGCTTCAGTGGGGAAGGCTCGGACAAAGTTAACTTGGCGATGCCGATGAGCGAAGAGCGCTCAGTGCTCCGGACCTCACTCGTCCCAGGTCTCCTCGAAGCGGCGCGATACAACACGTCACGCCAACAAGCGAATGTGCGCTTGTATGAAACAGGGCGCGTCTACGTGGAAGAAGGCGAGACGTTACCACGCGAAACGGAACGCGTCGCCGGTGTATTGACGGGGCTTTGGTACGACCATCGCTCGCAAGGCACACGTGTCCCGGTCGACTATTTTGTCGCCAAAGGCATCGTCGATACGCTGTTGCATGCACTTCGCATCGACGCGACGTATGAGGCGGCGACGATTGCGGATATGCATCCGGGCCGGACTGCGAACGTCCTCGTGGACGGACGTGTCATCGGCTATGTCGGACAAGTCCATCCGGGCGTGTCAAAAGAAGCGTACGGTTTGAAAGAAGTGTACGTATTCGAGCTCGACTTGGATGTGTTGCATCAGACGGCACAACTCGTCTACGAAGATGTGCCACGTTTCCCATCGATCTCACGCGACTTGGCACTCGTCTTGAAGCGGGATATCCCGGCGGGTCAAGTCGAAGCAACGATTAAACAGGCTGCCGGACCGCTCTTGATCGACCTCGCCGTGTTCGATGTCTATGTCGGGGAGAACGTAGGAGACGATGAAAAATCGATCGCCTTCTCGCTCAAATATCAAGACCCGACGCGCACGCTTCAGGATGAAGAAGTGACCGCGTCGTATGAAGCAATCCTTGCGGCCGTTCAAGCGGCCCACGGCGCAGAAGTTCGCGCCTAACCTAAAAAAGGTGTCCACCCCGTGTGGACACCTTTTTTGAGTTTACTGGACCTCGAGAGCCAAGTCGCCGAACTTCGTCCAACCGACGAGGCATGTCACTTTATACAACAGGAGCGTGATGACGGCCGGGAGGACGACACCCGTTCCGACGAAGATGAGGAACGCGTCCATTCCTTGCGCGGCAAGGATGTTGAGCGGGGCGATCAACGAGTTGAGGCCGAGCCCTGCGATCTCATATGGGACCTCGAGCGAGAAGACGAGCGTCGCGATCGGAGCGCTGATCATCGCCGCGATAAAAGGTGGCATGACGACGCGAGGGTTTTTGACGACGTTCGGGAACTGCACTTTCGGTGTGACGAAAAACGAGGCGACCAACCCGCCCGGATCCGTTTGGCGATACGCCATGAGGGTGAAGCCGACGAACTGGGCCGTACATCCAATCAACGCGGCGGCGCTGGCGACCGGGTCGAGCTGGAGCGCGATGGCGAGTGCGGCCGATGAAGCAGGCGACATGAGCATGACGCTAAAGACGAGCGCGATGACGAGCGATGTCGCGATTGGCGATGTATTGACCGAAGCGGTGATGCTCGCACTGATCGAGTTGATGAGCGGTGTCGTGACGGCGGCTGCCCCGACCCCGACGATCCCGCCGCCGAGGACGGCTGTGACCGGGACGACCATCATGTCGAACTTCGTCTTGCCGAGGACACGTTTACCAAGCCAAACCGCAGCCGCGGCCGCGATTAAAGCACTGATCGGTTGACCAGGTACGAGCACGAGCCCGCTCTCGGTCGGTTGGAGCGCCGCACCACCGACGGTTGCCGCAATCATCGCACTGAACAAAACGAGGGTATTGCCGCCGAGCTGGTAGGCGACACCGGCACCGAGTGCCGGGGCGAGCAACGATTTCGCGACTTGGCCGATCAAGACGAGTGTCTCGATTCCGGCCATCTTCCCAATCGTTTCAATCAAGAGGCCGACCCCGAGCGTGACAAGGACGGCGCTTGCCATTCCTGCTGATATTTTGATCATCCGATCCATTGCGTACTGTTTCACTTCCATCATCTCCTCTATGTGTATCGTTCCAATAAAAAAACCTATCCAGATTGGATAGGCGCGTCGGTCAAACCATGAGCGCCTCGTCCGAAACCATCGAAACAAGGGCCCAAAAATTCGTCTCGGTCATCGAGTCGATTTTCAGTCCCTCAGTCGAATAATAATCAGTAGGCCGTGTTGTGCATGGGTTTTCATCAGTGCCAGCTCCTCCGTTTGTTAAGATTTGTCTAAGAGTAACATGATATTTTTCAATAATCAATATTTTCTGAAAATTCATTTGAAAAAAATTGAAAACCACTCAAAAAGAAAGACGGCCCCTTAATCTGTACCCCTTGTAAAGGACATTAATAAAAAAACTTATGCTGATTCAAGGAGATGATTCCTGTACTGTACGGGAGTCATCTTTTTCATGTTCCATTGATAACGATGATGGTTGTAATAGTTAATGGTTTTTCGGATTTCACGCTGTAGTGAATCGAACGTGGTACAGGCCTTTAACTCGACGATATCCTTGAAATGTCCAAAGAATGATTCCTGGACAGCGTTATCCCAACAGTTGCCCCGTCGGGACATGGATTGACCTAGCTTCATACGCTTCACCTCTTTCTGATAGGTCGGGCTCGTGTAGTGCCCTCCTTGATCTGAATGGATGAATGCGTCCTTGTCCAAGCGAATCCTCCGGTTCTTCCGTAAACGCTTCAACGTATCCAATACAATGTCGAGATTGATGTTCTCAGAGAGTTGATGCGCCAGTACCTCATTGGTCGAACCGTCCACGATGGTCGAAAGATAGGCTCGCTTACCGTTCCCGTAAAATATGTAGGTGATATCGGTGAGAAGCACCTTGTAGGGAGTGCCCTGTTTGAATTCGCGTTTGAGGCGATTCGGCACCACCCGGTGCTCGGCCGTCGCCTTAATGAGCCGTTTGTATGGCTTCGCCTTGCGGATTGGACACACGATGTTGTATTTCCGCATGATACGTCGGATACACTTCAGGTTCATCGTCACACCGAAATGACCAGACAGCACCATCTTGATCTGCCTAGCACCCTTCTTGCGCTTCTTGAAGTGGAACGCCTTCAGAACGAGGTCACGAAGAGCCACGTCTTTCGATTCGCGCTCCTGTCTGGTCTGTCTCCTCCGTTCCGAGAAATAGGCGTGGTATCCCTGACGTGACACCCCGGCCACCTGGCAGAGATGGCTGACCATCCCCTTCATTTTGTGCTTGATGATGACACCTTGAATCAGCTCATACTTTTGCGATGCGTTAAGTCCAGCTTTCCTCTCCCTTCCGCCAGGCGGATCTCCTTTAATAGTTCGACCTCTGCTTTCAACAGTTTGTTTTCGGCCTCGAGCTTCGCGTACCGTTCTTCTGTCGACAGCTCTTTATCTCTCCAACGTCCTGAATTACTTGATCGTGTATCGCGCAGCCCCATTACCCCATCTTTTCGGTAAGCTCGTGTCCAACGATTTTTACAAGAACTCATACGCCGTTCACCGAGTACCTCCACATCGAATCCACATCCCCGGAAGATTTCCACAGGGAACTTTCCTTCCAACGTCTGTGCTATAAAAAGTTCCTTAAACTCATCGGTATACGTGATCCCTTTCGGGCTCACAGATTTAACGTAAGGATTTGCGGCTAGCGCATCTATTTCTTTTGACGTAAATATCTTCTTCGACACTCGAATTCACTCCCAATATGATTTAGTCCAGTGTACACAAAAACCCTGAGCAGTAGACTTTTTTTTAGTGTCTACTACTCAGGGTACAGTTTACCTTGCAGGACCGTCTTTCTTTAAGATGTGCTGGCGGCGAGTGAGCCGACTTGTTGATCGATGAACGCCATCGAGATCGAATTGAAGTGATCGGGTTGGTCAACGTTGACGACGTGACCCGAGTCCGAGACGACCTGGACGCGAGCCGTCGGTTGATGTTTCGCGGTCCGTTCGACAGCTTCGAGGAACATGTAGTCCTCATCACCCATAATATAGAGAATCGGTACGTTCGTCTCGATTGACGAGAAGTGACGAAGCAACGGATTCATATTCTCGGTCATCTTGAACCAGCGGATGAACTCGCGCTGGCATAGGTTGGCCGCGTCGCGGACGAACATCATCCGTGATTTTTTATGACGTTTTTTTGGTAGCAAGATCCACGCGAACAACTGATACAGCCACATGTACGGCACGAAGCTCTGCACGAGACTGCCAAGTCGAATCAACAACGTCGAGCGGACGTTGAACTTGACGATGGCCCCACCGAGCACGACGGAAGCGATTCGTTCCGGATGGTGCTCGAACATCGCCTGGATGACGATTGTCCCGAGCGACAGGCCGACCATATGTCCTTTTTCAATCTTCAAATGATCCATGACTTCGACGACGTCTTCGACGACGACGTCGAGCGTATATGCGTTCAGCGGTTGGTTCAACGACTGTTCTTCGTTGTACGAGCCGCCGTGTCCACGGAGATCGAGCAAGAGCACGTTATATTTTTTTTTGAACGGCCGAATTTGACGATACCAATGCGACAGACTTCCACCGGCGCCATGGATGAAGATGACCCAAGGATGGTCGTCGCTTAAAGTGTACGTTTTATAATGCAACATGAACGCTATCCTCCAAAAATTTTTAAGTTCATTAAACCCTAAAATTAATATACCATATCTTCGAAGTGAGGACTATCGTTTCAGCTCACTCAAACGGATCGCTTTCTTCGTGTTGGCGAAGTGGACTTTCGCCACTTCGTTCAAACGTTCTTGACCGTAACGGATGATCAACTCGGCAGCGACTTGATCGACTTTGGCACCGGCCCCTTTCGGTAACGTGACCCCGAGTGTCGCGCTTAACTTGTCCATTTCTTTTAAGAACAAGGCCCGGGCGAGAATCGAGGCGGCGGCCACGGCGACGTGCAGTCCTTCCGCTTTAGTCGAGAAATAGACGTCGTCTTTGACGACCGCCTTTTCAGATCGCAAATGGTTGTAATAGACGTTCTTTTCAGCGAACTGATCGATTAAAATCGCGTCCGGTGTCGCATCGAGCTTCTGTAATAAGGCCGACAAGGCGGCATTATGAGCGATGGCCGTCATTTTACCTTGCGTCATCGTTCGCTGCATCTTATTATACGCCGGATTGTGCAGCGTCGCTTTCTGATAGGTGATGGTAACATGTAAATCTTTGGCGATGCGGACGATCTCTGTATCGGACAACAGTTTTGAGTCTTTGACCCCGAGCTCTTTGACAAGGGCGATTTTCTCTTTCGGCACATAGGCGGCGACGACGACGAGCGGTCCGAAATAATCTCCTTTTCCGACTTCATCGCTCCCGATGACAGACCAGTCCGAAAAGCCTTCCGGTAGAACGGTTTTAGGCACACTTGGTTCTTTCTTTATACTCGTTCCCCATTTTGCGGCCTCGCTGTCGGCATCGCGTCCTTGGAACATGACTTTACCCGAATTGTAGACCGTAATCACACACTGAGGTGTTTTGGCACTGAATCGTGCATGGGGCGGTGGATTGACCGCGTGGGCCCGATAACTCGCGATAAGTTCTTCTTGGGCCGCGGTCGACAATTTGATGACTTGATTGCCCAACGTGAGCACTTCCTTTCTAACTCTAGCAAATCAATCTTACATTTTTTTTAGATATTTTGAAACCAAAGTTTCGCTCTAAACGTATAGACAAGTGAGTAAAGAAAGAAGAGAGGTGAGTCGGAGATGTGGTGGCGCGATGACACGGATGAAGATGAGGCGGGATCTCTCTATAAACATATTCTCGAGCTAGAGGCTAGGATTGCGAAGCTGATCGCCCATCAAGTCAGGGTGCGTCGCCTGCTGATGCAAGAATCGTCGGCCGCGGCGACCGAACAAATCATTGCGCTGCAAGCGGAAGTCGATCATTTTTTATCGCTATTGCGACAAGAGCGAGCGGAAGCGGTCGATCGCTACGACCGCTTGCGTCTCGAACAGACGTTAGGACGTGTGCGGCAGGTGGTCGATCAACCGACCCGGCCTTTGTCCGAATGGGACACGATCGAGCAAGCACTCGCACTCGAAGTCGAACATTTGCGTCGTGTTCTTTCCTATGAACGACAGCGTCGCGCCGAGGAGGAGTGGTAATGGAATCGTTAGATCAGCTGTATTGGTGGGTACTCATCATCGCCGGTCTCGGTACATTTTTGTACATGTTATTTTCAGATGCGTTTGATTTATTCGATGGTTGGTTCAATCCAGCGGTCATCCTGTCATTTTTAGCACTCGGTGCGGGCATCGGCCTCATTTTGAACGCGCTCGCCCATGTGTCCCCGATGATCGGGCTCGCCGTCGCACTCGTCGGATCGTTCGCGCTCACGACGCTCCTGTACTTATTCGTCCTCTTGCCGTTATCGAACGCGGAAGAATCGATCGGGATGACCGATGAATCGCTCGTTGGACTTGTCGGACGGTTGACCGTCCCCGTTCCGGAAGGCGGTTACGGGGAAGTACTCGTCGAATCGGTCATCGGTTCGATTTTAAAGACGGCTCAAAGTGTGGACGGCAAAGCGATTCCGAGTGATCGACGGGTCATCATCATCGAAGTCGAACGAAACATTGCGGTCGTCATGGAATATGACGAGCCGACAATCCGAAAGGAGTTTTAACTTATGAGCACAGCCATATTAGCCAGTATTATCGTCGGGGTGATTTTGCTCGCCTTGATTTTCGTATTCGTGTTGAAGTATCGCACGGTCGGACCAGATGAGGCGCTCATCGTCACCGGCAGTTACTTAGGGAAAAAGAACGTCCATAGCGACGCGTCGGGCAACCGTGTAAAGATTATCCGCGGGGGCGGAACGTTCGTCTTGCCGGTGTTCCAGCAAGCGGAACCGCTCAGCCTTCTTTCGAGCAAACTTGAAGTGACGACGCCGGAAGTGTACACCGAGCAAGGCGTACCGGTCATGGCGGACGGTACGGCCATCATCAAAATCGGTGGCTCGATCAGCGAGATCGCCACGGCGGCCGAGCAGTTCCTCGGCAAACCGAAAATCGAACGCGAGAACGAGGCGAAAGAAGTGCTCGAAGGTCACCTCCGTTCCATCCTCGGTTCGATGACAGTTGAAGAGATTTATAAGAACCGCGATAAGTTCTCACAAGAAGTCCAACGCGTCGCCTCACAAGACTTGGCGAAAATGGGGCTCGTCATCGTGTCGTTCACGATTAAAGATGTTCGTGACAAGAACGGCTATCTCGAATCACTCGGGAAACCACGAATCGCGCAAGTGAAACGCGATGCTGATATCGCAACGGCCGAAGCGGACAAAGAGACACGCATCAAACAAGCAGAAGCGATGAAAGACGCGAAGAAAGCTGAACTCGAACGGGCTTCGGAAATCGCAGAAGCCGAGAAAGAGAACCAGCTCCGCATCGCCGCCTATCGTCGTGAGCAAGACGTCGCCAAGGCCCGGGCCGACCAAGCGTATGAACTTGAAGAAGCCCGCGCCAAACAAGAAGTCACCGAGCAACAGATGCAAGTCCAAATCATCGAGCGTCAAAAGCAAATCGAGCTCGAAGAGAAAGAAATCATGCGTCGTGAGAAACAATACGATTCAGAAGTGAAGAAAAAGGCCGACGCCGACCGCTATGCGATCGAACAGTCAGCGGAAGCCGACAAGGCGCGTCAAATCGCCTCGGCCGATGCCGAGAAATATCGTATCGAAGCGGAAGCGAAAGCTGACGCCGAACGCGTTCGTCTCGCCGGTGTGGCCGAAGCGGACTCGGAACGGGCCAAAGGGGAAGCCGAAGCCGAGATTATCCGCTTGACGGGTCTCGCCGAAGCCGAAGCGAAACAAAAAATCGCCGAAGCGTTCGAACAGTATGGACAGGCTGCCATTCTCGACATGGTCGTCAAGATGCTTCCGGACTACGCGAAACAGATTGCAGCACCGCTTGGCAATATCGACAAGATCACGGTCGTCGATACGGGCAGCGGGAAAGATGGGGGTGCCGGCAAAGTCACAGGCTACGCTACAGACTTGATGGCATCGCTCCAACAGACGCTCAAAGCGTCGTCAGGAATCGACATGAAAGATTTACTCGACAATTTTGCCGGGAAAGGCAACGTCCAGCCGAGCGCGAATCGCGAATTGAGCGAATCGACGTTCGCCGCGACCGAAGAGTGAGCCGAGAGCCACAGACAATCGTCTGTGGCTTTTTTGTTTCGTGCGGATTCCTCTAAATTTGATAGGAAAGACTTCAAACTCGATCAGTTTCTGACGATAAGGGAGATGTCAGACCATTAGAGAGAGGAAGTAGCTATTATGAAGAAATCACTCATCATCGGCTTGTTGGCCGCATGTGTGACTTGGTTGCCCGGTTGTCAGTCTGTCATCGACCAACCGGAACAAACCGTGGAAACACGTCAATCGATGGGCGTCGTCTTGTCCGATGTTGGTCTCGGGGACCAATCGTTCAGCGACGCGGCGATGCGCGGCATGGGGCAACTCCGGGAGACAGGGAAATGGTTCGTCGACTATCGCGAGCTTGCCGAGACGGAGACATATAAAGCGGGGTTCGAACAGCTCGTCGCGGACGGACATGATGTTATCATCGGTCTTGGTTTCGCATGTCAGACGGATCTTGAAGCGGTGGCGGCCGAACATCCAGAGCAACAGTTCGCGTTGATTGATGCCGTATCGACGTTACCTAACGTCATCTCGGTGACGTTCCAAGAGACGGAAGGCAGTGCACTCGCCGGGGCAGTCGCGGGGCTCGAGACGGAATCGAATAAAATCGGTTTCATCGGGGGTGTCGACAACGAGCTGATTCAAAAATTCGGGACCGGCTTCGAGCTCGGTGCAAAAGGCGTGAATGAAGACGTAACGATGCTCGTCGATTACGCCAACGATTTTGCCTCGCCTGAAATCGGACGTAAGTTGGCAGAGAAACAGATTGAAGCCGGAGCAGACGTGCTGTACGCCGCTGCAGGACTGACAGGGGTCGGTGTCTTAGAAGCAGCGGAACGGAACGGCGTGAAAGCGATTGGCGTCGATAGCGACCAATCGATGATCGCACCGGACGCGGTCATCACGTCGATGTTGAAACAAGTCGATTTGGCCATCGTCGAAATCGCGGATCGGGTCGAAGCGAAGGCGTTCAACGCTCACGTCGAACTCGGGATCGATCAAGGCGGTGTCGGTTTGGCCGCTCTTCGTCGTGTCCAATGGGATGACGACGAGACAAAACGGTTCGAGGCGTTTCAGAAACAGTTGATGGAGGGGACGCTGAAATGAGCTTACGGAAACGGTTCATCTTTTCGACCGTGTTCACGGTCTTATTGATTGTCTTGATGATGAGTTATGTCTTGTCGACGTTGAATCGTCTGCAAACTTATAACGAGCAGTACGGCACCCAGATGATTGAGTTGTCCCAACTCGAGACGTCGCTCTTGCAGGAGCAGTCCCTGTGGACCTCGCTCGGTGAGCAGATGAGCCAATCGACGCTCACGCAGCTCGAGCGGATTCGGACGACAAACACGGAGACGTTTACGACATTGAAACAGACATATCTTATTCCTGAATTTGCGAACCACCTCGAACGTGCGACGATGAAGTATGAGCGAATCGGAGCCGAGGTCGAGGCGGCCGAGGCCGGCGGAATCGCCGCCCGGATTCAAGCGGCGAAGCTTGAAGGGGTATTGAACGATGTGAATACGCTCCTCTTGAAAAATGGAACATTCTACGAGGCGTTACAAGCCGAGGCGGCGAGTGAGACAAAACGTCTCCTGCTCGTGTCCATATTGTTGACGGTCTTTGTCATCGTCGCACTCAGTGTATACAACTTCTTCTTCGCCCGCTCGATCACCCACCCGCTCGAACGCAATGTCGAGGCGGCGGAAGCAATCGCGGCCGGACGATTGATCACGCTGCCGGATTCGACGCGACGTGATGAAATCGGACGCTTAGAACGAGCGATGCGGGAAATGACGATGTCGCTCCAGACGGTCATCGGTTCCATCCGTGTCACGTCGATGAAAGTGAACGATATGACAGAGACGGCGGCTGCTGAGAACGAGGCCGTGGTCAGTACGACATCGAACATCACGAATGCGGTCGATGAGATGGCGAACGGGGCCCAGTCGATTGCGACCGAACTGCAAGAGACACTTGAATCGGTCGGCATCATGGCGACCTCGTTCGAGACAAGTTTGAACCAGACGAAGCAGACGACCGAACAGACGTCTGAGATGACACGCGAAGTCGCAGCCGGCATCGAGACGTTGACGGACCAGGAAGCGATTTTAGCACGTTCGAGCGAACGTAACGCATCGCTCGTCAACCGGATGGATGATTTCGCCCGGAAAACAGAAGAAATCGAAAAAATGGCGAAGCTCGTGGAAGATGTCGCCGCCCAGACGAACTTGCTCGCCTTGAATGCGGCCATCGAGGCTGCACGGGCAGGGGAGGCAGGACGAGGTTTTGCAGTCGTCGCCAGCGAAGTGAAGAAATTGGCCGAGGAGAGCAACGTGGCGACACGTTCCATCTTTGGTGTCGTCCAGACGATCCGGGACGAGGTCGTCCGCTTGACGGACATGGTCGAAGAGTCGAGTCGGGAACAGACGGCACAGCTCGAGGCGTTCGGAATGACGAAGCAGGCGTTCAACCGAATCCATGACCGCACGGACCACGTCGCCTCGTTTGTCAGTACGATTGAACGCGAGATGGTCGCGTCGAGTTCGGAAGTGACGAACGTCTTGAAACGGGTCGAGGAAGTGAGCGGTGTCACCGAGGAACTTGCGGCGGGGAACGAAGAAGTCGCAGCCTCGATGAAAGAGCAGCAAGCGAGCTTCGATCAGATTTTCGCTTTGATGCAAGAGTTAGAAGGACAAGCCGCGGCACTCGCGAGCCAAGTCCAACATTTTGAAGAGCACTGAGACAAGTTTCGGCTTGTCTCTTTTTTATCGTCTCGCTATGTACAGGAAGCGGATGCTTTCGTCCGATAGGCGCGTGGAAAACGACGAGTTCGGCCTCGGCACAGATGACAACGTTTCTTCATACTATAGAAAAGACTCGCTCGAGGAGGGGACGTATGGAGAAGTGGAAACGATATGTCGTCGTGCTGCTGATCGGACTGTTTATCGGGGTGGGCTATATGTTTTATTCGAAAGAACCGGAGACGCCGATGGTCGAACAGTTCGTTGCGACACCCGAACCGGAAGTCGAGCCGAGCGTCCCGACCGAAATCGTCGTCTATGTGACCGGGGCGGTCGAGGCACCGGACATGTATACGATGCCACAAGGTGCGCGTGTCGGTGACGTGTTGTCACTCGCTGTCTTGACGGATGAGGCCGACCCCGAACAATTGAACTTGGCCCAATTGCTCGTCGATGGAACGAAAGTGAGCGTCCCGAAAAAAGGAGAGACGGTCGTTGTGCCGGCCGCTGAAGAGGCGAGCGGGGGGACGAACGGGGTCCATGTCAACAGTGCGACGAAGGACGAACTGATGACCGTACCGGGCATCGGCCCGGCCAAAGCCGAGGCGATTCTCAATCATTTGAAACAACATGGGCCGTTCAAGTCATACGAAGAGATTGGCAACGTCAAAGGATTCGGGGAGAAGACGTTAGAAAGCATGGAAGGTTATTTATTGGTCCCGTGACATGCCGCTGTATCCACTATTGCCGATCAGCCTATTGATTGCCGGGATGTACGGGTCGGTCGCCCTCTGCCTCCTGTTGACTGTCGCCATCGCGTTCACCTGTCGCGGTCAATCCGTCTATGCGCATATCGGCGCCGTCCTGCTCGTCCTGTTCGTGTTCGTACGTCCTGACGCCGAACCGTTGCCGGAGGAGGGGCCCTATCTGTTCGCCATCGAGAGCCGACGGGACAACGGACTATCAGCGCGGCTGTATGGACAAATCGACGGGACGGAAGGTGTGTTGACCGGTCGTGACCTCGCACTCGGTCGTCCCGGAGAGACGTGCCTCGTCACGTTCACGCACATCCCGTTCGCACCGCTGCGTAATACGGGCGGATTCAATGAGTCGGCGTGGGCGCTCGGAGCCGGTCTGACGTTCAAAGGGAGTGACGTCGCCATCGAGGCGTGTCGTCCGAGTGACGGGATAGCTGGGCGGATGCTCCGCTGGAAAGAACGGCAGCTCGCGAGAATCGAGGCAACGTATCGACCAGATGTGGCGCTATACATGGAGGCGTTATTGTTTGGGGAGAGCCGATTGCTCGATGAGGACACCTCGTTCTCTTACCGGGTCACGGGTCTGCTTCATCTGCTCGTCATCTCCGGGTCACATATCGCGCTCCTCGTTTTGGCGTTCCGTTGGCTGATGCGCGGTTTGCCGTTTCGTCAGGAGACGAAGACGCAACTCATCATCGCCGCGGTCACGCTGTTCGGCTGGCTGACCGGGTTTTCGCCACCGGTCGCACGGGCCGTTCTCGTCGCCGATCTGTTGCTCGGGTTGTCGCTGTTCGGCTACCGTGTCCGTGACCCGATTCGGTTACTGAGTTGGTGTGCCGCGATGCTACTCGCCGTGCAACCTTATCTGTTCTGGAATCTAGGGTTTCAATTGACGGTCGCGATGACGCTATTTTTGCTCGTGACCCGGTCGATTTGGAAGGGGCCGTTCGGATTGGCCATCTATGCGCAATGGTTCGGTCTCATCTTCCTATGGCCCGTGCAACCAATTTTATCGATGTTGGCACCGGTATATAACGTGCTCGTCGGGCTGTTGATCTCTTGGTTCATCATTCCGATCACACTGCTCTCGTACCTCGTACCGACGGCCGAACCACTCCTCTATCCGGTCCTCGACGGGTTGAACGGGACGTTCCAACTGCACCATGACTGGCAGCCGTGGCTCCCGTTGCACGAGTTCACGTTTTGGCACGCTGTAACGCTCGCTGCCGTGCTGTGGGGTGGGTTGATCTTACTCGAATGGAAGCGCTGGACGGGCTGGGCGCTGGCCGTCAGTTCCCTTTTCTTCCTTCACGTCTCGTTGGAATGGACCGAACAGCCACGCGTCACGTTTCTAGATGTCGGGCAGGGCGATGCCATCGTCGTCGAGTATGGCGATGTGACCGGGGTCATCGATGTCGGCGGAGTGTTTCAAGACCCGAAGGAATCGAAACGGTCCACGTATGATCCGGGAGCGGATGTCGTCGCCCCGTACATATGGAAGCGAGGGGAGACGCGTCTCGATTTCTTGCTGCTTACCCATGCCGATCATGATCATGTCGGCGGACTGTCCGGTTTGCTCTCGTCCATCGAAGTCGATGAGGTGTGGCTCTCGGCGGAAGTAGCGGATCAAGGCAAACGAGACGAGTTACTGGCCGAGCTGGCGGCTTATCAGGTCCCGGTCCGGCTCCTGTCGAGCGGGGACAGGCCGTACCCGTGGATGTGGGTCGTCGCCCCGGACGAGTCAGGAGAGGATGAGAATGCGAACTCGGTGTCACTGTTCATGAAAGTCGGGGACCTCACTTATTTATTGACCGGAGACTTACCGGACACACGGGAAGGGATGATCCCGACCGTCGACGTCGATGTATTCAAGCTCGGACATCACGGGGCGGACTCATCCTCGAGTCGTGAGTTGATTGAGCGGGTCGATCCGGAATGGATTGTCGTCAGCGTCGGGGCGAACAATCGCTACGGTCACCCCCACCCCGACACGTTAGAGCGAATCGAAGGAAGACGGTTATTGCGGACGGACGAGGACGGGATGGTCGTCTGTGAACGAAATCGCTGTCGCGGGATCGTAACGAGGGGGGTCACTCCAAGAAATCTATGATAAACTAAAAAAGCGATTGCTCCCCCGGGGCAATCGCTTTCTGACTGACTTATAAGCTCAAGAACTTGATGAGGACACCGATCGCGAAGATGGTGAAGAAAAAGCCGAACGGGACGATGAAGCCGATTGCTGAATCGATGGCATCGTTACGTTTGCACTGCACGTCGTTCTCGAACGGGTTTTCGCTTTGTGGGCGAACAGAGTTAATATGCATAGTGAGTCCCTCCTTGAAATGGTTCCGTCCTAAGTATAGCGAATCAGTGAAGGATAATCTATGTTTAGATAAGAATAAATTGTGAAAGTGGTGTGTGTTTTGAATGAACCGTGGCTGCATAACGGAAAGTTGTCGAACGTGTATGTCCTATTTGGGACAGAGAAATATTTACTAGAGACGTGGGAACGGTCGATCATTAAAGCCGCCAACCCGTCTGGTGATCAATTTGATGTCATGCAGCTCGACTTGCACGAGACGTCACTCGATACGGCGCTTGATGAAGCGGAGACGGTACCTTTTTTCAGTGAGTATCGGACCGTCATCGTCAAACATGCCCAGTTTTTGACGGGGGCGAAAGAAAAGCAGAAACAAAACGTCGAGCGCTTGACGGATTACGTCTTACAACCGGCGCCTTACTCTGTGCTCGTCTTTGTCATTGAAGCGGAAAAACTCGATGAACGAAAAAAAGTTGTCAAACGCCTGAAAGAACGGGCCATCGTCCTCGAAGCGAAAAAACCGAGCCAATCCGAATTAATGCGTTACGTCGGCGACGAATTGAATCGTCGTGGTCAAAAGATGGAGCGGGCGACCGTCGAGCGTCTGTTGTTCCTCTGTCAGGACGATTGGGGAAAACTCGTGCGCGAGCTTGAGAAATTACAACTCTATGCGAGTGAAGGCGCCGACATCCCGATGGAGATCGTCAACGACTTGGTCCCGCGGACGCTCGAGGATAACGTATTCCAGCTATCCGAGTTTTTAGTGGCCCGACGTGCGGATGCTGCGCTTCGGCTTGTACGGGACTTGGAGAAACAGGGGCAGGAATTGATCGGTCTGTTGTCGCTCCTCGCCCGGCAGTACCGGAATATGTATCTGGCCAAACAGTTGACGGAGAAAGGTTATGGCGAGAAGCAGATCGCCTCGAAAATCGGGGCGCATCCATATACGGTAAAACTCGCCTCACAAGCGAGCCGGAATTTCTCAGAGGCCCAGCTCGCCCGGGCGCTGACGATGATTGCCGATGCGGACGAGGCGATGAAGACGGGACGGGGCGACAAGCAAATCGTCTTTGACACACTCGTCTGCCAATTAACGTTACTGTGAGGTGAAGACATGGGATTACAGGAAGTGAGACTCGTGGACGTGATTCCGCTCCGGCATGAAGTGTTACGGCCGGGACAGGCAGTCGAGACATGTTATTTTGAAGGGGATGACGCCGAGACGACACGCCACTATGCCTGGGTCGAAGACGGTCGTGTCGTGTCGATTGCGACCGTGATGGAAGTGGGGCGTGACTTCGACGGCCAGACGGTGCCGTATCAGCTCAGAGGGATGGCAACGGACCCGGCATTTGCTGGCCAAGGAATTGGCTCGTCCTTTTTACAGGCGTTGCATGAAGCGGTCAGTGATTCGTGGTGGTGCAACGCTCGAGCGATCGCCGTCCGGTTCTATGAACGGAACGGATTGGTGACGGTCGGTGACGCGTTCGACATTCCAGGGATTGGACCCCATTATGTGATGAAATACGAAAAAACAGCCGGCTCCTAATGGAGGCGGCTGTTTCGTTTTAGTCTCTAATTAGAGAGCTGCGATGCGAGCTGCGAGACGTGATTTGTCACGACCTGCTTTGTTTTGGTGGATTAGACCTTTTGCTGCAGCCTTGTCGATTTTCTTCGTAGCGAGGACGAAAGCTTCTTGAGCCGCTTCTTTGTTACCTTCTACAACGAGAGTATCAACACGTTTTACTGCTGTACGCATTGCTGCTTTCTCTTGCGAGTTCGCTACGCGACGCTTTTCAGAAGTTTTTGCACGTTTGATTGCTGATTTGATATTTGCCATGTTATTTCACCTCCTGAAACAAGAAAGTGTATGTTCTCATTACTTCAAGTAATCATTCAACAGAACAAGCACAATTGTAGCAAACGGTTATTCGAAAAGCAACCACTTGATGATTATTCTGAAAACTATATGTGGTATTGTTGTAGTAGGTCGTACACATTAACTTAGGATTTTGATATAATGACACGGTATGCATGAGAAGGATAGGTGAACCCATATATGAACAAACAAGAATTAGAGAATCGTCAGAAGAGAATACGGAACTTTTCCATCATCGCCCACATCGACCATGGGAAGTCGACACTCGCTGACCGGATTCTCGAGAGAACTGGTGCGCTCACAGCGCGTGAAATGAAAGAACAGACGCTTGATGCGATGGATCTCGAACGGGAACGTGGGATCACAATCAAATTGAACGCCGTTAAATTGAACTATACCGCAAAAGACGGTGAAGAGTATATTCTTCACTTGATCGATACACCGGGACACGTCGACTTCACATATGAAGTGTCGCGTTCGCTCGCAGCCTGTGAAGGGGCGGTCCTTGTCGTCGATGCGGCTCAAGGGATTGAAGCTCAGACACTCGCGAACGTTTATCTCGCGCTTGATAACGACCTTGAAATCATCCCGGTCATCAACAAGATCGACTTGCCATCGGCTGACGTCGAACGCGTCCGTCAAGAAATTGAGGATGTGATCGGACTTGACGCTAGTGACGCTGTGCCGGCTTCTGCCAAGGCGGGAATCGGGATTGAAGAGATTCTCGAGCAAGTCGTCGAACTCGTTCCACCACCGACCGGTGACCCGTCGGCACCGCTCCAAGCACTTATCTTCGACTCGTATTATGACGCCTATCGTGGCGTCGTCGCCTCGATCCGAATCGTCAACGGTTCGGTCAAAGTCGGGGACAAAGTCCAAATGATGTCGACCGGCAAATCGTTCGACGTGACGGATCTCGGCGTCTCGACACCGAAACCGGTCTCGGTGAAGGAACTGAACGTCGGTGATGTCGGTACGTTATCGGCGTCAATCAAGACGGTCGGCGACGTCCGCGTCGGTGATACGATCACGCTCGCTAAAAATCCATCGACGGAACAGCTCCCGGGCTACCGGAAAATGAACCCGATGGTGTACTGTGGTCTGTATCCGATCGATGCCGCCAAATATAACGATTTACGTGAAGCGCTCGAGCGGCTTCAGTTATCGGATGCGGCGCTCGAATTCGAGCCGGAGACGTCACAAGCACTTGGTTTCGGATTCCGCAGCGGATTCCTCGGCATGCTTCACATGGAAATCATTCAAGAGCGAATCGAGCGTGAGTTCGGGATCGACTTGATCACGACGGCGCCATCGGTTATCTATCACGTCACAACGACGGCCGGCGACGTCATCCATGTCGATAACCCGTCGAAAATGCCGGAACAACAAAAAGTCGAGTCGATTGAAGAGCCTTACGTCAAAGCGGCCATCATGACACCGAACGACTATGTCGGCGCCATCATGGAACTTTGTCAGAAGAAGCGCGGCAGTTTCATCGACATGCAGTATATCGATACGACGCGTGTCAAAATCACGTACGACATCCCGCTCAGTGAAATCGTCTATGACTTCTTCGACCAGTTGAAGTCGAGCACGAAAGGATATGCGTCGCTTGATTACGACTTGATTGGTTATCGTCCGTCACGCCTCGTCAAGATGGATATCCTCCTCAACAACGAACTTGTCGATGCGCTCAGCTTCATCGTGCACCGCGATTTCGCCTACGAACGTGGGAAGGTCATCGTTGAGAAATTGAAGGCGCTCATTCCACGTATGCAGTTCGAAGTGCCGATTCAGGCAGCGGTCGGAACGAAGATCGTGGCCCGTTCGACGATCAAGGCGCTCCGTAAAAACGTCCTCGCCAAATGTTACGGCGGCGATATCTCACGGAAACGTAAATTGCTCGAGAAACAAAAAGAAGGTAAAAAGCGCATGAAGATGGTTGGTTCTGTCGAAGTGCCGCAAGAAGCGTTCATGTCCGTCTTGTCGATGGACGAAGAATAATCGTTCGCCCTTATCTACGGATGAGGGCGTTTTTTTCGCATTTGGCAGGATTCGGTGGGCCAGGTACGGAATAGTACCCACTTACAGATAAATAGAGGAGGAGTGGCGGTGCCGATATATAATTTTTCAGCAGGGCCGGGCGTATTGCCAGAACCTGTTTTACGAGAAGTGCAAGCCGAGTTTCTTTCCTATAAACATGGGGTGTCCATCGTCGAGATGAGTCACCGCTCCGACACGTTCGCGACAATCGTCGAGCAGCTCGAGACGAGACTGCGGCGATTGATGCAGATTCCAGACGATTACGCCGTCCTGTTCCTTCAAGGTGGGGCGACGCTTCAATTTTCAATGGTGCCGATGAACCTGCGGGAATCGGGTCGCTTCGCCTATCTCGACAGTGGGACATGGTCGAAGAAAGCGATCAATGACGCAAAACACGTCGGTGACGTCATCGTCGTCGGTAGTTCAGCGTCATCCAACTACGACGCAATCCCGGAGTGGCCGGAGCATATTCAGGATGTGGATTATCTTCACGTGACGTTGAACAATACGATCGAAGGGACGCGCTATACGACGTTGCCGGATACGAACGTCCCGCTCGTCGCCGACATCTCGTCGAACATTTTAGCGGAAGCGATCGATGTACAGCGCTATGGTCTCTTGTACGCAGGTGCCCAAAAAAATATCGGTCCGGCCGGATTGACGATTGTCATCATCCGTCGTGACTTGGTCACCGAGCGCGATTTGCCGTCGTATCTGGCTTACAGCAAGCATGTCGACACGCTACTCAACACCCCGTCGACGTTCAGTTTATATGTCGCTGAGCGGGTTCTCGCCTGGGTCGAAACCGAAGGGGGCGTCGACGAGATGGAACGCCGTAACGAAAAGAAGAGCAAGCTGTTATATGACGCCTTGGATACGTCACCGGTATTTCACGCGCTCGTCTCCGGCAAGGATCGGTCGCTGACGAATATCCCGTTCACGAGCGGAAATGACGCGACGGATGAAGCGTTCCGGCAGTTTGCGGAGATGCGCGGGTTGATCGAGCTCGGGGGTCATCGGTCGGTCGGGGGTCTTCGAGCGAGCCTTTATAATGCGATGCCACTTGAAGGTGTGACGCGTCTCATTGACGTGATGCACGAGTTTGAACAGGAGGGACAAGATGTTTCATATAAAAACGTATAACCAAATCGCCCAAGACGGGCTAAGACGCTTCGAACCGAGCGAGTACGCCGTCAATGATGCGGAGCAAGCCGACGCCTGGGTCATTCGGAGTCACGATGTCCATGGCGCGGACATCCCGCCCTATTTGCTGGCCATCGCCCGGGCCGGTGCCGGTGTGAACAACATTCCGCTCGAACGGTTGGCTCGTCAAGGCGTCGTCGTGTTTCATACACCGGGTGCGAATGCGAACGCCGTCAAGGAACTCGTGCTCGCCAGCATGCTGTTGTCGGTCCGACCGATTTTAGAAGGGACGAACTGGGTCAACGGTCATACGTTTTCCGATCAGGCGTCGCTCGAGCAGGCGATGGAAGACGAGAAACGGCGCTTTGTCGGGTCTGAGCTAAGAGGCAAGCGAGTCGGGATCATCGGTCTCGGTGCGATCGGCGCGTCGCTCGCCAACGACTTGCTCCACCTCGGCATCGACGTCGTCGGCTACGACCCGCATTTATCGGTCGACGCGGCGTGGAACATCTCGCAACAAGTGAAGCGGGCGAAGCAGTTGAGCGAATTGCTCGCCGATGTCGATATCCTGTCGATTCATACGCCGCTCACCGATGACACGCGTCACATGATCGACGCGACGTGGTTCAAGCAGATGAAACCGGGCGCCACCATCTTGAATTTCGCCCGTGGTGAGCTCGTGAACGATTCCGATTTGCTCGAGGCGCTCGATGAGAACGTGGCGACATACATCACTGACTTCCCGAAACAGGCGCTGCTCGGTCATCCACAAGTCGTCGCCTTCCCGCATCTCGGGGCGTCGACGCACGAGTCTGAGGTGAACTGTGCGATTCAAGCCGTCGATACGCTCAAACTGTACTTAGAGACCGGTAACATCCGTAACTCGGCCAACTTCCCGAACGCGGAGCTCCCGTATGTCGGCAAGCGGCGTTTGGCGGTACTTCATTTGAACGTCCCGAACATGGTCGGTCAAATCGCGAGCCGGCTCGCCGAAAACGGCATCAACATCGATAACATGGTCAACCGGAGCCGCAACGATGTGGCCTATACGTTGATCGACATCGACAACCATAAACATGAGACGTTATCCGTGCATGCCCTATATGACATCGAGGGTGTCATGCGCGTCCGCGAATTTTAAGGAGGAATGACCATGGTCGTATTTAAACCGTTTGCCCCGTATATGCCGAAACACCCTGAGGCGGTCGCTGCCGCCCCGTACGATATCGTCACAGTCGAACAGGCACGTGAAGACGTCGAACAGCGTTCCGATTCTTTTCTTTCGGTCGATAAACCAGAACTGTTCACGGCGGACATGCCGCTCGACGCCTGGGGACGCAGAGCCCGTCATGAGCTCGAACGGCTCTATGAATCAGAATTGACCGAGCGGACACATGGGTTTTACGTCTACCGGCTCACCGACCACGGACATGTGCAGACCGGACTCGTCGCCACGTTCTCGGTGACCGATTATGAGGCAGGAAGAATCAAAATCCACGAGCACACACGTGAGGTGAAAGAACGTGAACGGATCGAACACGTATCGGCGACGAAAGCGCACACCGGCCCGATTTTGATGAGTCACGTCCCGGACGAAGGGTTGCGTCGCATCTTGGACGACGCGACGACAGGAGAGGCGTTGTTCGCCTTCACGGACAGTGAAGGTGTCATCCATGAAGGCTATGCCGTGCCATCCAAGCATCAAGCACGCGTCATCATGCTCGGGGCCAGCATTCCGGCCATCTATATCGCCGATGGACATCACCGGGCCAAAGCCGCAGCTGTCGTCGCACGGAGCCCGATCCATGAAGGGGAATCGAAACAAGAGCGGGACCACTTCCTCGGCGTCTTGTTCCCGAGCGATGAGCTGACGATTTTGCCGTACCATCGCATTTTGAACGATGTGGCGCCAGAAGAAGTCAGAGCGTTGCTTGACGGTTTAGCTTTCTCGTATGAGATTGAATCGGTGCCTGCCTTACACGTCCCGAACGAACGGGGCACGTTCGGTTTGTCTTACCGGGGCGAGCATTTTATGCTCAAAAAACGGCAGACGACGACGGCACTCGACGTCGCGACGTTGCAACGGGATGTGCTCGAGCCGTATTTCCATGTCAAAGACGTACGGACGGACAAACGAATCGATTTCATCGGCGGCAAAGATGCCCTGGCGCGCCTCGCCGACTTGGCTGAACGTGATGACGTCGTCGTGTTGACGTGTCACGCCACGGCGATGGAAGAGCTGATGCGCGTCGCCGACGAGAGCGGTCAAATGCCGCCGAAATCGACGTGGTTCGAACCGAAATTGAAGAGCGGTCTGTTCATTCATCGGTTCGATTGAACGTGCAGAGTGGCGTCACGGCGTGAAAAGCGTTATAAATGGAAGAGAAGAAAGGGGTGGCCGCCATGGCTAAAGCCGTATATCTTCACATTCCATTTTGTGAACATATTTGTTATTACTGTGATTTCAACAAGGTGTTCTTGAAGAACCAACCGGTTGATGACTATTTAGATGCATTAGAACGAGAAATCAAACTCTCGCTCGAACAATACCCGACCGATGCGATCGAGACGATCTTTATCGGCGGCGGGACACCGACCGCCCTCAATGAGGCGCAGATGAAACGACTCATGGACATGGTCGCGCGTCACTTGCTCCCGCTCGCGTCGCCGGACCTCGAATACTCGGTCGAGGCGAATCCGAACTTCGTGAGCGCCGAGAAGCTCGATACGATGAAACAAGGAGGGGTCAACCGCGTCAGTTTCGGCGTCCAGACGTTCGATGACGGTGGACTCGAACGAATCGGACGGACACACCGGGCCGATGACGTGTTCGCGACCGTGACGGAAGCGGCGAAGCGATTCGATAACATCTCGATCGACTTGATGTTCGGCTTGCCGGAACAGACGCTCGAACAGATCGAGCGCGACCTCGATTTGGCGTTCAAGCTCCCAATCCAACACGTGTCTTCCTATTCGTTGATTCTCGAGCCGCACACCGTGTTCGCGATTCAAGAGCGGAAAGGGAAGTTGCGCCTCCCGGGCGAGGACATCGAAGTCGAGATGTACTTGAAAGTGATGGAGACGCTCGAACGTCGAGGCTTGAAACAGTATGAGATCTCGAACTATAGCCTCAAAGGACGGGAGAGCCGTCATAACCAAGTGTACTGGCGCAACGAAGAGTATTATGGCTTCGGGGCCGGGGCGCACAGTTATTTGAACGGGGAGCGTCGAGCGAACATCGCGCCGATTCCGCACTATATCAAGGCGGAAGGGCTGCCGGTTCGCAATACGACGATGCTCGAGACGGTCGAGAAGATGGAAGAGGAACTGTTCCTCGGACTCCGGATGCGCCAAGGCGTGTCGTTTGCGACGTTCGAGTCGAAGTATGGTGTGTCGATGCGTTCGGTATTCGGGCATGTCTTGTCGGAACTCGAGGCAAAACGGTTGATCGAGACGACGGACACACACGTCCGCTTGACCGAATCTGGGCTCCCGCTCGCCAACGAGGCGTTCGCTGCCTTCATCGGCGAGGCACGGATGAGCGACTCACCGGAACAGACATCGATGTCATAACAAACAAGGGCGAACCCGGATTGGGTTCGCCCTTGTTTTGGTTATAAGACAAGATCGCGGTAAATCGGCATGAGCCGGCTGAACGTATCCTCGACGAGCGCTAGGAACGCGGCTTCGTTTTGCAGAATCGACGCATCGGCCGGAAGTTGACGACCGATCAAGAAGTCCGCTTTCTTCACCGTCGCGAACCGTTCTGTGATCGCCTCGATCGATTCAGCTGACGACTCCTCGACTAAGAACGCGTCTTTTTTCATATGATCCCCGGCGATATGGAAGTCCGGGAACTCTGATTTGAAGTCGATCGTCATGAGTCGACGGCCGATCACTTCTTTATTCGGCATCTCATAGATGAACGCGAGCCAGATGAAGACCCGGTCGTCGAATAATCCGACTTGGAAATGGGGATGCTTCTTATAGCCGCGTTTGTCATGGCCGATCGCCATCCACGTGTCTTTCGGTGGATTGACCGTCCGACGGGCATGTTTGGCGACATGCAAGTAAAGCGGGACACCGACATCGGCCTCGAGTTGGGGACCGACCTCTTCATAGATACGATGGAACAGCGGTTGAATCTCAGAGCGGATGCCTGCCATGCGGGCATCGAGTCCGTCTTGCGTGAATACGTTAAATTGTTGTGTTGTAAACATCTAATCACCTCAATTCGTATCATACCGAAACTTGAAGAAACATGCATACCGGAAGGCTCTATGGGACTGGAAAAAATGATGCGAATGAATTGACAAATATGGAGAACATGATAATATTTGAAGTGTAATTAGCACTCAGTAAATATGAGTGCTAATAAAGCGAGGCCAATCCTTCAGAGAGGAGTGACGTTGTGCTGACAGAGAGACAATTGCTCATTTTACGAGCCATCATTGATGATTATATTCAAACGGCCCAACCAGTCGGTTCGCGGACGTTATCGAAGCGGGATGACTTGTCATTCAGTTCGGCGACGATTCGGAACGACATGGCTGATTTAGAAGATATGGGTCTGATTGAAAAGCCGCATACGTCGGCCGGACGCATCCCGTCCGAAGTCGGCTATCGGTATTATGTCGACCATCTCGTCGAGACGAAAATCATCGACGAGCGGGAGACGTATCGCCTTGGCGAGCGGCTACGTGCCTCGGCCCAAGAGTCGGAAGTGCTCATCCGTCAAGCCGCCGACCTACTCTCTGACCTGACCAATTATACGACGGTGGCGCTCGGTCCGAACAGCCAGATGAATCGGCTGGCCCGGATCGATTTGATGCCGCTCGACGAAAGGCGTGGCGTCGTCTTGATCGTGACCGACCAAGGCCACGTCGAACATCGGACGGTCGTATTCGACTCTCCGATGGCGCCGGACCTGGTCGAACAGACGATCCGCTTCTTGAACGATCGTCTGAAAGGAACTCCACTCGGTCAGCTGAAGTTCCGGATCGGAGAAGAAGTGTCCAAGCTTCGACTCGCGCATCAGGAACAATTCGAGTTCATGATGCAACTCATTCAATCGACCGTCGGCGTCCAACATCCTGCTTCGCTCTACTTAGGCGGGAAGAAGAACATCTTCAACCAACCTGAGTTCCAGACGCTTGATACGTTGCGTCCGTTCCTTGAATGGATCGACGAGCAGGAGCGGTTGACTGACTGGCTCGAATCGTTGCCAAACCGCGAGATTTATGTGAGCATTGGAAGCGAGAATGGCATCGTCGCGCTTCAAAATTGTAGCGTCATCACGTCCGACTATACGCTCGACGGTCAGACGTTCGGGACGATCGCGATGATCGGACCGACCCGGATGGATTATCGACACGGGGTTCAGATGATGGGACAAATCATTGAGGCGCTCAGGCGAACGAAATTAGAAGAGTGATGGAAAGGAGCCTCATTATGACAACTGACAAACAGAATGGGCCAGAGCCAGAAGAAGTGCTCGAAGAAAAAGATTTTGATCCGAAACAGACGGAAACAGTCGAAGCTGAAGAGGTTTCAAATGTTGAGTTTGTGGAAGAAACTTCTGAGGGGACGGATTTACAAAAAGAAATCGACGCGCTCAAGGCGAGCGAGCTCCGCATCCGTGCGGATTTTGACAACTTCCGACGCCGGACGAACGAAGAGAACGCAAAACGCGTGAAATTCGCGTCGCAGACGGTCGTCGAGAAATTGATCCCGCTCATCGACAACTTTGAGCGTGCGCTCCAAGTCGAAGCGAATTCGGACGACGCCAAGCAGATTCAAGCCGGTGTCGACATGATTCACCGCCAATTGCTCGACGTCTTGAACGGTGAGAACGTCGAAGCGATCGAAGCGGTCGGACAGCCGTTTGACCCGAACTATCATCAAGCGGTCATGCAAGAGCCGAGCGATGAGTTCGAATCAGGGATCGTGACGATGGAGCTTCAAAAAGGATACACGATGCACGGGCGCGTCATTCGTCCGAGCATGGTAAAAGTCTCAGAATAACATTACTTAATTAGATGGAGGAATAGACAATGGGTAAAATTATCGGAATTGACTTAGGGACAACGAACTCATGTGTGGCAGTGATGGAAGGTGGCGAAGCGGTCGTCATCTCGAACGCGGAAGGGAACCGCACGACACCATCTGTCGTCGCCTTCAAAGGGGAAGAACGTCAAGTCGGAGAAGTCGCGAAACGTCAAGCGATCACAAACCCGAACACGATCCAGTCGATCAAACGTCACATGGGTACGGCTCATACAGTAGAAGTCGATGGCAAGAAGTTCACGCCGCAAGAAATTTCGGCGATTATCTTACAAAAATTGAAAAAAGATGCAGAAGACTACCTCGGTGAGTCAGTAACAGAAGCGGTCATCACTGTTCCTGCCTACTTCAACGATGCCGAGCGTCAAGCGACGAAAGACGCAGGGAAAATCGCTGGACTTGATGTCAAGCGGATCATCAACGAGCCGACGGCAGCAGCACTCGCTTACGGACTCGACAAAGGTGAAGACCACACAATCTTGATTTATGACCTCGGTGGCGGTACGTTCGACGTGTCGATCCTCGAACTTGGCGATGGTGTCTTCGAAGTTGTGGCTACTGCAGGGGACAACCGTCTCGGCGGTGACGACTTTGACCAAAAAGTCATCGACTACCTCGTAGCTGAATTCAAAAAAGAGAACGGCATCGACCTCGCACAAGACAAGATGGCGCTCCAACGTCTAAAAGACGCAGCTGAAAAAGCGAAGAAAGACCTTTCAGGCGTGACAAGCGCACACATCAGCCTTCCGTTCATCACGGCCGGAGCTGCTGGTCCGCTTCACCTTGAAACGACGCTCACGCGTGCGAAATTCGATGAGTTGACAGCCGACCTCGTCGAGCGCACGATGGAACCAACACGCCGTGCCTTGAAAGACTCTGGGCTCACACCATCTGACCTCGACAAGATCATCCTCGTCGGTGGTTCGACACGTATCCCAGCGGTCCAAAAAGCAATTCACGACTTCACGAAAAAAGAGCCGTTCAAAGGTGTCAACCCGGATGAAGTTGTTGCTCTCGGTGCAGCCATCCAAGGTGGTGTCCTCGCTGGTGACGTCAAAGACGTCGTCCTTCTCGACGTGACTCCGCTCTCGCTCGGTATCGAGACGATGGGTGGCGTGATGACGAAGTTGATTGACCGTAACACGACGATCCCGACTTCGAAATCACAAGTCTTCTCGACGGCAGCTGACAACCAGCCGGCCGTAGACATCCACGTCCTCCAAGGGGAACGCCCGATGGCGCCGGATAACAAGACGCTCGGCCGCTTCCAATTGACGGACATCCCGCCGGCACCACGCGGTGTGCCGCAAATCGAAGTCAAATTCGACATCGATGCGAACGGAATCGTTCACGTATCGGCGAAAGACCTCGGTACGAACAAAGAGCAGTCGATTACGATCCAATCGTCTTCAGGTATCGATGAGGCTGAAATCGAGCGCATGGTAAAAGAAGCGGAAGCGAACGCAGAAGCGGACAAACAGCGTAAAGAAGAAGCCGAACTCCGCAACGAAACGGACCAACTCGTCTTCGCGACAGACAAAGCGATCAAAGACCTTGGCGACAAAGTCGATGCGGCTGACAAAGAACGTGCTGAAGCGGCGAAAGAAAAAGCCAAGTCAGCACTCGAAGGCACAGACCTCGAAGCAATCCGTACGGCGAAAGACGAATTGTCAAACGTCGTTCAAGAATTGACGCAAAAAGTATATGCGAACATGGCTGAAGAGCAAGGTGCTGAAGGTGCCGAGACACAGACGGAAGCGAAAGACGACAACGTCGTCGACGCGGAGTTTGAAGACCTCGACGATCGTAAATAAGGCAACCGATAGATAGGAGAGCGCCAAAGCAGGTTTCTGCTTTGGCTCTTTCCATGTTAAGGTAGATTCGGTAGAATCTTAGTTTAGACAGTGTAGAGGAGAGAGTAACGTGGCGAAACGAGATTATTATGAAGTGCTTGGCCTGGATAAATCGGCCTCGGCACAAGACATCAAGCGGGCGTATCGTAAGCTCGCACGACAATATCACCCAGACATCAACCAAGAGCCGGATGCGGCCGATAAATTTAAAGAGCTCGGAGAAGCGTATGAAGTGCTGTCAGACGAGCAGAAACGGGCCCAGTATGACCGCTTCGGTTTTGAAGGGGCCAGCCAATTCGGTGGCGGTGGCGACTTCCAAGGTGGCTTCGGTGACATCTTTGACATGTTCTTCGGTGGCGGCGGACGTCGTCAAGATCCGAACGCTCCACGTCGCGGCGAAGATTATCAATACGTCGTCGATATCGATTTCATGGAGAGCGTAACCGGTAAGACGGAAACAATCGACCTCGAGATCGAAGTGGAATGTGACACGTGCATGGGCAGCGGTGCCAAACCAGGGACGAAACCAGAGACGTGTGGCCGTTGTGGCGGTAGCGGCGTCGAGACGGTTGAACAGAACACGATTCTCGGGCGGATGGTCAACCAGCGGACGTGTAGCCAATGTCACGGCAGCGGGAAGACGATTAAAGAAAAATGTGAAACGTGCCATGGTTCTGGCCACGTCAAGAAACAGAAGCAAGTCGAAGTCAAGATTCCAGCCGGGATTGACAACGGCCAACAAATCCGTCTCTCCGGTAAAGGCGGCCCAGGTTATAACGGCGGACCAGCCGGTGACCTATATATCGTTGTCCGCGTCCGGGCCCACGAGATCTTTGAACGGGTCGACCAACACATCACGATGGAGATGCCGGTCACATACGCACAAGCAGCACTCGGTGCCGAGCTCGAAGTGCCAACCGTCCACGGCAAGGTGAGCCTGAAAGTACCAGCCGGAACGCAGACCGGGTCGAAATTCCGCTTGCGCGGCAAAGGGATGCCGAGCGTCCGCGGCGGCGGCAACGGCGACCAGTACGTCAATATTGTCGTCATGACGCCGACGAACATGACCGACCGTCAAAAAGAACTGCTTCGTGAGTTCGAAGAGATTAGCGGGGAAGCAGGCGTCGAAGAACAGCACGGCCTGTTCCAAAAAATGAAGAAGTTTTTTAGCCAGTAAAAGGAGCGTGTGAAACGATGAAATGGTCTGAAATTTGTGTCCACACGACACAGCAGGCAGTCGAAGCCGTATCGAACTTATTACATGAAGTGGGGGCACAAGGGGTCGTCATCGAGGACGTCGAGGACTACGACCAGATGATGGCCGAAGACCATTTCGGAGAGATTTGGGACGTTTCCGGACGCGAATCGTATCCGACGTCCGGCGTCTACGTGAAAGCGTACGTCCCGGCGTCGGGTGATTTCCAAGACACCCTCGCCGCGTTCAAAAAAGAAGTGGACGGGTTGCGTCATATGCTCGACATCGGCACCGGCGAAGTGACGGTCGTCGAGATGGACGAAGAGGACTGGGCCCATTCGTGGAAGCAATACTACAAGCCCGTCAAAATCTCGCAACATCTCACGATCGTCCCGCTCTGGGAAGATTATGAGCCGCAACCTGAAGAGAACGTCATCTTGCTTGACCCGGGCATGGCGTTTGGCACCGGGACACATCCGACGACGATGCTGTGTATTCAAGCAATCGAGAATTATATTGAGCCGGGTGACCGCTTGATCGATGTCGGAACCGGATCCGGTGTACTCGCCATCGCCGCGGCGAAGCTTGGCGCCGAACGTGTCGAGGCGCTTGATTTGGATGCGGTCGCCGTCGAATCGGCGCGTCAAAACGTCGAGACGAATGATGCCCAAGACGTCGTCGACGTGAAGACGGGAGATCTGCTGAAAGGGATGACGGGCGAGTACGATCTCGTCGTCGCCAACATTTTGGCCGACGTCATCATGCTCTTCATCGATGATGCTTATGCGCGCGTCAAATCAGGCGGTTACTTCATCACGTCTGGAATCATCGGTCAGAAGCGGGCCGAAGTGACAGCTGCGCTCGAAGCGGCTGGATTCACGATTGAAGAGACGCGTGTCATGGAAGATTGGGTCGCCATCATCGCGAAGAAAGGGTAAGCCATGCAACGATACTTTTTACAACGTGAAGCGTTTGGAAGCGATCTCGTCGAATTGCCGGCCGACGTCGTGCATCACATCGGCACAGTGCTTCGGGGAGGTCCTGGGTATCAACTCGTGCTCTTGGACGGGACCGGATTTGAATACGTGGCCGAAGTGGTAACGCTCGATAAGAAGTCCGGTACGGCACGCGTCGTCGAGAAGCGGGAAGCGACGACCGAACTGCCGGTTGACGTGACGCTCGCCTACGCGCTCCCGAAAGGGGATAAAGTCGAACTCGTTGCCCAAAAAGGGACCGAGCTCGGTATGCATCATCTGTTGGTGTTCGAGTCGAAGCGCTCGGTCGCCAAATGGGACGCCAAGAAGGTGCCGAAAAAGCTGGAACGGCTCCAAAAAATCATGCAGGAGGCGGCCGAACAGTCGTACCGCGCCGTCGTCCCGACATGTGCTTATCTCACCCCAAAAGAGCTAACGGCTCGTTTCAATGCATATGATGCGGTCGTTCTCGCGTACGAAGAGGTGGCCAAACACGGAGAGGGTTCCGCGTTTGCGACGGTGTTGACATCCGCTCGACCGGGCTCGAAGCTCCTGCTTCTCGTTGGTCCAGAAGGCGGCTTCGATGAAGCGGAAGTGGCCGGTTGGATCGAGGCGGGTGCCGTACCTTGTGCGTTCGGTCCGCGTATATTGCGTTCGGAAACGGCTCCGCTCTATGCGCTCTCAGCTATTTCCTACGCCCTTGAATTGAATTGATACACCACAAAAGATGGCTCTCGCATATGCGAGAGCCATCTTTTGTGGAAAGATAAAGGGCTCGCATCCAAGAGGCGAACCCTTCCACTTATTTTTTGACGAGTGTGATCGTCTTCGTCGTCACGTTTCCGGCGAGGTCAGTCGCCTCGAACGTGAACGTGTTCTCACCTGATGTCACAGGTAACGCGATTCGCTCGGTTTTAGTGAACGAACGCATCTCATACGGAGCCTTCAGCGTCTGGCTGAATTTCAAGTCACCGTTGACGAGAAGTTTCACTTCATCAAAGTTGTCTTTCACGGTCACGTCGACGTTGACCGTCGATTGTTTTTTACCGATTTTCTTCGGCAGTTTCCCGATTTCGATGACGGCTGGTGTCGTGTCCACGAAAATCGCACGTTGGAAGTTGGTCACGTTGCCGGCCGCGTCTTCGGCGACGAAACGTAATTTATGGACGCCGTCCACGAAACTGCGGGTCGTGTTGAAGACGTGTTCTTTCTTCGCATCATCCCATGTGAGTGGCACGTCAACGCCGTCAACTTGGAACGATTGGATCGCAGATGCATCTTGAATCGTTCCAGATACCGGGATGTCCGATGTCGCGTATGGCGTCAATGCGAGCGGGGCGTTCACGAACACGCCCGGCTTATCGGCGTCTGTCGAGTAGGCGACCGTCTTCGTCGTGCTGTTGCCGGCGTGATCGACGACGCGAACGCTGACTTGATCAGCGTCACTGACGCCTGCGAACGTGTATGCCGCTTTGTCGTCAGCCTGTTTGGCGACGGATTTCCCGTTCAAGAAATATTCGACCGAATGGATGCCTGAGAACTCATCTTTCGCTTGGACCGCCAAGCTGTCCCCTTGCCATTTCGTCGTGAACGTCGGGTCCGTGTAATCGACTTTGACCGGGAAGCGAAGCGTCTGGGCTTGTTTCTTCATGTAGTCGATGCTTCCTTCGATTTCGTAGAAGTACTTGCCGGCAGGGGCTGGCTTGCCGTTCAACTGACCATCCCACGTGTAAGCGGCCGAGTAGTAGTAAGGCGTGTTGGCACCACCGTCAAAGTAGTTCTTACGAAGTTCTTCGTCTTGGAACAGCGTCCGGACGACGTTCCCTGACTCGTCGACGATGCGGTACTTGACATCCTTGGCGTTACGGAGCAACGAGAACACCGGTACAGCGACATCCTTTGAGCCATCTTTGTCTGGGGAGAAGGCGATTGCGTCGGCATCGACAGACTTGTCGAGGTTCGATCCGAGATAGTTTCCTGTCTGGTCGACCATGCCTGATACTTCATAGAACGAGCCGTCTTCATAGATGGAGGCATCGAAGATCGGTGCCTTGCCCCAGTCTCCTTCGAAACCGACGAACGGTACGACGAGTGACGGGTTGCCCTCAGGACCGTTGACGTCCGTCAAGCGGACGAATCCATCGACGAAGTAACCGTTCTCGAAGACGTCTTTCGCCGGTACGAGGCCGTCGAGCGTTTTCGGATTGAGCACTTTCGCTTTCGAGACGTCGAGCGCGATTTTCAATTCAACTTTTTGATTTGGTTTCACTTTGACCGTGCGAACTTTTTTGCCATTCACCGTTACTTTTGCATTCTCGAGTGCTTGTGCTTCCATCGCGTTCTGAACGAGTCCGGCCGTCTGCTCGATGGCGAGGTCGGTCTGGAGTGACGAAGACACGTTATACGACACGGCCTTATCCGACAAGTTCTCGACGACGAGTGTGAACGTGGCTTTGCTGCGGTTCAATTCCTTGAGCGCGACTTTTGCTTCTTTCGTTTTCTTTTCGTACGCGATCGCTGGTGTCGAAACGGCAGCATGCAATTGCATGAGACCAGCTCCACCACGACGCGGCGTGTAAGGGAGGTTTTGTTGCAACTGTTTGTTGAGCGGTCCGATATCCGTGACAGCTTTTGACGTGTTGATAAGCAAGTTCTTCGCCATCGTGACACGTGCCGTGCCTGTCAAGTTGAAGTCGCGGTCAACGCGTTCGAGGACGAGGGCGGCTCCACCGGCAACGTGTGGTGCAGCCATCGATGTACCGCTCATCAAGCCGTACTGGTTATCGTTCAACGTCGAGAAGATCTGTCCGCCTGGTGCCGAGATCTCTGGTTTGAAGTCAAGGTTTGGCGTCATGCCCCATGATGTGAAGTTCGAGAGCTGACCGGCCGCACCGTTGACGACGCTGAGTCGATCGCCGGCAAAGCCGATTGTCATCTGTTCGCCCGCAAGGAGACGTTGTTGCAAGGCGTTTCCGTCCTTGATGCTGAGCGAGGCCATCGGGACTTGCGGGTTTGACAAGGCCATGCTCACGTAGTCGCCGTGACCGACAGCACCGCGGACGATGACACCGGCCGCGCCGTTCGCTTCGGCCGTCTGCTGAATGTTCGAATAGAAGTAACTGCCGTCACGGACGGCGAGGACGATTTTCCCTTTGACATCTTTTCCGACGTACTGGCTCGGTTGCCCGTCGCCGACGTAAACGAGTTCATAGTCTCCTTGTGTAAAGGCGGGACCGTCTTGTTTTTTCCAACCGATTTTATCGGTGTTGTCGCCTGACTTGATGGAGAACGCGTCCAATTGGATTTGATCGTTCTCAAGCGATGCGACCGATGTTGATGCCGAGCTGACACTCGGGGCACCGACGACGCCCGTGTCCGGGTTGTTGGCGTATGGAAGGTCATAACCGTTCCCGAAGTAGGCCGAGTTCCCTGCTGAAATGGACATGAAGACACCGTTGTCGACGGCACGTTGGACGGCTTGTTGTTCCGGTGAGTCGGCGTCGACGAATCCGGCCGTTGATCCGAGACTCATGTTGATGACGTCCGCCCCGAGTTTGATGGCGTCATCGATGGCTTTAATGTAAATATCGCCATATGTCGAAGCGTAGTTCGGGTCGTTACTGAATACTTTGAGCCCGAGCACTTGTGCCTCAGGAGCGACACCTTTCAATCCACCCGCGGCTTCATCACCGTTGGCGGCGACGGTACCGGAGACGTGCATGCCGTGCATCGAGGCGCCAGGCGAATCGTCACGGATGTCATCGTTCTCATCATAATAGTTATAAGCGTATGGGACTTTCTCGTTTATGTAAGCTCCAGGCATGCCGAACGTGCTGACGGCCGTCTCGACTTCGGTTTGCGATAACTCAGCCTTCGAATCATCCGTAAGACGGAAGTCGCGATGGTCGGCGTCGACGCCTGTATCGATGACGGCGACGATCGTGCCTTCGCCCGTGAAGCCATAGTCGCCCCACGTCTGTTGCGATTGGACCATGCCGTTGCTCGTGACCATATCCGGTTTGACTTCTGGACGTTCGTACTCATTGACGACGTGGACGTGCGCAACTTCAGGTAACGCCTCGACTTTTTTGACGTCGGTCGCTGTGAGCATCGTACTGAACCCGTTGAAGACGGTCGTGAACTCTTCAAGCGTCACGGCTTTAACGCCTTTTTTCGAGATGGCCGCTTTTGCTTTCTTTTGTTCGGCTTTGACGACCTTTTGGGCGCCATCTTTCTCGGTCTTCGTCAATTCATTGAATTTCTTGCCTTTCTTTTTCGCTTGATCGATCGCCGGGGCACCGACGAGTTCGACGACGACACGTAACTTCTCGTGTTTGTCCGTCGTGTTCACGCTTTGTTTGACGGACGGTTTGGCCAAGACCGGTTCGGCACCGAGACCGAGCAGGCCAGGGGTCAACGCGAGACATGTCGCGAGGGAGACGTTCAAATAAAATTTTGGTTGTGGCAATTTAGTATCCTCCAATCGTTTTTTGAAAAAATAAATCCATTTGTGGAAAATGATAGCGGATTTAAATCTAAAAATCCTCCTGTTTTTTAAACGGAAGGGTAATGAATTTGAACAAATTAAAAGATTCTGACAATTACTTTGGACCTATGTGCTCAAATTGGCATATAGGTCTTTTTCCAGTGTAGGCCTCCAATTCTCAAAAAAATGAAGTCTCTAAAACAAAATGAACAATTTACTTGAGATTTCTAGCGTAAGTTGATACAGTCTGTAGTAGATAAATCATATAAAACTTATCGATATAGTCGGAATAAAGATGATGGGGTGACAACATGGGATTACAGTTCATGGACATTTTTAAGGAGTGGGCGTCGGAATATGACGCGGCCGTGACCGGACACGACGAACAATATCGCGAAGTATTCGCGGGGTACGAGACGATGCTCGGCGAGGTCGTCGACCAATTAGAAGGCCGAGTGATGGAGTTCGGGATTGGGACGGGGAACTTAAGCGCAAGAATTCTAGAGAGGCACGACCTCATCCCTGTCGAACCGTCGCCAGAGATGCGGGCCGTCGCGGCTGAGAAGTTACAGCTCGATATCATTGACGGTGATTTTCTCAACTATCCGACGGACAAGTCCGTCGATACGATCGTGTCGTCGTATGCGTTCCATCATTTGACGGATGACGAGAAACGGACGGCGATTCGAAGTTACGTCGAACACCTCGACGCCCCGCGCTTCGTCTTGCTCGATACGATGTTCGCCTCGCCAACAGCGAAACGGGACATCTTGGACTGGGCCGAAGCGAACGGCTATACCGATTTACTCGAGGATTTGAATCGAGAGTTTTATCCGTATACCCAGACGATTCAAGCGATGCTCGAAGCAAACGGCTATACGGTTACGCTCACGCAAAAAAATAAATTCGTCTGGCTCGTCGTGGCCACGAAACAATCAGGAGGAACTCAATCATGAAAAGTTATAAAGTCGAGAGCTTCAATTTAGACCATACAAAAGTTCAAGCGCCTTACGTCCGTTTAGCCGGAGTGAAGAAAGGGACGGCCGATACGATTTATAAATATGACATTCGCTTCATTCAACCGAACGAAGGGCTCATGCCAATGCGGGCCGTCCACTCGCTCGAGCATTTGATCGCCGAGAACAGCCGTAGCCATTCGAATCAAATCATCGACGTCTCGCCGATGGGTTGCCAGACAGGCTTCTATTGGACGATGTTGAACGATGGGGATTACGAAGCGATGCTCGACCTCGTCGAAGCGACACTCCGCGACGCAGCAAATGCGACGGAGTTGCCGGCACAAAACCCAATTCAATGCGGGAGCGCGAACCATCACGATTTCGAAGGCGCGAAGAAGCTCGCGGCCGATATGCTTGCCAAGCGTGACGAGTGGCACATCATCTTCAAGGACGAAGCGTAAATGATTGTCCAAAGCGTCTATGAATTGATTGGTGAGACGCCTCTGCTTGAGTTACGGGCGTTGCCGGTACCTGCGGGCGTCAAAGTATACGGCAAGCTCGAGATGATGAATCCGGGCGGTAGCGTCAAGGACCGGCTCGGTCTGCAATTGATTGAACGGGCGCTTGAACGTGGACAACTTGAACGCGGGGGAACGGTCGTCGAACCGACGGCCGGGAACACCGGAATCGGGCTCGCGCTCGCCTGTCAACGACACGGCATCAAGTTGATGACAGTCACCCCGGAGAAGTTCAGTCAAGAGAAGCAGGCGCTCATGACGCTTCTCGGGGCGACCGTCGTCAACACGCCGACCGAACTTGGGATGAAAGGCGCCATCGCGCGGGCGAAAGAGCTCGCCATCGAACATGACGCCTATGTGCCGGAACAGTTCTCGAACCCGGATAACCCGGACGCGTACGTCGACACGCTCGCGCTCGAACTTCAGGCCGACCTTCCGAACATCGATGTGTTCATCGCCGGAGCCGGCTCAGGGGGGACGTTTACCGGTGTCGCGAGCAAGTTGCGGCCGAACGGGACGAAGGCGATCGTCGTCGAGCCGGAAGGGTCGATTTTGAACGGGGGAGCTCCTGGCCCCCATAAGACAGAAGGAATTGGGGTCGAGGCGTGGCCGGCGTTCTTGCCGCACGACCTCGTCGACGGGATTTACACGATTACGGACGAAGAGGCGTTTTATTATGTCGCTCATCTCGCTAAACAAGAAGGCTTGCTCGTCGGAAGTTCATCCGGAGCGGCCATCGCGGCATGTGTTCAAGAAGCGGCGAAGATGACGGAAGGTGTCATCGTCACGATTTTACCGGACAGCGTCGAACGGTATTTAAGTCAAGGAATAGTCAAGGAGGCAGAATATGCGTACAAAAACAGCACTCATTCATGGCGGTAAAACGACGGATCCCCTGACAGGAGCCGTCACGCCACCGATTTATCAGACGAGCACGTACAAGCAAGACGGCATCGGCAATCTCCGGGACGGATATGAGTATTCGCGGACGGCCAACCCGACGCGGACGGCACTCGAGACGCTCATCGCCGATATCGAGGGCGGTGCCCGCGGATTCGCGTTCGGCTCTGGGATGGCAGCCATCTCGACGATTTTACTGTTAATGAAATCAGGGGACCACGTCATCGTCGGTTCTGACGTATATGGGGGAACGTACCGTGTATTCAATCGAGTATTTCAATCACTTGGCTTGGAGGCATCTTTTGTCGATACGGCCGATACGCAAGCGGTCCGTGAAGCGCTCCAACCGAACACGAAAATGATTTACGTCGAGACACCGACGAACCCGCTGTTGAACGTGACCGACATGCGCCTGATTCGCGCCATCGCTGACGAGGCGGACGTCTTGTTCGTCGTCGACAACACGTTCATGACCCCGTACTTCCAAAATCCGATTGAATTGGGGGCCGATTACGTGCTTCATAGCGCCACGAAATATTTGGGTGGCCACAGCGACGTCGTCGCTGGTCTCGTCGTCGCTCGGACGGAAGAACTCGGAGAGCGTCTCGCATTCCTTCAAAATTCAGTCGGCGCGGTACTCGGACCGCAAGACAGCTTCCTCGTCGTCCGTGGCATCAAGACGCTCGCGGTCCGTATGGAAGCGATCGAGTCAAACGCGCTCGCGCTCGTCGACTACTTGACGAAGCATGAAGCCGTCAGCCGTGTCCTACATCCGAGTGTCGGCAGCGAAGAAGCGAAGCGGGTCCACTTGTCGCAGGCACGCGGCTTCGGTGGAATGATCGCGTTCGATGTCGGTTCAGCCGAGGCGGCCGAACTCGTCGTCGCGAAGACGAAGTTCTTCACGCTCGCCGAGAGTCTCGGCGCGGTCGAGAGCTTGATTAGCGTCCCGACCCGGATGACGCATGCGTCAATCCCGGCGGAACGCCGTCTCGAACTCGGAATTACGGACGGACTCGTCCGCATCTCCGTCGGTCTCGAAGATGTACAAGATTTGATTGAAGATTTGGAGCAAGCGCTCGCGACCGTGGCGACGATTCCGAACTAACATTCATAGTGATGCGAGGTGCGCTTGCGAGCGCACCTCTTTTGTCGTGGGCAAGGCGAAAGAATTCGCTTGAATGTCCTAATCGCATCGACTACACTGACGATAATTGATTACGAGAGCGGGTGAACGAAGTGAACAAAGGCGTCATGCCGACGGTCGGAGCCTACGTCATGTGGGGCGTCCTACCGATTTATTGGAAGTTTTTGCAGGAGATACCGAGCGGTCAAATCTTGGCCCATCGGATCGTCTGGTCGTTTCTCTTCATCTTACTCGTCTTGAAATGGACGAAACAGTGGACCGAGTTCAACTATGCGCTCCGGCACCGGGCGACGCGGAACGCCTTCATGTTGAACGGCTTCATCGTCAGTGCCAACTGGTTCGTGTACATATGGGCGGTCAATCACGGCTATATCATCGAGGCATCGCTCGGCTATTATATCAATCCGCTTGTGAGCATGGTGTTAGGTGTGCTTGTTTTTCGGGAATTATTAAACCGAGTCCAATGGCTCGCGGTGACGGTGGCGGCGATCGGTGTGCTCGTTTTGACGTTCGGGTATGGGTCGTTCCCGTGGATCGCCTTCATTCTGGCCAGTACGTTCGGATTTTACGGCATGGTGAAGAAACGCCGACCGCTTGCCTCGACGGTCAGTCTCGGGATTGAGACGCTCGCGGTCGTGCCGGTCGCTATCATTTTCTTAGGTTGGCAGACGTCACAGGGCGGATTGACGATGACGACCGAACCGGTCATTTGGGTCGCCTTGATCGGGACAGGCGTGATGACGGCGTTGCCGCTTCTTTTGTTCGGGTACGGGGCGCAACATATCCCGTTCACGATTGTCGGGTTTCTTCAATTCATCGCACCGACGCTCAGTCTCGCGATCGGGGTCATCCTCTATAATGAGCCGTTCACGGGTTATCACATTTTTGCGTTCACGTGCATCTGGATTGCGATTTTCTTCTTTAGTTGGAACAGCTGGATTCAGACACGAAAACGTCGTCAACTCGTCTGAATTGAAAGCTGTTACATTTCAAGAAAACATGATAATATGTTAGATGTCAGACCTATATGTCAGACCGATACATCAGAGGAGGAATTTTACGATGGAATTAGCACGTTATATCGACCACACAGCCTTGAAGGCAGGAACAACGAAAGATCAAGTCACGAAACTTTGTGCCGAGGCGCTCGAATACAAATTCGCAAGCGTCTGTGTCAACCCGACATGGGTGAAGTACGCGGCGGAACAACTCAAATCAGATGACGACGTCAAAGTATGTACGGTCATCGGTTTCCCACTCGGAGCCAACACGCCAGAAGTGAAAGCGTTCGAAACTAAAGACGCGATTGCCAACGGTGCAGATGAAATTGACATGGTCATCAACATCGGCGCCATGAAAGACGGCGACTTCGACCTCGTCGAGCGCGATATCCGCACAGTCGTCGAAGCGGCAAACGGGACGCTCGTCAAAGTCATCTTTGAGACGTGCCTCCTTACGAAAGAAGAAATTAAAAAAGCGGCTGAACTTTCAGTCAAAGCAGGTGCAGACTTCGTGAAAACGTCGACTGGCTTCTCAACAGGCGGCGCGACGGTAGAAGATATCCGCCTCATGCGTGAGACGGTCGGACCAGATCTCGGTGTCAAAGCTTCAGGCGGCGTACGTGATTTCGAAGGCGCACAAGCGATGATTGATGCCGGCGCGACGCGCATCGGCGCATCAGCTGGAATCGCCATCGTCACAGGCGGACGTTCAGATAGCGACTATTAATAACTAGTGGTTGACCGCACGACTTACTTTCACTATAATATGTTATGACGTGTGAAACACGTTTCCTTAGTCGTGTAATTCGGAGGGAGGGAAAACTAGTGGAAACTCGTGTCCGTAAAAACGAATCGCTTGAAGACGCTCTTCGTCGTTTCAAACGCGGTGTTTCGAAAGATGGCACTCTTGCCGAAGTTCGCAAACGTCGTCACTACGAAAAGCCAAGCGTAAAACGCAAATTGAAATCAGAAGCTGCGCGTAAGCGTAAGAAATTCTAATTTCAGTTTCATTTGTAGAGAGGGTGTTAGCTCATGAGTCTTCAAGAACGCTTGACGGACGACATGAAGCAAGCCATGCGCGCAAAACAGAAAGATCGTCTTACGACGATCCGAATGGTCAAAGCGTCGCTCCAAAATGAGGCCATCAAATTTGGTCGACAAGATCTTACTGAGGAAGAGGAACTCACGGTGCTCAACCGAGAGATGAAACAGCGCAGAGACTCCCTCCGAGAATTCGAAAGCGCTGGTCGTGAAGACCTTGCATCTAAAGTAGCTGACGAGATTGTCGTACTAGAGGCCTATATGCCTGAACAACTTTCTGAAGATGAAGTCACGGCGATCGTGAAAGCAGCTATTGCTCAAACGAATGCCACAGGCCCGTCAGATATGGGTAAGGTGATGGGCGTCGTCATGCCTCAAGTTAAAGGCAAGGCAGACGGTGGTCTTGTGAACCGCATTGTCAAACAACAATTGACGAATTAATGAAAGAGACAGGAGCTTTTGGGTCAAACCAAAAGTTTCTGTCTTTTTTTGCGTATTCTGAAACCACAAGCAAACTTGTTTCGTATACACTAGAGATAAGAGGTAGCTTGTGAACTCGGAAGGGGGTTGCAATACGATGACATTTGGTCTCGGAGTGATTCTGACGGTGTTTTTTGTCGGGATCGTCCTTCTAGGAATTGAAGTGTTCGTTGCCGGTTTTGGATTGTTCGGCGTGCTAGGGATCGGGGCGGTCGTCGCCAGTTTGATTATGGCGGGCGCCACGATCGGGCAACTATGGTTGTCGCTCGGTTTAGCCACGGCCATCGTCGCTGGACTCGGATTTTGGGCATATCGTCGCCTGCAGTCCAATCGTTCGCTCATGTATAAAGGGTTGATTTTGACCGATTCGACGTCATCAGACAAAGGGTATCTGTCACACGATGACCGCAAACGGTTGCTCGGAAAAGTCGGGGTCACATTGACGCCGCTGCGCCCGGCGGGTACCGCTGAGATTGACGGAGAACGGATTGATGTCGTGACAGAAGGTAGCTATCTCGATTCGCAAACGAAAATTCAGGTGTATAAAGTCGATTCAGGGCGCGTTGTCGTCCGTAGCTTTATAGAGCCGAAGGAGGATGTAACAGAATGACACCAGAACTATTGACCACGTTACTCATCTCAGGTGGAGGATTGATTGCGCTCGCCGTATTCTTCACGTTCGTCCCGGTCGGGCTGTGGATCAGCTCGTTCGCCGCTGGCGTCCACGTCTCGATTTTCACATTGATCGGGATGCGACTCCGTCGCGTCGTCCCATCGAAAATCGTCAACCCGCTCATCAAAGCGGTCAAAGCCGGTATTGGCTTAAATACGAACCAGCTCGAGAGTCACTTCTTGGCTGGGGGTAACGTTGACCGTGTCGTCAACGCCTTGATTGCGGCCCACCGTGCCGATATCGAATTGTCGTTTGAACGTGCCGCAGCAATCGACCTTGCCGGCCGAAACGTGTTAGAGGCTGTTCAAATGTCCGTCAACCCGAAAGTCATCGAAACGCCGTTCATCGCCGGTGTGGCCATGGACGGGATTGAAGTGAAAGCGAAAGCCCGGATCACGGTTCGTGCCAACATCGACCGTCTTGTCGGGGGTGCCGGAGAAGAGACGATTATCGCCCGTGTCGGTGAAGGGGTCGTCTCGACGATCGGTTCGCAACATAACCATAAACACGTTTTGGAAAATCCGGATATGATTTCACGTACCGTATTGACGAAAGGTCTTGATTCAGGGACCGCGTTTGAAATCTTGTCCATCGATATCGCCGACATTGATATCGGTAAAAACATCGGAGCGGTTCTTCAGACCGACCAAGCCGAGGCTGATAAGAAAATCGCGCAAGCGAAAGCGGAAGAACGCCGCGCGATGGCGATCGCCCGCGAGCAAGAGATGAAGTCATCAGTCGAAGAGATGCGCGCGAAAGTTGTCGCGGCCGAGGCTGAAGTCCCACTCGCGATGGCAGATGCGCTTCGCCACGGCAAGCTCGGTGTCATGGACTACGTCAACTACTTGAACGTCCAAGCCGATACAGAAATGCGTAAAGCGATCGGTCACCCAGTCGAATCTGACAAAGAGTGATCGGGATGGATGGACTTTTGGTACTACTCCTCGCCGCATTCGGGATCGCTTCGGCGGTCATGAAGCGGATGGAGAAATCATCTTCTACTGGAGAACGGCCGCCGAGTACGGATTTGAAACGCTATCTCGATACGGTCGGTGACATGATGAAAGAAGTCGAGGCGACATTTGACGAGCCGCGCGATGGCAAGGAAAAACCGACGCCGCAAAAACTGCGTCGTCGTGTCGCTGCCCCAGCTGAATCAAGAGAGTCTCAGCCGCCGCGCCGGCGGGAAGAATTACCGCACGTGAGTGCGCAGTTCGAACAGACGGTCAAGATTCCGCCGATTTCGGAGGCAACCGAGTCGCGGCCGCAACCGCAACCGCGCATGTCGATGAAGCAAGTTCGGCAAGCTGTCGTTTGGAGTGAAATTTTGCAGCCGCCGGTGTCGAAACGCCGTCGCTAAGCCTGAAGCAGTGACATTGAGTCACTGCTTCTTTTTGTGGCCAAAACGGACGGTCTTTCTTTCACGAACGGCTTGATAGTGCTAAAGTAAAGAAGGAACAATCTACTGATGGGGAGGAGAAACAACCATTGATTATGACTGATAAGATACCGTTCGTCATGGAACATGCGAACGAAGCACAGGCACTCCTCGGGCCGAAAGACGAGGTTTTTCACGCTATCGAGGCAGAACTCGCGGTCGCACTCACTCCTCGTGGAGAAGAATTGATCATTCAGGCCGATACTGCTGACACACTTGAATTGACGAAAACCGTCATCAAGACGCTACAACAGCTTGTCAAAAAAGGGGCTCGCTTGAACGAGAGTGATGCCATCAGCGTGATTCAACATATCAAGGTCGGCAAAGGCGATGAACTGCTCGAGCATTATGAGCGGGTCGTCTTCACGACGAACAAAGGCAAACCGATCCGGGCGAAGACAGTCGGACAAAGCCGCTACGTTCGTGCCATTGAAAAACGCGATCTTGTCTTCGGAATCGGGCCGGCCGGGACCGGAAAGACCTATCTGGCCGTCGTTTTGGCAGCACGGGCATTGAAAGAAGGACAAGTCAAACGTATTATTTTGACGCGTCCAGCCGTCGAAGCAGGGGAAAACTTGGGTTTCTTGCCAGGTGACTTGAAAGAGAAAGTCGATCCATACTTACGTCCGCTCTATGACGCCTTGTTTGACGTCTATGGCGTCGAGCAGACGAATCGGTTGCTCGAACGTGGCACAATCGAAGTCGCCCCGCTCGCCTATATGCGAGGACGCACGCTTGAAGATGCGTTCGTCATTTTAGATGAGGCGCAGAACACGACGAAAGAGCAGATGAAAATGTTCTTGACGCGACTCGGTTTCGGGTCGAAAATGGTCGTCACCGGCGACTTGACGCAAGTGGATTTACCTAAAGGGAAGGCGTCAGGTCTTCAAGAGGCGTTACACCTGCTCGAGCGAGTCGAAGGGATTCATTTCGAACACTTCACGTCGTCCGATGTCGTTCGACATCCGCTCGTCAAGAAAATTATTAACGCCTATAGTACCGAACTCACATAACAAAAAGGGGGGGCACTGATGCAGCAAGCACGTCATTGGACGGTCGCGACAATCTCCGTCCTCTTTTTTCTCATTCTAGGCGCGATTCTCTATTTTACGGTGCGCCCATCGATTATTAGCGTCGAACCGCTCGGGATTGCCGAACAGGATATCCGCTCGCCCATCACGGTCGAGGACCGAACGGCGACGGAACGGTTGCAACAAGAAGCCGTCAATGGCGTCGGTAGTCAATTTTCGCTCCGACGCGAGTTTGCCGATCAACAAATCGCCAAAGTCGAGCAATTGTTCGCGGCGTTCGAGGAGACGGAAGAAGAGACCGAACTCTCGGATATTAAGAACCGGTTGAACTCGACCGAAGTGAATGGCTTTCTCGGTGACGACGAGTTGAATCTATTGCTCGAGGCGAGTGAGAACACGCGTCGAACGGTCGAAGACGTCACCGTGACGGCGCTCCAAGAAGTAATGGGCAACCGCATCGAGACGAGCTCACAGTCGATTTCAGAAGCGAGAGACCGGGCCGAGACGCTCGTCGACCAATCCCCGCTCTCACTCGAGTTCCGGGCCATCGCCAACAGCCTGAGCGATCAATTGATCGTCCCGAACTACGTGTTCGACTCTGAGGCGACGCGCGAGAAAGAACAGCAGGCGCTCGACGCGGTCGAGCCGGTCATCATCCAAGAAGGACAATTGCTCGTCAATCAAGGCGAGGTCGTGACACGTGAGATTTATCGGAAGCTCGAATTGACCGGTGCGATCGACCCGAACCGTTCGTTCGCACCGCTGTTCGGGGCTTACTTACTGAGCGGACTGTTGACGACCGGATTTCTGTTCATGTTGATCCGGTCGAAGATTCAACAGTTGTTGCTTCGTCCTAAAATTTTGATTACCGTTTACGGGTTGTTACTGCTTCAACTCGGCATCTTTTTCGGGGTCGGCTATATCGGCATCGAGTTTACGACGTACGCATACGTGCTCGCACCGACGGCGTTCGTTGTCCTCTTGCTCCGTATCCTTGTCGATGAGCGGGTCGCGCTCGCCTCGGCACTCATTACGATGATCGCCGGATCGATCGTGGCGAGTTTCGGGCAAAACACGAGCTTCATGACGGTCGTCTATTTTGCGACCGGTAGTTTCCTGGCTGTCTTCCTCGTCGAACCGAAGATTCAGCGGAAACGCTTATTCTTGTCAGGTGTCTTGCTCGGCATCATCAACATCATTATGGTGCTCGCGCTCTTGTTTCTGCGTAACACGGTAGTGACATGGGAGATGGTCGCGTATCTGTCAGGCTTCGCGATCACGAGTGCCCTGTTATCAATCGTGCTCACGTTCGGCTTCCTGCCGTTCCTCGAGCCGTGGTTCGGCGTCTTGTCATCGGGTCGCTTGATCGAATTGATGAGCCCGACGCACCCGCTGTTGCGGAAATTGTTGATGGAGGCACCGGGTACGTATCATCACAGCATGATGGTCGCCAACCTGGCTGAATCGGCTTGCGAGGCGATCGGCGCCGACGGACTGCTCGCACGGGTCGCTAGTTATTACCATGATCTTGGGAAGACCGAGCGGCCGCTCCACTTCATCGAGAACCAACAGAGCGGCGTCAACCCGCACGACCGGCTCACGCCGGAAGAATCGGCCGACATCATCATGGCCCATCCGTATGACGGTGCTGATCTGTTGCGCCGCTACAAGCTACCGAAAGAAATCATCGATATCGCCGAGCAACATCACGGCACGTCATTGTTGAAGTTCTTTTATGTGAAAGCGAAAGAGACACGAGATGTCACTGAGTCGCGCTTCCGTTACCCGGGACCGAAACCGCAGACGCGCGAGGCGGCGGTCGTCATGATCGTCGATTCGATTGAGGCGGCGGTAAGGTCACAGAAGCAGCCGACACCAGAACGGATCCGGCAACTCGTCAGCGCGATCATCCGTGACAAGTTGCAAGACGGACAGTTCGAAGACTGCGAGTTGACGACGAAAGAAGTATGGCGGGTCGGGGAGAGCGCGTGTGAGACGTTGACCGGCTTGTTCCATGAACGGATCGAGTACCCAGAACTGAAGAAAGAAGGCGAATTACATGCAAATCATTTCGAACGATGAGCACGGGTTGTTGACCGATGCTCAAGTCGAGCTCGTCGAATCTATTTTGATGCACGCAGCGCTCGAAGAGGACATTGAAGAACCGAGCGAACTGTCGGTCACCTTTTTGACGAACGACGAGATTCAAGCAATCAATCGGGAATGGCGCGGGAAAGATGCGCCGACCGACGTGATCAGTTTTGCTTTTGACGAGATGGGCGAAGAAGAGATGGATTTCATGCTCGATGAAGACGAGCCTCGTCTCCTTGGCGATTTACTCATCTCGGTCGATCGTTGCCGCGAACAGGCGGCCGACTATGGCCACTCGTTCGAACGAGAACTCGGATTTTTGGCCATTCATGGCTTCTTACATCTCCTCGGCTATGATCACATGACGCCTGAGGAAGAAGCGGAGATGACGGCGCGCCAAGAACAAGTGCTCGCTCACTTCGAGCTGAAACGAGGCGAAGTGTGAAACCGTTCTGGTTCGCCGTGCACGGCATCGTGCACGCAGTGCGGACCGAACGCAACATGCTGATTCATCTCGCATCGAGCCTGCTCGTCGTCGTATTTGCCTGGTGGCTCCCAACGACGAAACTCGAGAACTTGATTCTGTTCGGTTGGGTCGTACTCGTCATCGCGCTCGAGCTGATGAACACGGCAGTCGAGCGCACGGTCGACCTCGTCACGAAAGACATCAAACCGTTAGCGAAGCAAGCGAAAGACGTCGCAGCCGGATCAGTGCTCGTTGCCGCCATCGGGGCCGCCATCACGGCACTTTTCATTTTTGGCCCTTATGTAATCGACAAATTCGTTATATGATTGAACGTATTGGAAATTTAGAAAGCAGGTGCACTATGTATCAAGAAGATTTTAAATCAGGGTTTGTGTCCATCATCGGTCGTCCGAACGTCGGGAAATCGACGTTCTTGAATCGGGTCATCGGACAAAAGATTGCCATCATGTCAGACAAGCCGCAGACGACGCGCAACAAGGTCCAAGGTGTATATACGACGGATGATTCGCAAATCATCTTTATCGACACGCCAGGGATTCATAAGCCGAAACACCGTCTCGGCGATTTCATGATGAAAGTCGCGACGAACGCACTCCGTGAAGTCGACGCGATCCTCTTCATGGTCAACGTCACGGAACCGCGCGGCGCCGGCGATGAGTTCATCATCGAGAAGTTAAAAGGGCTCGATACGCCAATCATCCTCGTCATGAACAAAATCGATTTGATTCATCCGGACGAGATTCCGGCTGTCATCGAGCAGTATACGAACCAACTCGATTTCGCGGCGTACGTCCCGATCTCGGCACTTCAGGGCAATAACGTCGAACCGCTCCTTAAAGAAATCAAAAAGTTGCTCCCGGAAGGACCGATGTATTACCCGGCCGACCAAGTGACCGACCACCCGGAACGGTTCATCATCTCTGAATTGATTCGCGAGAAAGTGCTCCATAAGACGCGTGATGAAGTGCCGCACTCAATCGCGGTCGCCATCGAATCGATCAAGAAACGGGAAAACTCGGAAATGATTGATGTCGAGGCCGTGATCATGGTCGAGCGTGATTCGCAAAAAGGAATCGTCATCGGCAAAAAAGGTGCGATGCTCCGCGAAATCGGGACAGAAGCACGCCACGACATCGAGGCGCTCCTCGGGACAAAAGTGTATTTGAACCTATGGGTGAAAGTGCAAAAAGATTGGCGTAACAAGATGGGTCAACTCCGCGACCTCGGTTTCCGCGACGACGAGTATTAAGCCATGTTGCAAAAGGTCACGGGAATCGTCATTCGGACGGTCAATTACGGGGAGTCGAACAAAGTCGTCACGTTGTTCACCGAAGAGCTCGGAAAAGTCGCCGTCATGGCACGAGGGGCGAAAAAGCCGGGCAGCCGTCTGCATGCGTCGAGCCAGCCTTTCGTCGAGGCGGTGTATATTTTCCCGGCGAGCCGTGGCCTCGGTCAACTGAAGTCGTCGGATGTGATCACGTCCTATCCGGAAATCCGGAAAGACGTCGAGCGCATGGCGTACGCCATGTACTGGCTCGAGCTCGTCGACCGCACCGTCGAGGACCGCGTCCCGAACCGCCCGCTCTATCGCATCTTGAACGACGCCCTGCAGGCGCTCAATGCAGGGATGGACCCGGATGTGATCACGCACCACTTTGAACTGCGCATTTTGCACTTGCTCGGGGTCGCACCCGTTTTGACCGGGTGCATCCGTTGCAACGATGTGACCGACCCGATGTATTTTTCAGTGGCGGCCGGTGGTTTTCTTTGCTCGCGTCACCAAGAAGAAGGGTCGGCCCGCATGAGCGAACGTCTAGCGAAGCTCCTCTATTTGATGAGCCGACACGAGCTGTCCGAATTCAGTAACGTCCCGCTCACAAAAGAGACGCGGATTCTGCTCAGGCAGCTGTTCGACGCCTATATGGAATCATACAGTGGCTTGCGGCTGAAGACGAAACGTGTCCTCGATCAAATGCAGCGCCTTTACTTGAACGATGATTGACTTTTTCGACAAGATTCGATACCATAATCTACGATTAGACAAATGAAATAGCGTGCGCAATGAAGGAAACGAGTAGCTTTTACGCCATGGGTACAGCGAGTTCGGGGAGGTGGGAGCCGAACGCCAGGGGGAAGTGAATGGCAATTCCGGAGCGCCCACAATCCAAAGAGTGGCCTCATCTCGAGGCAAGTAGGGTGGAACCGCGGGTAATCCCGTCCCTATGTGCATGGCACATAGGGGCGTTTTTTGTCGTTTCAATACTTTTGGAGGTGTCACATATGAAGCACATGACCGTGCAAGAAATTATTTTGACGTTACAAAATTTCTGGGCGTCGAAAGGCTGCTTGACAATGCAAGCGTATGACGTTGAGAAAGGGGCCGGTACGATGAACCCGATGACGTTCTTACGGAGTCTCGGACCAGAGCCGTGGAACGTCTGTTACACGGAGCCATCACGTCGTCCGGCGGATGGACGGTACGGTGAAAACCCGAACCGTTTGTATCAGCATCATCAGTTCCAAGTCATCATGAAGCCGTCACCGAGCAACATCCAAGAGCTTTACTTAGAAAGTTTAGAGTTGATCGGAATCAATCCGCTCGAGCACGATATCCGTTTCGTCGAAGACAACTGGGAAAACCCGACGTTCGGCGCGGCCGGTCTAGGTTGGGAAGTTTGGTTGAACGGGATGGAGATCACCCAGTTCACGTATTTCCAACAAGTCGGTGGTATCGAGTGTGACCCGATCGCCGTCGAGATCACATACGGTCTCGAACGTCTCGCGTCGTACATCCAAGAAGTCGAGAGCGTGTTTGACCTCGTCTGGACGGACGGATTCAAGTATGGGGACATCTTCTACCAGCCCGAGTATGAACACTCAAAATATACGTTCGAACTTTCAGACGTCGACATGTTGTTCACGTTGTTCGATACGTACGAAAAAGAAGCGAAGCGTGCCCTTGACGAGAACCTCGTCTTCCCGGCTTACGACTATATCCTCAAATGTTCGCATACGTTCAACCTACTCGATGCGAAAGGCGCCATCTCGGTGACGGAACGGACCGGTTTCATCCAACGTGTCCGCAACATGTCCCGTGCGTGTGCTGCCAAATTTATCGAAGAGCGGGAACGTCTCGGTTTCCCACTTTTGAACCAAGAGAAAGCAGGTGCCCTTGATGCGTGACCTTTTATTAGAAATCGGACTTGAAGAATTACCAGCTCAATACGTCCTCCGTTCGGAGAAACAATTGGCAGAGCGTGTGACCGCCTTCTTGACGGACGCCCGTGTCCAGTTCGGGACATTGACCGTCTATTCAACACCGCGCCGTCTCGCCGTTCTTGTCAAAGACGTCGAAGAGAAGCAACAAGACTTGACGGAGACGCTTCGCGGGCCGGCGAAAAAGATCGCTCAAGACGCTGAAGGAAACTGGTCGAAAGCAGCCGCTGGGTTTGCCCGTGGCCGCGGTCTCTCGGTCGACGACTTGTACTTCGCTGAAGAGAAAGGTGTCGAGTACGTGTTCGCAGACCGTCACGAGTCAGGTCAGGCGACGAGCACGCTGCTTCCGGCACTCGAAGACGTCGTCCGTGGTATGACGTTCCCGAAAAACATGAAGTGGGGCACGAGCAGTCTCCGCTACATGCGTCCGATTCGTTGGCTCGTCGCGTTATTCGGTGCCGAGCAAATCGATTTTGAAATCGAAGGCGTAAAGACAGGAAACGTGACACGTGGTCACCGCTTCTTGAGTAAAGGTGACGTCACGATCGCCGAGCCGGCCGCCTACGCCGAGACGCTCGAACGTGAATTCGTCGTCGCGTCATATGAAGACCGAAAGGCCCGCATCGAACGTCAAATCGACGAGTTGGCTTCTGAGCAAGGGTGGACGGTTCCGCTCGACGCGTCGTTGCTCGAGGAAGTGACAAACCTCGTCGAATGGCCGACTGCGCTGTTCGGTGAATTCGATGCAAGCTATCTCGAACTTCCGGAAGAAGTATTGATCACGACGATGAAAGAACATCAGCGCTATTTCCCAGTTTATATCGGTGAAACGCTCAAAAACTATTTCGTGACCGTCCGTAACGGAAATGCTGAACACCTTCAAAACGTTGCCAAAGGGAACGAGAAGGTCATCCGGGCTCGCTTGGCAGATGCCGTCTTCTTCTATGAGGAAGACCAAAAGACGAAGATTGACGATCAACTCGTCCGTCTCGACCGCATCGTCTTCCATGAGAAGTTGGGGACGACGGGAGACAAGGTCCGTCGGGTGGAACAACTCGCCGGAACGCTGGCGCCATTGTTCAATGCGGATGCAACCAAAGTCGCCCGGGCTGGAGCTATCCATAAGTTCGACCTCGTCAGCCAAATGGTGTATGAGTTCACAGAACTCCAAGGGGTGATGGGTGAGAAGTATGCGCTCCAACAAGGTGAGGACAAAGAAGTGGCCGCAGCCATCCGTGAACACTATATGCCACGCTTTGCGGGCGACGCGTCACCATCGACGCCAACGGGTGCGGTTCTCGCACTCGCCGATAAATTGGATTCGATCGCTGCATTCTTCGGAATCGGCATGATTCCGAGCGGTTCGCAAGACCCGTTCGCGCTTCGTCGTCAAGCCCAAGGGGTCGTCCAAATTCTAGCGGATTGGAAGATTGCGCTCCCACTCGACAAATTACTTTCACAAGTTGTCGATTCGCAACTTCAGGCAGGACTTTATGATGCCGATAAAGAACAAGTCAAGGCGCAACTAAAAGACTTCTTCATGCTTCGCCTGAAGTATCGTCTCCAAGAACGGCAAGTCCGTTATGACGTCATCGACGCCGTATTAACGACAGAGCTCGCCATCAACCGGCTCGATGCCCGAGCGGACGCGGTTCAAGCCATGCTCGCAAACGATGCGAAACTACTCATTGAGCAATTGACGCGTGTCGTCAATATCGCCAAGAAAGGTGAGGCTGGAGAGGTCGATCCGGCATTGTTCGAAAACAAAGAAGAGAACGAACTCCATGTCGCCATCGAAGCGACGCTACCGGAAACGGAGCGAGCCGTCGAAAATGGGGATTATCATCAAGCGATCGCGTCATTGCGCGTATTGGAACAACCGATTAGCGCTTATTTCGAAAATACAATGGTCATGAGCGACGTTGAAGCGATTCGCGAGAACCGTCTGCGCGAGATGAAACGACTCGCCATGACAATCGAGAGCGTCGCCGACTTTAGCGCGCTCGTACTCTGACCAAACTTGAGGGGGTTGGCTATGCAGCTGAATGAACGCCAACAGAAGATCGTTGAGATCGTCAGGGTCAATGGACCGATCACGGGTGAGCAGATCGCGCAAGAGCTGTCGCTCACTCGCGCCACGCTCCGCCCGGACCTGGCCATCTTGACGATGACTGGAATACTAGAAGCCCGGCCACGTGTCGGCTACACGTTCGTCGGCAAACGAAACTCATCCCTGCTTCGGGAAAAATTGGATTCATTGACGGTCGGCGACTTCATGTCGTCCGCGAAAGTCGTCAGTGACGAGATGACGGTGTATGACGCCGTCGTGACCTTGTTTTTAGAAGACGTCGGTTCGCTGTTCGTCGTCGGCAAGGACAACGAGCTCGTCGGTGTCTTGTCACGTAAAGACTTACTTCGGGCCGCCATCGGCAATCAAGACTTGGATCAATTGCCGGTCAACGTCATCATGACCCGCATGCCGAACATCACGGTGTGCGAGAAGAGTGAGACGTTGATTCGGGCCGGGATGAAGCTGATCGAGAAACAAATCGATGCCATGCCAGTCGTCGAAGAGAAAGACGGCAAGCTGATCGTGCTCGGTCGCATGACGAAGACGAACATGACGAAAGTATTGATCGCACTCGCCAACGATGAGTCGTTCTGAGGAGGAATCTGGTTTGACACTGACACAAAAACAACTCGTATTTGTCGTGAGCGATTCGGTCGGGGAGACGTGTGAACTCGTCGTCCGCGCCGCGAGCATCCAGTTCCACGAGAATGCGATTGAGACGCTTAGAATTCCGTTCGTGGAAGATGAACAGACGATTCACGATGTCGTGACACAAGCGCGTGCCCAAGGAGCGGTCATCGCCTTCACGTTGGTCAACGAAGAGCATCGGGCCCTCCTCGTCCAACTCGGACGAGCGCATGACGTGAAGACGGTCGACTTGCTCGGCGACTTACTCGACGTGCTCGCCGGTCAACTCGGAGAGAGTCCGCGCGAGAAACCGGGACTCATCTATCGTCTCGATGAGGATTACTTCCGGAAAATCGAAGCGATGGAGTTCGCGGTCAAGTACGACGACGGACGTGACCCAAGAGGCTTGAAAAAAGCTGATATCGTCCTCGTCGGCGTATCACGCACATCCAAGACGCCACTCTCACAATATTTGGCGTTGAAGCGGTATAAGGTCGCCAACGTACCGCTCGTGCCGGAATCACGCCCGCCGGAAGAACTGTTCGATCTGCCGCCTGACAAGTGCGTCGGGTTGATCATCTCGCCGGATAAGTTGATTTCGATTCGGATGGAACGGTTGAAGTCGCTCGGTTTGAAACCGGAGGCCGACTACGCCCAACTCGAACGCATCAATCGTGAACTCGAGTATGCCCGAGGGATTTACGAACGAATCGGTTGCGAGGTCATCGACGTGACGAACAAAGCCGTCGAAGAGACGGCAGGCATCATTTTACGGATGCTCGACCAATCGAAAGACGATTGAGTACTCGGATTAGTAATCGACTGGTGTTAACGGTATAATAGAGTACTGACATTACAGTGAAACGGAACGTGGTGAGCGTTCCGTTTCGTTGCGAGTTTGGATAGGGAGTGGTCGAGTTGCCGCGAATACCGGATGAAGTCATTGCGGAAGTGAAACAAGCCACAGATATCGTTGATTTAATCAGTGAACGCGTTGAATTGAAGAAGCAAGGCCATCGCCTCGTCGGTCTCTGTCCGTTCCACTCGGAGAACAGTCCATCGTTCTCCGTGTCCCCGGAAAAAGGGATGTACCATTGTTTTGGATGTGGAGCCGGCGGGAACGTATTTACGTTCGTCATGGAGACAGAAGGTTTGTCGTTCCCTGAGACGATTGAACGTCTCGCGACGCGGGCGAACATCGCCATCGAGGGCGGGGTTTCTGGCGATGAGGAGTTGTCACGAGACCAAGTCATTCGTAAACAGATGCGCGATGCCCATCGTGTCGTGGCGGATTTGTATCATGAAGTGTTGATGAAGACCGAAGCGGGCGAAGTCGGATTGACGTATTTGCAAGCGCGCGGTCTACAGGAGACGACGATCGGACAGTATAAGATCGGTTATGCGCCTGATCATCGCCGTTTTACCGTTGATTCACTGGAACGAAGAGGTTTCGACCTCGAAGTCATGGTGGAGGCGGGGTTGATTTCTAAGTCGAGGTCCGGTGAATATTTTGACCGGTTTGAAGGCAGAGTCGTCTTTCCGATTGCGGATCGAGACGGCACCATCGTCGGATTTAGCGGACGGGCGATCGATGAGCGACAGCCAAAGTACGTCAACACGGCGGATACGCCCTTGTTCAACAAGAGTGAACTCCTCTTCGGCTTTTCACAGGCACGGGCCACGATGCGAAAGCAAAAACGGGTCGTGCTCGTGGAAGGGAACGTCGACGTCTTGCAAGTCGCGCAAGCCGGGACGAAGGAAGTCGTCGCGTCGCTCGGGACGGCGTTTTCGACGCAGCATGCCCGTGCGTTAGCACGCATGGTCGAAGAAGTGATCATCTGTTATGACGGTGATACGGCCGGACAGGAAGCGACGATGAAAGTCGTCCGCTTGCTCGAGGGCTATCCGCTCGATGTCCAGGTGCTGATGTTACCTGAGAAGACCGACCCGGATGATTATATTCGGACGAACGGGGCGGAGCAGTGGCACAGACTTGTCGAATCGGAGCGTTTATCCGTCCTCGATTTCATGAACCGGACGCTACGGCGTGGGAAAAATATGAATCGAGAAGGAGAACGGATTCGTTTTATTGAATCTATGCTTGTGGAAATCAGTAAAACGGACAATTCGATTCGACGTGATTTATATGTGAGAAAGTTGGCCGACGAATTTGAGATTCCAGTCGAGACATTGTTGTCACGGATGCCCTCGACAAGACCGAAAGAAATCGCACCCCAACGAGTGCCGGAGGCTGAACCGGTTCGCCGGCGTTCATCTAAAACGAATGAACCGCGTTATGTCAAAGCCGAAAAGCTGTTGCTTCGGGCCATGCTGAGTGGTCCGGAGCGGGTCCGCTTCGTCAGGGACCGCCTCGGGCTAGCCTATCAGGACGAAGTGCATCGCATGCTGGCGACGGCCCTCTATGAGATCGTCTCGGAGGACATGACGCATGAAGAATTCGAACAAGTGGCGCCCCCGTTCATGGAGCGCTATTGTGACCAACGTCCGGACTATGCGAATCGGTATGCCGAGATTCGGCTCATGTCCGCACCGGACGAACTGACCGAAGAGGTTTTAGATGAATACATTAAGGTCATAAACAGTTATGAGGAACAGCGTCAAATCGAACGAGCGAAAAGGGAAATCGGACAAGATGCCGAAAGTATAGTAGACCAGGCATCCAAGTTACAAGAATTGATTACCCGGAGTCGTCGTCTTCGTGAACGATGAACGTGAAGGAAGTTTGGAAGGAGTTGAACTGCTAGATGGCAGAGAAGAAAAAAGAGGATTTATTTAACGCCATAGACGAACTCGAGAAATTAGGTAAGAAAAAAGGCGTCGTATCCATGCAAGCAATCCAAGATCGCCTCAGCCATTTCGAGGTGGATTCGGACTTTATCGATAACTTCATTGAAGACTTAGAAGGTAAAGATATCCGCGTCACAGAAGATGCGGCCGATGCCGAAGAAACACCAACCAAAAAAGAGGACGAAGAGGTCGATTTGAACGACTTGTCCGTCCCGCCAGGCATTAAGATCAACGACCCTGTCCGCATGTATTTGAAAGAAATCGGGCGCGTCGATCTCCTCAGTGCGAAAGATGAGACCGAACTCGCGAAACGGATTGAACAAGGGGACGAAGAGGCGAAGAAACGTCTTGCCGAAGCCAACCTCCGTCTCGTCGTCTCGATCGCGAAACGTTATGTCGGGCGCGGTATGCTCTTCCTTGACTTGATTCAAGAAGGAAACATGGGCCTCATTAAAGCCGTCGAGAAGTTCGACTACATGAAAGGGTTCAAGTTCTCGACGTACGCGACGTGGTGGATTCGTCAAGCAATCACCCGCGCCATCGCCGACCAAGCTCGGACAATCCGGATCCCGGTCCACATGGTCGAGACGATCAACAAGTTGATTCGTGTTCAACGTCAACTGTTGCAAGACCTCGGGCGCGAACCGGCACCTGAAGAAATCGCCAAAGAGATGGAACTCACACCTGAAAAAGTGCGTGAGATCTTGAAAATCGCCCAAGAGCCTGTCTCGCTCGAGACACCGATTGGGGAAGAGGATGATTCGCACCTCGGCGACTTCATCGAAGACCAAGATGCGATGGCACCCCAAGACGCCGCTGCCTATGAGCTACTCAAAGAACAGCTCGAAGACGTGCTCGACACGCTCACGGACCGCGAAGAAAACGTGCTCCGTCTCCGTTTCGGTCTCGATGATGGCCGTACGCGCACGCTCGAAGAAGTCGGGAAAGTGTTCGGCGTCACCCGCGAGCGGATTCGTCAAATCGAGGCGAAGGCGCTCCGGAAGCTCCGTCACCCGAGCCGTTCGAAACGCTTGAAAGACTTCCTTGATTAATTGTGTTTTTGAATAAAATGTGAAGTTTTAGAAGAAAGGAAGGAAAATGAGTGATTTTCCTTCCTTCTTTATTATTTTTTGAGTAAAATAGTGATGGGTAGAAATTTGGAATGAACATGAGGGGGAAATACAATGCGTAATCCATTGTTACCGTTTGCAGCGATCGCGATCGTCGCAATCATTGCCATGGTCTCATTATCGTATTTTGGCGTGAACCAAGCTCAGCAGGCTGCTGAAGGTCCGTCGGTCACTGAGATGAACCCGGAAGACTTGTATGCGGCGAAAGGCTGCACAGGTTGCCACGGTGGAAATCTCGAAGGTGGCGTCGGTCCTGCGTTGACAGGCGTCGGCGAACGTTTATCGGCGGAAGAGATCACAAACATCATCGTCAACGGTAAAGGTGCAATGCCAGCCGGTCTCGCGACTGCCGAAGAAGCAGACGTACTCGCGACTTGGTTGCTCGAACAATAAGGGTGAAACGTACTCCTTCTGGGGTACGTTTTTTATTGTCCTGGATATAAATATTCGTTACCCTAATAGTGAAGAAGTAGAAAAAGGAGTTGTCCCTATGCAAGAACAAGTGACGTTAGACCGCCGACTGAAGCAAGTCGTCGATTTCATTCCGAAAGGCAGTGTAGTGGCGGACATCGGCTCTGACCACGCCTACGTGCCATGCTATCTCGTTCAGCAAGGCATCGTCGACCGCGCCATCGCAGGCGAAGTGAACCGTGGACCGATGGAAGCGGCCAAAGCTCAAGTCGAGCTCATCGGAGCGACCGAAAACATCGACGTCCGTCTCGGTGACGGGCTCGCCGTCCTCGAAGCAGATGAGGCGACATGCATCTCGATTTGCGGGATGGGCGGAAGTTTGATTCGGTCGATTTTAGAGAGCGGCCGTGACAAGTTAGGTGCTGTCGAACGGCTCGTCCTGCAACCGAACGTGGACGGGCAACATGTCCGCGAATGGTTGCTCGACGCAGGATTCGTCCTAGTCGCGGAATCAATCGTTGAAGAGAATGACAAAGTATACGAGATTCTTGTCGGCGAACGTGGCACGGAGACATGCTATAGCCTAGATGACACAGAACGCGCGTGGCAGCTCATGTTCGGACCGTACTTGCTCACGACACGCCCAGAGGCGTTCAAAATGAAATGGGGCCGCGAGGCGGACAAGCTCGATTATGTGCTCGGTCAGATGGCAGCAGGTGCCCAAACCGAAGCGCTCATCCGCAAACAGGAGGAGTTCAAGACGCTACGTGACAAAATGAGAGAGGTGAGCAACTGATGGCGAACGGAAATCATGTCATTCAATTGTTTGAGGAGTTCGCCCCGAAACATCTCGCGGTCGAGGGCGATAAAATTGGTCTTCAAATCGGTACGTTGAATAAACCGGTACGACGAGTCATGGTGACGCTAGACGTGCTCGAGTCGGTCGTTGATGAAGCAATCGAGCGAGACGTCGATTTGATTATCGCCCATCACCCACCCATTTTCAGCGCGCTTGCGCAAGTGAACGATCGCAGTGCCGCTGGCCGGATTGTTATGAAATGCATTCGGCATGACATTGCCGTCTATGTCGCCCATACGAACTTGGACGTCTGTCAGGGCGGGGTCAACGATTGGATGAGTCAGGCACTTGGACTCGTCGACCCGATGGTACTCATTCCAACTTATGAAGAACCGGTGTATAAGCTGTCCGTCTTCGTCCCGACGACGCATCGGCAAGCCGTGTCGGAGGCGCTCGGCCGGGCCGGAGCCGGTCGTCTCGGAGATTATGGGGACTGTCAGTTCACCGTCTCGGGAGAAGGTCAGTTCACACCACTCGAAGGGTCGGACCCGTATCTAGGCCAACACGGCAAGACGGAACATGTCGAGGAAGTGAAAATCGAGACGATTGTCACGGAGAGCCAAAAGAAAAGAGTGCTTAAGGCGATGACGGACGCGCATCCATACGAAGAGGTAGCCTACGATTTGATTCGTGACGACATTGACGGGCCCGTGTTCGGCCTCGGTCGTATCGGACGTCTCGAGGTGCCTCTCACACTTGAGTCGTTCGCCGAACACGTCAAGACGAGCTTTGACGTCGAAGCCGTCCGTGTCGTCGGCGATCCGAACCGGATCATCGAGAAAGTGGCGGTGCTCGGCGGGGACGGGAATAAATACGTATCGGCAGCCCATTTCAAAGGTGCGGATGCGTATGTGACGGGCGACCTGTACTTCCATGTGGCCCACGATGCAATGGCGCTCGGACTTTCTGTCGTCGACCCGGGTCATCACGTGGAGAGCGTGATGAAGCAAGGCGTCGTCGACGTGATGCGCGAGAAGTGTGAACGTGCGAAACTCGATGTCGAATTGTTTGTTTCGGAAGCCGATACAAACCCGTTCCGCTTCTACTGATGATTAAACGAAAAACCCCCGGACCTCATGAGAGGACGGGGGTTCATGTCATTTACGGAGCGCCTTCACTTTCGGAAGAATGCTGCGCAGTTCAAGATATGGCGTCTTATCGTGCGTGCTCAAATCGAGCGGGTCATATTGGGTCAAGAAGTCGATGACTTTTTTTGTGATTGGTGTCGGTGTCGACGCGCCTGACGTGACGGCGACCGTTTCGACACCTTCGAGCCAAGTCAGGTCGAGTTCGCTCAAGTCGCCGATGCGGTAGGCGTTCGTGCCTGCAATCTCTTTCGAAACCTGGGCTAAACGGTTCGAGTTGTTCGACTTCGGGTCACCGACGACGATCAATAGTTCACAGTCACCGGCTTGTTCAGCGACAGCTTCTTGCCGGACTTGGGTCGCGTTACAGATCTCGTTGTGGACCTCGACATGAGGATACCGTTCTTGAATCATCTCAATCAAGGCCGCGACGTCCCATTGGCTCATCGTCGTCTGGTTCGTGACGAGAATTTTTGCATCATACAGGTGAGCCGGGAGCGCCTCGAAGTCACTCTCGTATTGGACGAGGTGAACTTTTCCTGGAGCGACGCCCATCGCGCCTTCCGGTTCCGGGTGGCCATGCTTGCCGATGTAGATGACTTCATAACCGACAGCCGTCTTTTCGCGAATCAAATCGTGGGTGACCAGTACATCCGGGCACGAGGCATCGACAATCGTCAAGCCTTTCTCAATGGCACGCTTACGCACGAGCGGCGAGATGCCGTGGGCGGTAAAGACGACCGTTCCACGATCAATTGTCTCGAGTGCTTTCATTCGATCCTCACCGTCGACCGTCTTGACGCCGAGTTCCTCGAATGCTTGGGTGACATGACGGTTATGGACAATCATGCCAAGTATATGGATAGGACGCGGTAAATCTGGGTTGGCCACAGCTTCGTTGGCGAGCTTCATGGCATCGACGACGCCGTAGCAATATCCGCGTGGACTAATTTTTTTTACTTTCATTTTGTAAGGAACGCTCCTTTCGCGATGCTTTCATACGTATTAGTCTAACATTGTTTCGAAAATACGAAAAGATTTCCGTGTATTCATGCTATAATCTTAAGGTTAGAAAGGAGGGACACCGTGGAACGCCTAAGAACATTGCTTGAAGTTCGAAAATCGTACTTCTTTCAGATTACATTTATTATCTTCATTATACTAGGACTTGTCATCTCTTCATTAGCCTTCTCTGCCGACCGCGTGACGGTGTCCCGCGCGGAAGAACTGGCGAAAGAACAATTCGACTACGCGATTGACGGGAGTATCGAAAACCTGGAGACGCGACTCGGTAAACTCTACGAAGACTTGGTCTATCTCGGTGCTTACGTCGGGAATGAGACGTATATCGAAGAGCGGATCCGCACCGGTTATTTGAATCAGCGGACGAGCTTCACCTCGATTTTTTATTACGATTTAGAAGGCGATGCGTTCACGTGGTACTCGCAACGCCAAGTACCGGCGCTGACGCTCAAGAGTGATCCGAAATTTAAAGAGGTGCTCACCGGCGGCAGGAACGACTTGTTTATGAGTGACCCGATTTCGATTTCGGGTGACGTCGGGACGTATTTATACGTGCCGGTGCTTGAAGACAACCGGATGATCGGGATGTTCGGCGGTAGTATCAGCGTGCTCAATTCCGATTTATATCGTCGGATGCTTGAATCGGCGAATGATGACATGATTCTTTACTTGTTGAATGAACGGGGCGAAGTATTGTCGACCTCGTTCAATCTCGTCACGGACGCAGAACGGCGTTTGTCCCGGTCCATCATCGAAGCGACGGACGCCTACGACGTCCGTTCGGTGTTCAGCACGAAAGACGATGTCCTCATGTTTGAGCCCGATGCGCGTGTCAACGGATGGAGCGTCCTCGCAAAGCATAGTACCGATTCGGTCTACGAAGCGGTGTACGCGACGCGATGGCAATACTTGATGATTACGCTCGTGACATTCTTCTTGAGTATCATGGTCGGTCTACTGTTGTCGAAGACGTTGACAAGTCCGCTGCTCGAACTTGTGCAAAACATCAAGAAACAACAGTCGCTCGAACCGATCCAACTCGAACGGACCGGCTCCAAAGAAGTCGAGACGCTGCTCGATACGTACAACGATTATTCCCGCCGCATGGAGACGGCCCGACGCGAACAGCTCAGTCAACAGCAACTATTGTTGCAGCAAGAGAAGCTCGCCTCGCTCGGACAGCTCGCGGCAGGGATTGCCCACGAGATTCGCAATCCGCTCACGCCGGTCCAAATCACGTTGCAGATGGTGAAAGAAGGGCACAGTAGCAGCGACATGCTCGATCTCGCGCTTTCAGAACTTGATCGGGCCAACCATTTGATCACGACGATGCTCACGCTCGCGAAGCCCGACCAGGCGAAGCTACAAGAAGAGTGGCTCGACATGACCGAGTTTGCGAAACGCCTCGAATTCTTGCTCGACGCCGAATGCTATAAGCGGGTCACGAACTGGGAGTTGAACGTCCCGAACGATATGCCGCCGTTTTACTGCTCGAACGACATGCTCGTCCAAATCATCTATAACTTGTTCAAAAACGCGGTCGAGGCCGTCGATACGAAAGGTGCCGACGGCGTCGTGACGGTCACGATTCAATTCACGGAACGGGACTACCGCTTCTTGATCGAAGACAATGGGATCGGGATGACCGAATCTCAAGTCAAGTCGGTCGGGTCCGCGTTTTATACAACGAAAGAGAACGGCAACGGCTTAGGGCTCTACATGATTCGGGAATACTTGAAAGCCGTGAACGGTCACATGGAAATTGAGAGTGTTGAAGGAGAAGGTACGGCCATGATGATTAAAATTCCAAGGCGGTCACACCCATGATGAAAGGATTCAAACATTACTGGCTTTGGCTGCCGATCGTCTGGGCGCTGTCGATTCTATTGATCACATCGATTCAATTACCGGAACGGACGATCGAAAACAATGAAGTCGGTTTCGTGTTCGTCAGTGAAAAGCATGAGCATGCCAATAAACTGTTGGCCGCGTTCGTCCGGACGGCGAATCAAAAAGGTTTTATCCCTGTCCCGACGACGAGTGAGGATTCCCGTGTCCTGGAGAAAGAAAAATTGGACGCGCTGATCGACCGCGGGGTCGAAGCGATTTTCGTGACGACGCTCGATGAAGCATTCATCCGGCCATCGCTCGAACGGGCCGAACGGGAGGGTATTCCGATTATCGCCATCGATCGGATGATCGACCATGACAGCGTCTTGACGTCGGTCATGTCCGATAACGTCGAGATCGGCCGGATGGCAGCGAACTATATCGCCGCCCAACACGCTGGGCTCGACCGTCCGATTCGTGTCGTCGAAGTGAGAGGGACCGCCAAAGTCCGTTCGACGATCGATCGGAGCCTCGGGTTGACGGAATATGACAAGGCCAACGACAACCTGCAAGTCGTCGCCTCGATCACGGGTAATTACGACACGTTCCAAGCCGAGATCGAGATGTCTCGGTGGCTCGATGCCGGTATTCCGTTCGATGCCGTCTTTTCTCACAATGATGACAATACGTTCGGTGTCGTCCGGGCCCTCGAAAGCCATGGCCTCAGTGACAAAACGCTCGTATCGGTCGACGGTGTGACCGGCATTTATCCGCTGATTCATAGCGGGAAAGTCGATGCGACCGTCGTCCAATCACCGAACGAAATGATCGAGGTCGGATTCAAGGCGCTCGAACATCATTTGAACGGCAAGAAAATTGCGTCACACTACTATTCATCGAGCTATTTGTACGAAGGGCTCGCAAAAGATTAATTGACAAATGATTAGATTCCGCTATGCTAGGAAAAGTGGAAAGAAACAGGAGGTGTATCGATTGAACAGCTTCCAACAGTTCAAATTGTTACCGTTTATCGTCGATGCCTTGACAGAAAAGCGCATCACAGTACCGACGGACATTCAAGCCCGGATTATTCCGGCTGCGATGAATGGCCGCGATATCATTGGGAAATCACAAACCGGGACGGGGAAGACGCTTGCGTTCCTCTTACCTATTTTAGAAGCAATTGATCCGAAAGAAGAATCGGTCCAAGCCATCGTCGTCGCACCGACGCGCGAACTCGCTTGGCAGATTCACGAAGAGTTGAAAACGCTCCTCGTCAAACAGCCGGACTATATTAAAACAAGTTTGATTGTCGGAGGAACTGACCGGGAACGACAAATCGACAAGATGAAAAACCCACCACAACTGATCATCGGGACACCAGGTCGTCTACTCGACTTGATGAAAGTCCAAGCATTATTCCCGCACAAAGTTACACACTTCGTCGTCGACGAAGCCGACCAAATGCTCGACATGGGCTTCTTGCCTGAAGTCGACCGCATCGCGCAGGCGTTGCCAGAGAAACTTCAAACGATGGTTTTCTCAGCGACGATTCCTGAGAAGCTGCAACCGTTCTTGAAGAAATATTTGCATGACCCGCGTTACGCCGAGGCGAGTGAAGAGCACCGCGTCGTTCCGAAAATCAAGCATCACGTCATCCCGGTCCGACATCGTGACCGCAAGGCGTTGACGGTCGAGATCGCAAAAGCGATCAACCCGTTCGTCTGTCTCGTGTTCACGAACACGAAACAAGATGCGGATGAGTTGGAGACGTCGTTCCGCGAGGCGGGACTCAACGTCGGTACGCTTCATGGGGACATGCAAGCCCGTCGCCGGAAGCAAGCGATCAAAGACATCAACGACGCGAAATATCAGTTCGTGATCGCCACCGACTTGGCGGCGCGCGGCATCGATATTAAAGGTGTGTCGCACGTCATCAACTTCGGGATTCCGAAAGACCTCGACTTCTATACGCACCGTGTCGGCCGAACGGGCCGCGCTGGTGAGACGGGTGAAGCGTACACGTTGTACGAAGATCACGAGAACGGTCCGATCAATCGACTCGAAGAGCGTGGTTTCACGTTCAAACATGTCGATGTGAAAAACGGATCACTTCAAGAGATCAAGACACGCAAACGCCGCACGACCGACCGGAAGATGAAAGTCTCGCAAACGGCGCATAGCCGGATGGCGGGCGAAATCAAGAAGGCGAAGAAAAAGGTCAAGCCTGGTTACAAGAAGAAGTTCAAATACAAATTGAAAGAGACGGCCTCACGTGAGCATATGCAGAGCCAACGTAAGGAACGTCGCGAAGTTCGTAAAAAGAACCGACGCTAAGCAAAAGAAGAATCGACTTCGTGGAGTCGATTCTTCTTTTTGTGTACACTAAGGACAGATGAGAATGAAGGAGAAATGACTATGTTAAAAATTGGTTCCCACGTTTCTGTATCCGGTAAGAAAATGTTGCTCGCTGGCAGTGAAGAAGCCGTCTCATACGGCGCTAACACGATGATGGTATATACGGGTGCGCCCCAAAACACACGGCGCAAGCCAATCGAGGATTTGAATATCGAGGCGGCGCTCGCCCATATGGCGGCGCACGACATCAACGAGATCGTCGTCCATGCCCCGTATATCATCAACTTGGGCAACACGACGAAACCGGAGACGTTCGAACTCGCCGTCTCGTTTTTGGCCGCCGAAATCAAACGGGCCGAAGCGCTCCAAGTCGCACGTCACGTCGTCCTTCACCCGGGCGCGCATGTCGGTGCAGGGGAAGACGTCGGCTTGGCCCGCATCATCGAAGGCTTGAACGAGGTGCTCACCGGTGACGAGACCGTGAAAATCGCACTTGAGACGATGGCCGGAAAAGGCAGCGAACTCGGCAAGACGTTCGAAGAACTGGCAACGATCATCGACGGGGTGACGCACAACGACCGGCTCTCGGTCTGTTTCGACACATGTCACGTTCATGACGCGGGTTATGACCTCGTCGGCGATTTGGACGGTGTCATTGAACAGTTCGACCAAATCGTCGGACTGGACCGTCTCGGCGTCATCCACGTCAACGATTCGAAGAACGTGCGCGGCGCGAAAAAAGACCGTCACGAGAATATCGGCTATGGCGAAATCGGCTTCGACACGTTGAACCGGATCATCCACCACGAGGCGTTCACCCACTTGCCAAAAATTTTGGAGACGCCGTATATCCCGATCAGTGAGAAAACGAAAGTGGCACCATACAAACAAGAGATCGAGATGTTCCGGGCGAACCGATTCGATGCCGAATGGCGCGAACAGTTCACGCTCGCGCACCAGTAAGATGAACATCATCCGAATCGATCCGAACGAGTATGATGTCTGGTCCGCGCTCCCGATCTACTTTCAGGAAGCGAGCCCGTTCTATGTGGAAGGCCGGCTCGAAGAGGGGACAGCTTGGATTGAGATTCTCGGATACGGTATCGTGGCTGAAGTCGAAGTCATGCTCGTCGAGATGACCAAGCGCCCGGCCGACCGCTATTGGCGGACGGAGGCGGGACCAGAGACGAAGGCGTATAGCCTCGTCGACGTGGTCGGTCTTGATTTCCATCATCCGTTGCTTCAATCAGGTATGTACGAGGAAGACACGGACGCTGTCATCCGCACCAAATGGGAGCAAGGGTACCGCGTCCCGTCTGCCAAGTGGACCCGGGAGACGTTCACTGCTCACTTGACCGAAGAGCAGGCAGTGTCACAGCTCGCCCCGACGGCCATCTGTGAAGCGTGCGGGGATGACATGAACCGTTTCGGGCCGACCGGGATTCGTTTGATGGAGTATCATCTCGAAGCAGGGAGTGGCACGTGGCTCTGCCCGACGTGTCACAAAGCGAGACATTATGATCTATAAAAAAAACGAAGCCCGCGGGCTTCGTTTTTTGAATTAAAATGGCCAGTTCGCGAGTGCGAATTGATATACTTTCATCCCAAGAAACACACCGAAGATGCCGATGACGCCCGGTAAGACCGGCGGGGCAGGGAGCGGCAACTTCAAGGCCGTGAAAATCATGCCACAAATGAGACCAGCGAGCAATGACAATAGGATTTCTTGCATGAATGATTCCTCCATAATCGAAATGAAAACGCTTAACTAACAGGTAACCGAGTTCATTATACAATGTTCATTCTCGTTTGAGAAGTCTAACATCAGTCATCTGTCATTTTCTCGTTTTCGGCTCGCAAGCGGAGGACTTCCCGTTCGGCCCAGTTCGACGGTTCGCGCTCAAACACGCTCGGGATGTTGTTCCAACGTCCGCCCGTGTATTGATGGATGATGATTTGTGATTGGATGCGCTCTTGTCCGGCCTCTTGTTTCAAATAGACGTAACTGCCGTCAGCACGCTGGATTCTCGCTTTCACGTTATCGACGAGTTGCAGCGCGAGCATATCTTTGATGTATGACTTGTGTCCCGCGTCAAGAATCGGGAAGAGGATCTCGATCCGTTTGCGCATGTTGCGCGTCATCCAGTCGGCCGATGAGCAATACAAGTCTTCTTTCCCGTTTTGATAGAAGTAGAAGATGCGCGAGTGCTCCAAATACCGGTCGATGATGGACACGACGCGGATATTATCCGAGATGCCTTTAATCCCGGGACGTAAACAACAGATGCCACGGATGATCAAATCGATTTTGACCCCGGCCTGTGAGGCGTCATACAGTTTTGTGATGATCGGCTTGTCGGTGATCGAGTTCATCTTGGCGACGATGCGACCGTTCCCGTATTTCTCATGCAGTTTAATCTCTTCGTCAATCTTTTGAAGGAAGAAGTCGTGCATGTCGTCCGGTGACGTCTCGAACTTGTGCCATGACGGGCGTTCGCCGTAACCGGAGAGCCAGTTGAAGAAGTTGGTCGCATCTTCGGCGAGTTCTTCATTTGTTGTCAACAAACCGATGTCTGTGTACAGTTTGGCGGTCGAGTCGTTATAGTTGCCGGTACCGAGATGAACGAACCGCTGCAGCACCCCGCCTTCTAAGATGCGGACGACGAGCGTGATCTTCGAGTGTGTCTTCAACTCCTTATAGCCATAAATGACGTGGGCGCCGGCCTTCTCGAGCTGCTTCGCCCATTGGATGTTCTTCTCCTCGTCGAACCGGGCCTTCAATTCGACGAGAACGGTCACTTGTTTCCCGCTCTCGGCGGCGTCGGTCAACGCCTTGATAATCGGTGAGTCACCAGAGACACGATAGAGCGTCTGCTTGATGGCGAGCACGTTCGGGTCTTTGGCGGCTTGGGCGATGAAGCGGACGATCGGGTCGAACGAATGGTACGGGTGGTGGAGCAAATAGTCGCGTTTGAGTAACGCTTGGAACAAGTCTTTCCCCGGCTCGAGTCCTTCTGGGACGAACGGGATGAGCGTCTCATTGATCATGTCATCGTATTCGATACCAATCTTGTTATACACCCCAAACAGGAACGTCAAATCGATTGGGCCGTCGACGAGGAAGATGTCGCGGTCATGCAAGTCGAGCACGTCTTGAAGCATGAACAATAGCTCTTTACTGAGCGACCGTTGCTGAACCTCAAGGCGTATCGCGACACCATAACGCCGTTTCTTCAACTCTTTTTCAATCTGTTTAAGGACGTCGCGGCTTTCTTCCTCATGGAACGGCATATCCGCGTTCCGTGTGATCCGGAACGGCATCGTCGACTCGACTTCAAAACCTTTGAACAGCGAGTCGATGAACTGGATGATGACGTCCTCGAGCAACATCAAATCGGTATGGTCCTCGTCCTCTGTCGGCAATTCGAGATAACGCGGCAACACGGCAGGTACCTGGACGAGGGCGAGCCGTTTTTTGCCTTCATCGGTCGAGGCGATCTCGACGGCGATATTGAGTGATTTGGACAACAGCATCGGGAACGGTCGATAAGCGTCGACGGCAATCGGCGTCAACACCGGGAAGACGTGAGTCCGGAAGTATAACTTGACGAAGTCGAGCTGTTCTTTGTTCAAATGTTTCGGGCGTAGGAAGCGGACGTTCTCCGAGGCGAGCTGTTTGACGATTTTCTTATATGTCGCGTACTGGACCTCCACGAGTTCCTGAGCTTTGATAGAGATGGCTTTGATTTGCTGTTTCGGTGTCAATCCGGCCTTGTCTTCCGGACGGTTGAAGCCGGCGAGCACTTCATCTTTCAATCCGCCGAAACGGACCATGTAAAACTCGTCGAGGTTCGAACTGAAGATGCCGAGAAACTTCAACCGTTCCATGAGCGGGTTGCGTTCGTCCATCGCTTCTTGGAGGACGCGTTCGTTGAAGCTCAGCCAACTGAGCTCGCGGTTATTGAAATGTTCGGGTAAGTAGATGGTCATGAATCTCTCTCCTCTACACGTAACTCGATAGTTTGGTCGATGGCACGTTCCAAATGTTTTTTATGACGGATGCCGCGCTGGACTTCAAAACGCGGCGAGCTGTGCGTATGAAGCGTGAAGACGAGTCCCTCGTCCGTCGAAGAGACGTCGATGTCCTCGACGACTTGACGTTCGGTCAAATCGAGCGCATCGACGAGTTTGACGATCGAGCCGAGCAGCTCTAAGCTCTTCAACATCTTCGAGTCGAACCATTCCGGGAAGCCCTCGATGTGTTGTTCGAGCAGGCGGCGCGATTTATATGACGTCACCAAGGCGAGTGCGAGCCGGTCCTCATTGTTCATCCCTTTAAAGTCGTTCGTCGTGATCAAGTGGAACGTGTGGTCACTCTTGTTGTTATGGTCGATGTATTCCCCGACGTAGGCGAGGCGACAGGCCCCTTCTAACAGGCTGGGTTCGAACGGTTTCGGTTTGATCGTCTTTGTTTCAATCAGGCCGGTATAAATTTGACGGGCCAAGTGAATCAAATGTTTGTGCCGGATTGGGTCGACGTCATACTGTTTCTCGAAGTGACGGAAACTTTCTTCTTTGACGTCACCGAAACGGACCAGATTGTTTTCCTTTAAGTAGTACTCATAGAACAAGCCCTCGCGTAGTCCGTTATTGCTCATCATGAACTCAGGCACTTTCAAATATTTCGCCAGTTCATCGATGGCGGTCACAGCCGGGGCGATGATATCGATTCGGTCTTTCGACAACCCGTCAAGCCGGCCCAACTGTTTACTCGACATATCGATGAGCTCATCGACGACTTCATGCAAGCGGTCGGCTCCGATCGTGTATTGATGGATGCCTTCGAGCGGGAACAACGATAGCGACTGTTCGACCCGGACGAGGTTTCGAGCGGTCCCTCCGACTCCGACGAGCGGAATGCCATGCGGCACGAGCCAGTCGATGTCTTTGAACGACTTCTTCAAAAACGACGTCAGTTGCTTGCGCTCGTCTTTTGAGAGCGTGTCACCTTTCATGAAGTCTTCGGTCAACGTGACGGCGCCGAATGGAAAACTGTGATAGAAGACGAGTTCACGGTCTTTGAAGTACGTCACTTCCATCGAACCGCCGCCGATGTCGACCGAATAGCCATCCTCGATATACGTCGAATTGACGATGGCTGAATAGCCGTAAAAGGCTTCTTCATAATCGCTCAACAGTCGAATCTCCATCCCTGTCGCCTGTCGCACTTCCTCTAAGATGGCTTCAGAATTGCTGGCGTTACGGATGGCGGCTGTCGCGACCGGCAGTACTTCTTTAACTCCATGATGATCGTTCAACCAGCGGAAATGGTTGAGCGTCTCGATGAGCGCCTCGATGCCGGAATCGGACAGTTCATTGTCGTCGGTAATATGACTCGATAACCGGGCCACTTCTTTTACGTTCAGTCGTTCGAAATATTGGCCGTGCCCGTTCACTTCAAAGATGACGTTTCGAATCGAGTTCGATCCGATATCGATGACTGCTAGCTTTTTCTCCACGGAAAAACCCCCTCTGCGTTATCTCTAGTGTACAACGAAGATCCTGAAAAGACATATGCATTTCATACGGACGGACCGACCATCCTCTCTCATCGCCTCATACTTGAAGCCTCGCCTGATATTCTGTATAATACAGACGCCAAGCAAGTAGAAATGATTACGATTTATAACACGAGAGAAGGGTAGCTTATGACGACATCCGTCGTAAAATTAAATCATGTTTCCTATCACTACGATGGGACCGCCGCGCTACAGGACGTGTCCATCGATATTAAACAAGGCGACTTCGTTGCTGTCGTCGGGGAGAACGGATCCGGGAAATCGACATTGATTCGAACGATTCTCGGACTGTTATCCCCACAAACCGGGACAGTGGAACTATTTGGACGCCCTCAAGGCCAGTTCAAAGACAAGTCCCGTATCAGTTACGTTTCCCAAAAAGCGGCATCGTTTAACTCGGGTTTTCCGGTGACGGTCGAGGAAGTCGTTGCCATGGGCCGCTATGGACGGCTCGGTTTGTTCAAGCGTTTGAACATCGAGGATAAGGCGGCCATTCAAAACGCCCTTGAGACAGTCAACATGTGGCAGTTCCGGCATCGGAAGATCGGTAGCTTGTCTGGTGGGCAACAACAGCGCGTCTTTATCGCCCGGGCCATCGTCAATCAGCCGGACCTGCTGATCTTGGATGAGCCGACGGTCGGCGTCGACCAGAAGCATTTGCGCGACTTCTACGAAGTGCTTCATCTGTTGCGTGAACATACGACATGTACGTTCATTCTGGTCACCCATGACTTGAACATCGTCACCGACCTCGTCACGAAAGTCGTCCATCTCGACCATGGACGGATGGCGTGCAACTGTGGATTGAAAGAATATAGTGAACTCGGCGAATTGACCGCGATCAAGCCATATCCGGTCAAAGTGCTCGTCCATGAAGGTACGTCATGATTGCGGATCTGTTTACGTACAGCTTTTTACGTTATGCGTTCATCGCAGCCGTCGTCATCGGGTTCACCGCACCGCTCATCGGCTCATTTGTCGTCGTCAGACGGATGAGCCTGATTGCCGACGCGCTATCCCACATGACGCTTGCCGGAATATCGTTCAGTCTATTTCTCGGACAGTACGTTTTACTGTTCAACGAGTTGAATCCCCTTTACCTCGGGACGCTCGTATCCGTCCTCGCAGCACTCGGGCTGAACTGGCTTCGCGGGAAATATGTGCACTTCCAAGAGTTGTCGATTCCCATCATGATGTCGGCAGGGATGGGGCTTAGTGCCATCTTCATCTCGCTATCGCGTGGATTTTCAATCGATTTGTCGACGCTGTTGTTCGGATCGATTTCTGCGGTCAGTCTGTCGGATATTTGGTTGATTTTGGCGGTGGCCGGTATCACCTTGCTCGTCATCGTCATGTTTTATAAACAGCTGTTGTTCTTGTCGTTCGATGAGGAACAAGCCAAAGTGTCCGGTTTGCCGAGCACGATATTGCATGTGTTGTTCATGTTCGTCGTCGCACTCGTCATCGCAGTCAGCATGCGCATCGTCGGTACGCTTCTCGTATCGAGTCTCATTACGCTGCCGGTCGCGGCTGCACTCCGGTTCACAAACAGCTTTAAACAGACGATTCTTTGGTCGATCGTCTTCGGTGAGGTTGCGACAATCGGTGGGCTCGTGCTCGCCTATGAACTTGATGTCGCCCCAGGCGGTGTCATCGTTTTGCTCGCCGTCTTGATTTTGGCCGTCGTCATGTTGGCCGAGCGATTCGGGATCGCCCGGAAAAAGGAGGTTCGCTATGAAGGAAACTGAACAGTTGGCCCGCTTGCAGTCCTCGTCGCTCAAAGTGACGCCGAAACGGATCGAGATGTTTGCCTTTCTCGCAGCGGAAGAACGCTATGTCAGTGCGAAAGACGTCCTCGATTATATGCGCTCAAAGCATCCGACGATGAGTTTTGACACGGTGTACCGCAACTTGAAATCGTTCGCCGAAGAAGGTCTGCTCGAGGCGACCGAGTTGAACGGGGAAAAAGCGTTCCGTGTCACCTGCGGATCGAATCATCACCATCACCATCTCATTTGTCGAGGTTGTGGTAAGACGAAGTTGCTCGAACTCTGTCCGATGCGCTACGTCGAGACGCTCGACCCTGATTTTGAAGTCGTCGATCATAAATTCGAGATTTATGGGTATTGTAAACAATGTAAGTGACCAAAAAGGGATTGTTCATGCAATCCCTTTTTTGTCGAATCACGAGAGGGGGAGTCGGAATGATTTACACGGCAGCTGAAATCAAGCAGGCCGATGAGACGGCGCTCCGACATGGCATGCCGGCTGACGTCTTGATGGAACGGGCGGCCTCGGCCTTGGCGGCACGTCTTACCTTCAAGTCGAGAACGTCCGTCCTCGTCGTCTGTGGAGCGGGCAACAATGGGGGAGACGGTTGGGTCGTGGCGCGCGAATTGGCGCAACGAGGTCATGCCGTCACTGTCTATGCCCCGTTCGGTGAACCGAAATCGACAGAAGGCAGCAGGCATGCACAGTACGCGCGACAGTTTGTCACGGTCAGCGATGAGCCGCAAGACGCCGATCACGTCATCGATGCATTGTTCGGAGTCGGTTTCCATGGTCCGGTCACGGGTAAGGCCCGTGACGTGATCACATGGATACGCAAGCAACAAGCACCCGTCGTGGCAATCGATGTCCCGTCCGGAGTCCCGAGTGACGACGCAATCAACTTTGACGGTCACGCCGTTGAGGCGGAGATGACGTTTTCGCTCCACGGCTATAAGCGAAGCGCGTTTTTAAAACGGACCGCGCCGTATTACGGCAAGGTCGAGGTCGTTGAGATCGGACTGCCGCATACGTCAAGATGGCGCGTGCTGACCGGATTAGACTTTGACCGCAACCTACTCGAACGGGATTCCTATAGTCATAAAAATACGTATGGCCACGGTCGCTTGATTGGCGGAAGTCGTCATTTGATCGGCGCCCCGTTCTTGGCGGCACGGTCGGCGCTCCGGACGGGAGTCGGTCTGCTCGATTTGGCCATCCCGCATGAGGCGCTCGCGCTCGCCTCGAGTTTGCCGGAGGCAATGTATTACGACATCGACGAGTTGCCGGACAAGGACTACGCTGCCACGGCGATCGGTCCTGGCCTCATCGATGACGAGCGTCTCGAGCGATTGTGGCCACTCATCAGCAATGTGAGCGCGCCGCTCATCGTCGATGCCGGAGCGCTGACGAAAGAGCGTCTCGAGGCATCTGGCCCGCTCACGCTGACTCCGCATCCGGGTGAACTGGCGCGCTTGATCGATAAATCAGTCGACGAGATCGAAGCGAATCGATTTCAGGTTGCCTCAGAATTTGCGATGACGCACGGGGTCCATCTCATCTTGAAAGGGACGTTTACCCTCATCGTCAATCCGGATGGTACCGGGGCGGTCAATACGGTCGAGGCTTCAGCGCTCGCGAAAGGTGGTAGTGGGGACGTGTTGACGGGGATGTTGCTCGCGTTATGGGCGAGAACGGACCGCTTACAAACCGACAAGTCCCCGAATGAGCAAGCGGTTCTCTGGCATGCGCTCGCGGCGAGAAAGGCGAGCGAACAGGTTCATCCGGCGAGCGTGCTCGCGACCGATGTCATCGAAGCGATCGGACGCATCTAAAAAAGAGGAACCCACTCGGGATTCCTCTTTTTTAGTTTAGATGGTGATCGAATTCGTCGTCTCGATGTGACGCACGATGTGTTGGGCCTCGCTCCACGTGGAGATCCGTTTCACGCCGGTCGGCAACGGCTTACGATTATACGGGGCGTCGAACAACAGCACCGGAATCGACGTCTGTTCATGGATGGAGATCGCGTTCTCAAAGCGGTCTTCCATAAACAAGTCGAGGTCGAGCTGTTTGACGACACCGACCTTGTCATGACTCCCCGTCATGATGAGGGAGTCGAGTGGGAGTTCATGCTGTCGAATCCACTCCTCGGTGACGGCGCGCACGGCCTCGCTCCGAGCCGTGACGTAATGGAGGCGGTGCGACTTGCGCATATTCCATAAGACGGCGTTCACTTCGGAATGCGGAAGTGAGCGACGATAAATTGCTTCCTCATGACCTTGTTCAATCATGAAGCGCCAAAACGCTTCTTGTGTCATATCTGTATAAGTATGCAGCTCGTATTCGGTCGCCTGATGATAATCGATGGCGTATCCGAGCGCATCGTTCATATAATGAAAACAACTTTGCGGATCCGTGACGGTTCCGTCGAGGTCAATTCCAATGTGCATATTCGTCCCTCCTTGCTCATAACCCTTATTGTACCAAAAGAGGCTGGGACATAACTAGCCGGTTTTAGAGCTTTTCAATAAAAAGAGGGGTCCGGTCACCGATTTTCGGTGGCCGGACCCCTTCTTTGCACTTCCCCCGATGCCATTGGCGATGAACTTCCGTAGGTTCACCGCCATGAGGGCGAAGCCGAGCTCGCGTTTCACGCGCTGTTTTCCTCTGACGGAGAAGCGGGTGAAACCCAAATTGGCCTTCAGATATCCAAAAACTGGTTCCACGTCCGTCTTGCGGCGGGCGTAGAGGGCACCGGTTTTCTCATCCGAAAGCAGCGTTCTCGTCATATGCTTTTGTTCTTCCCAGGCCCCGTTCACGCTGACCTGGCGGTGTCTCCCCGGTTCGGCCTTCGTGCACAGCTCCCGGAACGGGCAGCCGTCGCAGCTCTCGCACTCGTACACACGGAAGTCGCGGGTGAAGCCGTTCCGGTCGGTCCTGTGGGACTCATGGCTGAACGGGAGCCGTCTCCCGTCCGGGCACGTGAACGTGTCGGTCTCGTCATCGTACGCCCAGTTCGCGATGTTGAACGGGTCCTCGCGCCATTTCTTCTTCTGTTCCTTCCGGTACATCGTATGCGGGATCAAGGGCAGGCGCCCCCGGCGCTCGAGTATGTCCGTGTAGTTCTGCTGGCTCCCGTATCCCGCGTCGGCGACGATGTGGGCGGGCAGGTCGAAGAACGTTTCGATTTCATCGAGGAACGGGATCAACGTCTTCATGTCGGTCGGGTTCGGATAGACGTCATAGGCGAGCGTGTACTGACCTTCGGTTGCGATCTGGACGTTGTAGCCCGGCTTGAGTTGGCCGTTCTTCATGTGATCCTCTTTCATCCGCATGAACGTCGCGTCCCTGTCGGTCTTCGAGTAACTGTTCCGTGTACCGAAGGTGGCCATGTGCCCCTCGTATCGGCGTTTCCGGGTGGCGAAGTCGGCGGCCTGTTTGTGGAGACGACGGGGCACCTTCCGTTCCGCACGCAATCGTTTCCGTTCGGCGACGTCGGTGGTCGAGGCGATCTCCTCGTCGATGGCCTCGATCTTTTCTTCAAGTCGCGCGGCGACCTGTTCGAGTTCTTGGACCGAGAGCGCGTCCGGGCTCTCCCGTTCGATCTCGGGGATGACCTGGTCGGCCATCAGTTCGTCGTACAGTTGGTTCGACTTCTCGACGAGCGCGGCGCTGTATCGCTCGACCGCCCTCCGCCAGACGAACGTATAACGGTTGGCGTTCGCCTCGATCTTCGTGCCGTCGATGAAGATCGCCTCCTCGTCGATCTCGCCGGTCTCGACGAGATGGCATCTGAAGGCGACGAACGCGGCCTTCAGGATCGGGGCGACAGCCGGGTGAACACGGAAGCGGTTGATCGTCCGATAACTCGGCTCGTGGCCCTGGGCGAGCCACATCATCCGAAGACTGTCCTTGAGTAGGCCTTCGATCTTTCGGCCCGAGAATGCGGACTGCGTGTAGGCGCAGAGGACGATCTTCATCATCATGCGCGGATGATAGGCCGGGCAGCCCGTCGTTCGCCAGAACGGCTCGAAGGCCTCGTCGGGAATCTGTTCGACAAGGTCGTGGACAGCGAAGGCGATATCGTTTTCCTGGAGACGGACTTCTAAATCTAGGGGCAAAACCAATTGGTTCATGGTATACTCTTTGTACATAGGGGCACCTCCAAAGTTATGGTTTGGTCACTTTAACTTTATCAGAGGTCGCCCCTATCTGTTTAGTCCGAAATGCGTGCACGAACCCATAAAAATGACAAGAGGCCACCTGGAGCGAACAAGTCGCTCCAGGTGGCCTCTTTGTTATAAATCTACTGAGTTATGTCCCAGCCTCAAAGGATTAGTTAGATTGGTTGGCGAGCTCTTGCTCTTCGAGTTCACGTGCGGCCAATTTTTCAGCGACGATGGCGTCGATTTCTTTTTTCAATTCTTCGACCATCGTGGCTTCGGGTACTTTCCGGATGATTTTCCCGTGACGGAAGAGAAGGCCTTCGTTGCGGGCGCCGGCGATCCCGATATCAGCTTCACGGGCTTCCCCTGGTCCGTTTACTGCACAGCCGAGAACGGCAACTTTAATGTTGACGTTGATGTTTTGGATATACTCCTCGACTTCTTTGGCGATCGAAATCAAGTCGATCTCAATGCGTCCACATGTTGGGCATGAGATGAGTGTCGCTGCGTTAGCCGCGAGACCGAACGATTTGAGCACTTCTTTGGCGACTTTGATTTCTTCGACCGGGTCGTCAGATAGTGAGACACGGACCGTCGAACCGATACCGAGCGAAAGAATTGCCCCGAGGCCGGCAGCAGACTTGAGTGATCCTGAGAAGAGCGGGCCTGATTCCGTGATTCCGACGTGGAGCGGGTAATCGAACGTCTTGGCTGCGAGCGTATATGCTTCGAGGGCGAGGTTTACGTCAGATGCCTTGAGCGAGATGATCGTGTTATAGAAACCGAGATCTTCCAAAATCTTGACGTGGTGCATGGCACTCTCGACCATTCCTTGAGCCGTCGGATAACCGTACTTTTCAAGGAACTGCTTTTCGAGTGAGCCGGCGTTGACACCGATTCGAATCGGGATACCTTTTGCTTTAGCAGCGTTGACGACCGCTTCGACTTTCTCGCGGCGACCGATGTTACCCGGGTTGATGCGGATTTTATCGACACCGCTCTCGATGGCTTTGAGCGCCAATTTGTAGTCAAAGTGAATATCGACGACGAGCGGGATGTTGATGCGGCTCTTGATTTCAGCGAGGGCGTCAGCCGCACGCTCGTCAGGACAAGCGACGCGTACGACTTGGCAACCCGCTTCTTCGAGACGTAAAATCTCAGCGACGGTTGCTTCGACGTCATGAGTTTTTGTTGTCGTCATCGACTGGATGACGACTTCATTGGATCCACCGATGATGAGGTTGCCGACACGGATAGGACGGGTTAATGAACGATGCAAAATTTCTGACATATACGTAATCTCCTTCTTTTGGAAAGGTTCCAATCGATTTAAGATGAGTGGTTTCCTTATTATCATAACGAAATGTTTGTGAAAAAGCACCCGGCAAGCGCTTGATCGGTGTGCTCTTACAAAACGCTAACGTTATCTTAACAGATGCTTCATAATTTTCCACCGTCTCAGGACCGATATATTCAAAGAAATGACGTCTGAAAAGGTGGAATGTATCATGTTGGAACGATTGAAACAAATATGGGGTAGGAAGCGACAGGCGGAGAAGACGATGAGCCATCGCTTGCTATGGACGTTGATGCCGGTCATGCTCGTCCTGTTTTTAACCGTGTTCGGCTGGTTCGCTTTGAAGGCGGAACAGTTGTTGACGAGCGAGGTTGAGAAACGGCTACATCGTGAAGCGACCGTCGTCCGCGAAACGGTCAAGGCGACGTATGGGGCGTACGTTGCGAATGAGAAAGTGCTGAACCGGGCGTTGAAGTCGATGTATATGCAACAAGCTTCCATTTTATCGGCGGATGGTTTAGAAGCGAGTCAATATTTATTGCGCGACACACAAGTCGAGCAATTGAGCGGTCGACAAGTGGAGGATCGGTTTATGAACCGTATGGATGACATCATGGCGAACAAAAAGACGTGTTTATCGTTACGGCACCGATTCCCGAGTTGAAAGCCCATTATGCGATTGTCGTCATGAAACAGTCGGTGCTCGGCACGATGTGGAATTTAAGAGAACTTGTTTTCGTCGCAATTACGGTCATGCTCGTTATGATGATTGGCTTATTCTCGTTCATGATTCGGCGTGAAATCAAGCCGTTGACGGCATTTGCGGTCCGGCTTCGCGAATCAGTCGCCACGCGTTCGTTCTCAGAGGTTGAACTTCACGCAAAATCGTTTGAAATGCGAAGTTTGGAACGAGAGTACAACACGTTTATCGGACTATGGAAACGTTCGTTGTTGACGATGCTCGAGACGTCGACCGCTTTTGAATCGAGTCTACCGGTCTTTATGCGACAACTTGAAGCGAATCAACAACAAGTGACGGGGTTCAAGCAAGTTGCTGCGACCGTCGCGTCGACGAGTCAATCTTATCAGTCGTTCACGAACGAATCGACGCTGTCGGCCGTGGCTGCCATCGAAGCCATTCGCTTGGAGCGGGCCGAGATTTTCAATGAGATGAAACGCTTTGAAGAAGATATCTTTTATTTAGGCGAGACGTTGCGCCGGGTTGAAGGCGGGATTGAAACAATCGACCAGGAAATGAGAAGACAAATGACGCAATTCCAATCCATCACCGAGCAAACGACCGCCACGGGACATCAATTACTACATATGGCGGAAGCGAATGAACAATTAAAAGAAGTCGGAGTGGCGCTCGAACGCAAATTAGACGAATTATATGAAGGCGTTGAGGGTTGGTCGGACGTACAACAGACGTTACAAGGCGCAGGGGTCGACTTAGGCAAACAAAGTCAACGGCTTCAAACCGTATTATCTGATTTGGCACCGACGTTATAACGATAGAAAGCCGGTTCAACGCAAACGTGCGTTGTCCGGCTTGTTTGATGACTTCGATTTGACGGGGATATGACGCAACGGAACAATCAAATAGACGAGGGATAAGAGAACTCCGAGCCAAGTCAATGGAGGAGCGACATGGTACAAGATAACCAGGAGGAGGACTGGAAGCATCGTCATCGCGACTGCGTACGGCCAAGCTTGGCGATACGGCCACGTCTTCTTCGTGCGCCATCTCGTGGCGAGTTGGACGAGAAGGGCACTGAGCGCGACGAACCCCATATAGAAGAAGAAGATGGCGAAGCCATGTAAAAATATCCACATTGGCCAAAAGAAGTCAGGCTGTAATACGATGTAATCGAGCATCGTGACCACAACCGTCAAGACGAGACTCGCCAACATATAGGCGTGGAGTGGGGCGAGGCGCAACCGTAACGCCTGCTTGGACGGGAAGAGGCTGTGGCGGAGAAACTGTGACGTCGTTTTGAGCATAAAATCAAACTCCAATCTGTTATAGTACAATTCGCATAAAACACATATAATTCATACAGTGGTTTAATAAAACCTTAACATTAAACCTGTTTACATCGAATGGGTGATGCGGGCATAATGAGTAGGGCAATAAAAACCAAGCAAACACAACTAATACACAATCAAAAGGAGTACAAAAATCGTGGAATACAATTTGCAAGAAATGTTATTCATGTTTTTTGGAGGATTAGGAATCTTCCTCTTCGGTATCAAATCGATGGGAGACGGCCTCCAAAAGTCAGCAGGTAACCGCCTGCGCGACATCCTTGATAAGTATACATCGAATCCGTTCCTCGGAGTACTAGCCGGGATCATTGTAACGGTCTTAATTCAATCATCATCAGGTACGACGGTCATCACGGTCGGCCTTGTCAGTGCCGGCTTTATGACACTCCGTCAAGCAATCGGGGTCATCATGGGGGCGAACATCGGAACGACGGTGACGGCGTTCATCATCGGTTTCGACGTCGGTGCCTACGCGTTACCGATTATCGCTATCGGTGCGATTCTCCTGTTCTTCTTTAAAAAAGAGAAATTGCAACATTTGGGTCAAATCTTCTTCGGGTTCGGGATGCTGTTCTACGGTCTTGAACTCATGGGAAGCGGAATGAAGCCGCTCCGCTCGAGCGAATACTTCATCGACTTGACGCAATCGATGAGTGATAACCCGTTCCTCGGTGTCGTCGTCGGTACGGTGTTCACAGTCATCGTCCAATCGTCATCAGCAACGATCGGGATTTTGCAAGAGTTGTATGCCGGTGGGTCAATCGACTTGGACGCGGCACTTCCGGTCTTGTTCGGAGACAACATCGGGACAACGATTACAGCGGTACTCGCTTCAATTGGTGCTTCGGTCGCGGCCCGTCGTGCGGCAGCAGCCCACGTCATCTTTAACATTGTCGGGACAACGATCTTCATGATTTTGTTGATTCCGTTCACACAATATATCTTCTGGATCACAGATCTCTTAGCAATTGAAGACAAGATGCAAATCGCTTTCGCTCACGGGACGTTCAACGTCGTCAACACGTTTATCCAGTTCTGGTTCATCGGAACAATCGCATGGATCGTGACGAAATTCGTACCGGGGGAAGATTCAATCGTCGATACGAAAGCACAGCATTTGGATCCAATTTTCATCCAACAGTCGCCATCGATTGCTGTCGAGCAAGCTAAATATGAAGTCATCCGCATGGGTGATTTCGCTAAACTTGGTCTCGATGAAGCACGCAAATATATGGCAACTGGTGATAAGAAACATGCTGAGAAGTCGGCGCACATCGAAGACGCGCTCAACTCACTCAACTCAAAAATCACGGATTACCTTGTGAAGCTTGCCGCTGTCGATTTGACAGAACAAGAATCACAAGAACACAAGACACTCATGCATGCGATCAATGATATTGAACGAATCGGTGATCACGTCGAGAACATCATCGAGTTGATCGACTATAAGACGGCAACGCGCGTCAATCTTTCGGCCGACGCTCAAAAAGAGTTGACGGAGATGTACGATTTGACTCGTGCCACGCTTGAGAAGTCGCTTCAAACGCTTGCGAGCGGCGACATGGTCGAAGCCCGTCAAGTCATCGAGATGGAAGCGAAACTCGACATGCTTGAACGTCAATTCCGTAAAAATCACGTCGTCCGCTTGAACACAGGCGAGTGCGACGGTCAAGCCGGGATGTTCTTCGTCGATATGCTCTCGAACTTGGAGCGCATCGGTGACCACGCGATGAACATCACAGAAATCACGCTTGAAGATGCTGCCAATGAAGTAACGGTCTAACACATGATTGGTTCCTCTCGCTCATCTGAACGAGAGGGACTTTTTGGTTAGATGTGACTTTTGATTGACAGTGGGGACTTCATTCAGTATATTATTACTGTATAACAACGTGGCGGTGTAGCTCAGCTGGCTAGAGCGTACGGTTCATACCCGTGAGGTCGTGGGTTCGACTCCCTCCGCCGCTACCAATTAGGACCCTTAGCTCAGCTGGTTAGAGCAGACGGCTCATAACCGTCCGGTCGTAGGTTCAAGTCCTACAGGGTCCATTTGTGAACAGCTTTCAGATGAAAGCTGTTTTTTTGTTTTCATTTTTAGTTTTCAAATCCGAAGTCCTGGGTAAATATCCGTTAGCATTTTGTTTTTTGAAAAATATGAAATGAGGCGAAGCGAGATGGAACGAAATCATACGATGATGCAATTTTTTGAATGGCACGTCCCGGCTGACCAGAAGCATTGGAAGCGATTGAAAGAACGGGCTTCCGAGTTGAATGAAGCTGGAATCACCGCATTATGGTTGCCGCCGGTCACGAAAGGCCAGAGCGACGAGGATACGGGATATGGCGTGTACGATTTGTATGATTTAGGAGAGTTTGACCAAAAAGGAACCGTCGCGACTAAATACGGGACGAAACAAGAACTGCTCGAGGCGACAAAACACGCGCAAGAGCTCGGCATGCAGATTTATATGGATGTCGTCTTGAACCATAAAGCCGGTGCCGATGCGACCGAGAAGTTCGATGTGCTCGAGGTCGACCCGGAGGACCGTACGAACGTACTTTCAGAAGAGCCGTTCGAGATCGAAGGATGGACGAAATTCGATTTTGAAGGCCGCAAAGATAAATACTCTTCATTTAAATGGAACTTCCATCATTTCAACGGGACGGATTATGACGCTGCGAACGACAAGAGCGGCATCTTCTTCATCATGGGTGAGAATAAGAAGTGGAACGATAACGTCGACGACGAGTTCGGCGTCTATGACTATTTGATGTTCGCCAATATTGACTATCATCACCCAGAAGTGAAGGAAGAGGTACTCAGCTGGGGCAAATGGTTTATCGAAGAGACGAAGTGTGACGGGTTCAGACTCGACGCGATTAAACACATCAACTATGATTTCATCAAAGAGTTCAGTCAGACGATGAAAGCTGAAAAAGGTGAGAACTTCTATTTGGTCGGTGAGTTTTGGAAGTCAGAGCTCGAGGCATGCCGTGAGTTCCTCGACAACATTGACTATCATGTCGACTTGTTCGACGTGCCGCTCCATTACAACTTGCAACGCGCCTCGACCGAAGGAGAATCGTTCGATATGCGGACCATCTTTGACGATACGCTCGTCCAGTCCCACCCGCTCCATTCGGTGACGTTCGTCGACAACCACGATTCACAGCCAGAAGAGGCGCTCGAGTCATGGGTCGAAGATTGGTTCAAACAGATTGCTTACGGGTTGATCTTGCTTCGCCAAGACGGTTATCCGTGTGTGTTCTACGGTGACTATTACGGGATCAACGGTCCGCATCCGGCCGAAGGGAAAAAACCGGCGATTGATCCGCTTCTTTATGCCCGTCGTGAAAAGGCATACGGCCAGCAAGATGACTACTTCGATGACGAGCACGTCATCGGCTGGGTCCGTCACGGCAGTGAAGAGATCGAGCGCTCAGGATGTGCTGTTGTGATTTCGAACAGCGAAGCAGCTGAGAAGCAGATGTTCGTCGGCGAACAACGAGCCGGTGAGAAATGGGTCGATTTGACGCAGACCGTCGATGAGGTCGTCGAGATTGACAAAGACGGAAAAGGGGTATTTAAAGTGGCGGCAGGGTCGATTTCCGTATGGGCGTTGCCGGAACAAGACGTCGAGTGAGGCATTACAATTGAGTCAGCCGTCACAAATCTGTTACATTTAAAGCGAACGTTGTTCAAACCAATTTTAAGGGGGATTTTAGTTATGGCTAAATTTGAATTACCACAACTTGATTACGCATACGATGCACTTGAACCACACATTGACGCACGCACGATGGAAATCCACCACACGAAACACCACAACACTTACGTCACGAACGTGAACAATGCACTCGAAGGAAAAGATGTGGAATACTCTTCGCTCGAAGACTTGCTCCAAAAAATCGATTCGCTTCCTGCTGACATTCAGACAGCTGTTCGCAACAACGGTGGCGGTCACTGGAACCACTCATTCTTCTGGAAATTGTTGAAGAAAAATGAGAACGGCGCACCGACAGGCGAACTCGCTTCTGCCATCGTTGAGGCGTTCGGTAGCTTTGATGCCTTCAAAGAGGAGTTCACGAAAGCAGCAACAACTCGCTTCGGCTCTGGTTGGGCTTGGCTCGTCGTGAAAAATGGTAAACTCGAAGTCACATCGACACCAAACCAAGATTCACCGATCATGGAAGGCGTTCAGCCAATCCTCGGTCTTGACGTTTGGGAGCATGCGTACTACTTGAACTACCAAAACCGTCGTCCGGATTACATCCAAGCGTTCTTCCATGTCATCGACTGGGATTACGTCGCGAAGCTCTACGCAGACGCAAAATAATGACACTGTCCCGGGATTCTATTGAATCTCGGGATTTTTTCTACATTTCATTATTTTGTAAACAAATTATGATATAGTGAAAATCGAGTCTAAAAATAGAAATATCATCGACATATATGTCACCTATACTTATAGAAAGAACGAGCCAGGAAGGAGACAACTGAATTGGCCAGACACCGTGTGAAAGTGCCAAAGAAACGGCGCAACCACCTGCCCTTGCGATTGAACTTATTGTTTTTCATCGTGTTCATCTTGTTCGCGACGCTCATTTTTCGTTTAGGCGTCGTTCAAATCGTCAACGGCGAGTTGATCGCCCGTGAAGTGCAAAAGACGGAATCGAGTAAAATCAAATACGAGGTGCCGCGTGGCAAGATTTACGACCGGAACGGGCAAGTGCTCGCCGATACTATCTCAAACTATTCGGTCATGTACCGTCGTTCGCAAGTGACAAAGACGGAAGAACGGCTCGATGTCGCCATCAAGCTCGCTGAGATCGTCGACGTCCCAGAGAAAGACCGCAAAGTGACGGAGCGGGACCGCAAGGATTATTGGATCGCCATCGATCCTGAGCGCTCGCAAGAACGCGTCCAAAAGCTATTGGCCGATCTCCCGGAAGAAGAGCGGGCCGCCTTGTCGAACCAAGACGTCGACCAACTGCTGCTCGATTCCATCACAGAAGCGGAAATCACGTTCGATGATGCGACCGAGGAAATCATCGCCATCAAACATAACATGGAGTCAGGTTACGCCCTCGACCCGCAAGTCATCAAAATCGGGGCATCTCCGAAAGAGATGGCACTGATTGAAGAAAACTTAGAACTGCTCCCTGGCGTCAGCGTCGAACCGTATTATCAGCGGGATTATCCGTTCGGTGAGACGTTCCAAAGTTTCCTCGGAAGTTATCGTCAAATCCCGGCCGAGCAACGCGCCTCATATCAAGCGAAAGGCTATGGCTTGAACGACCGCGTCGGCACATCTTATCTCGAACAACAGTATGAGGACGTGCTACGCGGAACCCCGGCCTATGACGTCTTCACGACGTATAAAGGAGAGCCGGTCGGAGAACCGACTCGTGTCAGTGGGAACCCAGGGAAAGATATCATCTTGTCGACGGACATCGAGTTCCAAAAAGAAATCGATGAGATTTTGAAGAAAGCGATTCGAGCCGGCCGTTCGGGAAGCCCGCACTTTGACCGTGCTTTCGCCGTCGTCATGAACCCACAGACGGGTGAATTGCTCGCCCTATCGGGACAAGAGCTCGACTATGAAACGAACGAATTCAAAGATGTCTCGGCCGGGACGGTCCTGCGAGCGAGTCAAATCGGCTCGACGATCAAGGGAGCGACGGTCGCGTTCGGCCTTGAAGAAGAAGTCATCCAACCGGGTGAATACATTTATGACACGCCGATTCGCATCGGCTCGTCGCTCAAGTCGTCGTACCGAAACATGGGGAGCATCAACGACCTGGATGCCCTCGCGTTATCATCGAACATTTATATGTTCCAAATTGCCCTGCGGCTCGCCGATTATTACTCGACCGGCCAAATCGTCGGCGACAACGTGACCGAGGCGTTCAATACGATGGAACATTACTACAAACAGTTTGGCCTCGGAATCGAGACAGGGATCGACCTCCCGTATGAATCAATCGGATTCCGTAGTGTACCGGACCGTGTCACGCTCCTCATGGACATGTCGATCGGTCAGTTCATCTCGTATACGCCGATTCAATTGGCGCAGTATACGTCGACGCTCGCGAACGGTGGATACCGGATTCAACCGCATCTATTGAAAGAAATCATCGAACCGGGTTCGCTCGACGAGTCGAACAAGCAAGTCGTCAGCACGTTCCAACCGAATGCGCTCAATAAAGTCGACATCCGTGATGAATTCATTCAACGGGCGCGCCAAGGCTTCCGACAAGGGGTCGAGAGCGGAACGTCTCGTATCCTGCAACAGACAGGAATCACGGCGGCCGGTAAGACCGGTACCGCTCAAGCGATCGCAGAAGGGCCGGATGGTCAAGCGAAGCGCAACGCGAACGGGGAACCGATCAAGACGCTCAACTCGAACCACGTCGGCTGGGCGCCGTATGATGACCCGGAAATCGCCTGGGCCATCATCATGCCAGGGCTCGAGGCAGAAGGGATCAACACCCGTGTCGCGCACGACATCATGAAGGCGTACTTTGATTTAGAAGACGTCCAAGCACAGCTCCAGTAAAGAAGTCACTTCGGTGGCTTCTTTTTTTGTCTTTACAATTCTTTTACGTTCCGTTTATTTCTCGTTAATAGTAGTTTATTAGGATGTTAATTGTAGGACAGAGCAAGGAAGCTACAACACAAATCAAAGCAAACTCAAGGAGGACGTCAGAAATGTCTTGGATGAAAAAATCAGCTATAGTCGCTTCAATCACTTCGGTGGCCATTATCGGTGCCGCGTGTGGAAACAATGAAGAAGGAAACGGCGCAGCCGAAGGTGAAGGACTTTCAGGTAAAGTCGTCATGGATGGTTCGTCTACCGTATTCCCAATCATGGAAGCTGTAGCGGAAGAATACTCAGCTGAACAGCCAGACGTTGAAGTGACGGTCGGGGTTTCAGGTACAGGTGGCGGATTCAAACGTTTCGTCACTGGTGAGACAGACTTCTCGAACGCATCACGTGAAATCAAAGAAGAAGAAGCGGCTGAAGCCGAGAAGAATGGCGTTGAGTACACACAACTCGCTGTAGCGCTTGATGGCCTCTCGCTCGTCGTCAACCCAGAGAATGATTGGGCCCAAGATATCACGATTGATGAATTGAACAAAATGTGGACTGATCCGAACGTGAAGACATGGAAGGACGTCCGTTCAGACTGGCCGGATGAAGAAATCTCATTCTTCTCACCTGGTAAAGATTCAGGAACGTATGACTTCTTCAACGAAGCAGTCCTTGAAGATACAGACATCCGCGAAGACGCACAATTGTCAGAAGACGATAACGTTCTCGTAACAGGTGTTGCCGGTACGAAAGGTGCGATCGGATTCTTCGGATATGCGTACTACATTGAAAACAAAGATACGCTTCGCGCATTGAACGTCGAAGGTATTGAACCGACGACTGACACAATCAATGATCTTTCATACCCGCTCTCACGTGAAATCTACACATACGTGAACAACGCGTCGTTGAAAGATAAGCCGCAAGTCGCTGACTACACGCGCTTCTTGAATGAAAATGCAGCAGCCCTTTCAGAAGAAGTCGGATATGTCGGAATGGAACAAGCACGATACGATGAGAACGCTGAAGTGATCGACGAGATCGCTGGCGAGTAATAGCGCAGAAGGCAGAAGGTGAGAGTCGCTCTCGCCTTCTCGCCGTGCTTTCTAGTATGAAGAGGTAGGGAGCGATACACGAGATGAATCAACCAAACAAAGGGCTGTCAATTCGAGAGATGATTGAAGCCAATAAGAAAAAGAAATATAGTACGACGAACGTGTTTGATAAAGTCATGCCGTTCTTATTATTCTTGAGCGCATTCGTTTCGGTCGTCACGACGGTCGGCATCGCGTTCACACTTGGTTTTGAACTGTTCAAGTTTTTCGAGCGCGTACCGGTCGCCGAGTTTTTAGGCTCGACCGAATGGTATCCGCTTAGTGCCGATCAACGGTTCGGCGTCTGGGCCCTCGTCATGGGAACACTCCAGATCACCGTCATTGCCATGATTGTCGCTGTCCCACTCGGTTTGGCATCGGCGATTTATTTGAGCGAGTACGCATCTGAGCGTGCCCGCACCATTTTGAAGCCGATTCTTGAAGTGCTCGCTGGCGTTCCAACGATTGTCTTCGGATTCTTCGCTTTGTCGTTCGTTACACCGATTTTGCAAGCGTTGATTCCGGGGCTTCAAATCTATAACGCACTCAGCCCGGGGATCGTTGTCGGAATCATGATTATTCCGATGATCGCTTCTATTTCGGAAGACTCGATGAGCGCCGTACCGAAAAAGATTCGGGATGGAGCCCTCGGCCTTGGCGCGACACGTCTCGAAGTCGCCATCAAAGTCGTCATGCCAGCCGCGCTCTCAGGGATTATCGCCTCGATCGTCCTCGGGATGAGCCGTGCCATCGGTGAGACGATGATCGTAACGATCGCTGGTGGGTCGCAGCCGAACTTCGAGTTCAACCCGCTCAACGCGATTCAAACGATGACGGCGTATATTGTCCAAATCGCCAAAGGTGATGCAGGATACGGGACAATCGAATACTACAGTATCTATGCGGTTGGTGCGCTATTGTTCGTCTTCACCCTTGTGATGAACCTATTCGCGAACTGGGTGACGCGCCGCTTCAGAGAGGAGTACTAATATGGCATTGCCGAACAGTGAGTTCAAGAATACGAAGAACTTGATGGATCGTGATTCGGTTTCACAACGAATTAAACGCCGTCTTCAATTGAATGAGATTTTTAAATATATCTTCTTAGCGGGGCTCGTTTTCGCCCTGCTCGTCTTGTCGACGTTGATTTATGACGTCGTTTCTAAAGGTGGCGGCTGGGTGAATTTGGATTTTCTCCGCAACTTCCCATCCCGTCGTCCTGAACAGGCCGGGCTGTATCCTGCCTTGATTGGGACGTTTTGGTTGATGCTTCTCATCGTCCCGATGGTGTTTGTCATCGGTGTCGGTGCCGCGATTTATCTTGAAGAGTACGCACCGAAGAACCGCATCACGTCGTTTATCGAAGTGAACATTTCGAACTTGGCCGGCGTGCCGTCAATCGTGTTCGGTTTGCTCGGATTGACCATTTTTGTACGTGTCATGGAACTCGGGAATTCGATTATGGCCGGAGCCTTGACGCTCGGACTGATGAGTCTACCGATTGTCATCGTCGCGTCGCAAGAAGCGCTCCGCTCGGTCAAAATGGAGTTGCGTCACGCATCGCTCGCGCTCGGAGCCTCGAAATGGCAGACGACGTTCAACGTCGTCTTGCCGTCGGCGATTCCAGGGATTATCACAGGGATCATCTTGGCCGTATCACGTGCGATTGGCGAGACGGCTCCATTGATCATGGTCGGAGCGGCGACGTTTATTTCGACGACGCCGAGCAGCGTATTCTCGGACTTCACAGCGCTCCCGATTCAAATCTATAACTGGACGAGCCGTCCGCAAGCAGAATTCCAAAACTTGGCCGCTGCCGGTATCATCGTTTTGATGACGATGTTGATCATCATGAACTCGGCCGCCATCTATATCCGTAACAAATATACGAACCGACATTAAGTCGTAGCAGTAAACGAGGAGGACTCTCGAGATGATGAAACAAAAAGAACTTAAAGGAGATCATGAAGTGAATACAACGACCACCCAACCGAACGAAACGGTGATGCAGAAAGACAGTGCCTATGTCGTGAACAACTTGAACTTATGGTATGGTGACGATCAGGCGTTGATTGACGTCAATCTCGACATCAAGCAAAACGAAGTGACGGCCATCATCGGTCCGTCGGGTTGCGGGAAGTCGACGTTCATCAAGACGTTGAACCGGATGGTCGAGCTCGTCCCTTCGGTGCGTACGAACGGTGAGATTCTTTATCACGGACGCAACATCTTTGACCGCGATTATCGGGTCGAAGATCTTCGGACGTCGGTCGGTATGGTATTCCAACAGCCGAACCCGTTCCCGAAATCAGTGTATGATAACGTGGCATACGGGCCGCGCACACACGGGATTAAAAACAAGAAAGTGCTTGATGAGATCGTCGAACGTTCGCTTCGCGGCGCGGCGATTTGGGATGAAGTGAAAGATCGTTTGAACGAGAACGCCTATGGCCTCTCGGGTGGTCAACAACAACGTCTCTGTATCGCGCGTACGCTCGCCATCGAACCGGACGTCATCCTCATGGATGAACCGACGTCAGCGCTTGACCCGATTTCGACGCTTAAAGTCGAAGAGCTCGTCCAAGAGTTGAAAGAGCAGTACTCGATCATCATCGTCACACACAACATGCAACAAGCGGCTCGTGTATCGGATAAGACGGCGTTCTTCTTAAACGGAGAAGTTGTCGAGTTCGATGCGACCGACAAAATCTTCTCGAATCCAACTGATAAACGGACTGAAGATTATATTTCTGGCCGGTTCGGTTAAGAAGGGGAGACAATCATGGCACAAAATCGCACATTCTTTGATATGAAGTTAAACGAATTAGAAGATAAAGTCGTTCGCTTGGCGAACTTGACGATGCGCCAGACGGCGACCGCCATCGAGGTGCTTGAGAAACGTGACCTCGAGCTCGCCCAGACGGTCATCGACAACGATAATGAGCTTGACGACCTCGAGCTCGAAATCAACGACGAGGCCATTCTATTGATCGCGAAACAGCAACCGGTCGCAACCGACCTCCGCCGCTTGATCGTGACGATGAAATCGGCGACGGACCTTGAGCGGATTGCGGACTATGCGACGAACATCGCCAAAGCCGTCGCCCGTATCGAGCACGTCCCGTACGTCCTCGACATCAAACCGCTCAAACAGATGGCCGAGCAGTTGATCGACATGCTCGAGCTCGCGACGCGCGCTTACCGGAAGGGCGAGGTTAGCCGGGTGCGTGAATTGAATGAGATGGATAAAGTCATCGATGATTTGAACTTACAGACAATCAAACAATACATGGGATTCGTTCCGAATATGACGGTTGGAACGAACGACGTGTATGAGTTTTCGAACATCGCCCGTTATTTAGAACGGATGGGTGATCACGTGACCAATTTCGGAGAACATCTCATTTTCCTTGAAAAAGGGAAACATTATGATTTAAATCAGTGACAAGAGTGGTAAAGAACAACAGACCAGTTGTTCTTTACTTTTTTTTGTGCAGGAATTCACGGATAAGGAGCGAATAGTAGAACACATGGATTTTTTTTAGGAAGGGAGCCACACATATATGGAAGAGAAAATCGTTTCCTTGAAACAACAAGGACTGACGTTAAAACAGATTGCAGAACAATTAGATATGCCAATCGGGAAAGTCCAATACGCTTGGCGTAAATGGCGTTCCCAACATGGGGAGCCGGCGAAGCCGGTAGCCGCACCAAAACGAAAGACTGAAGGGAAGAAAGCAATGACATCTAAATCGAAGCAAGTACCCGCCTCGTCTGTGAAGCAGGTCGCTTCGACACTGCAACACGAGGAGCCTGCCCAATCACCGCTTCTTGACAAAGGTCCAGAAGGGTTCTGGAAGCTCCCAGACCGCTACGATCAAGATTTGATGCATGCGGTCGTCCAATCACCGAACGCCGTTTACGTCTTCTGGGAAGTGTCGGACAGCGTCAAAGAGACGCTCTCGATGCAATTTATGCGTCCATGGGAAGACTTGCCGAAAGCGTTCCGCATCCTTGACATCACATTGCTTGATTACGCGAGCGGGCATGCGAACCGGGCGTATACGTTCGAATTGCCGGAGATGACGAACAGTTGGTTCGTCCGTCCGCTCGACCCGAATACGACATACGTCTTTGAGTTTGGGATTCGGACGATGGAAGGGGAATTCCTTCCGCTGCTCGCCACATCGCCGATTGACACGCCACGAGCTGAGCCGGCCGGGCACGGTCGTTTCGCTGAACCAGTGCGCCGTTGGCAGTACGGGAAAGTCGAGGCTCCTGAATTACTCGATACGTTACCAAAATATTCCGCATACCGATTCGTGCGCTGAGGAGGATTTTTTAGATGAAACCAGGTTATTTTTCACTCGTCCTTCATGCCCACCTTCCGTACGTGCGACATGAAGAGAAACATCGATTAGAAGAGAGATGGGTGTATGAAGCCATCTCCGAGACCTATATCCCAATTTTATGGCAAGTCGACCGTCTACAAAAACCGCTCCATTGGACGGTCAGCATCTCACCACCAGTCGTCGAGATGCTCGCTGACCCGCTCGTTCAGGACCGCTACGTGGAACACTTGGATGAGATGCTCGAATTGATTGAGATCGAGCTCGCCGAAGGACGGAGCGAACAGGAAGTTGAGACGCTCCATTTTTATCGCGGGCGCTACAACGATTTGAAAACAACGTTCCTGCATTGGGAGAAAAACTTGAACCATGCGTTCCGTACATATCGTGAGCAAGGGTTCATCGATATGGTCACGTGTACGGCGACACACGGCTTCAACCCGCATTTGTTCACGGAACAGGCCGCCCGCGCGGAAATCCGTACCGGCTTGAACTGTTTCGAGCGTCATTACGGGTTCCGCCCGACCGGAATCTGGTTACCGGAGTGTGCCTACACGCCAGGTGTCGACCGCATCTTGTATGAAGAAGGTGTCCGCTATACGTTCGTCGATGAGCACGCCTTGCTCGATGCCGATCCGACGCCGGACAAAGGCATTGGCGCTCCGGTCTACTCGCCACATGGCGTCGCCTTGTTCCCGCGTGACCAAATCATCTCCGGGAAAATCTGGAGCTCGATGATCGGGTATCCGGGCCATCCTGACTATCGCGAGTTTTATCGTGACCTCGCCTATGATCGCGACTGGGCGTATATCGAAAAGTTCATGCATCCGGAAGGCATTCGTTTCGATACGGGCTTGAAGATGCACCGCATCACGGGCGACACGGATGAGAAGGACTATTATGTCCGTGCCTGGGCCGAACATCAAATCGACAACCACGCCCTTGATTTCGCACAGACGCTCGAAGGGCATCTCGAGGCCCACGGTGGACAAATGTTCCCGCCGTTCCTTGTGACGGCACCGTTCGATGCTGAGCTGTTCGGACACTGGTGGTTTGAAGGACCTGAATTCCTCGGCAAGGTCGCCGAGCGGCTCGAAGAGTTTGGCATCGAGACAATCACGCCAGCCTTGTTCCTCGAGCGTCACTTCCAAGACCTCGAGACGGTCCACGTATCGATGAACACGTGGGGACGTAAAGGGTACGGCGACGTCTGGATCAACGAACGCAACGAATGGATGCTACGTCACTTACACATGATGGAGACGCAACTCGTCAAAGACGTGGCCGACTATCGTCACAAGTCGCCACTCGTCGACCGGACACTGATCCAACTCATTCGCCATTACGTACTCGCTGTGTCGAGTGACTGGGCGTTTATCCTCGACGGGCAGACTACGGCCCAATATGCGGCAGAACGGTTCCGCGAGCATACGCGATTGTTCGCCGAGCTCGAGACGGCACTTTATCAAGACAAGCTATCGGACGAGTTGCTCGCTGAACATTATCGCGCGTATCCGTTCCTTGACGATGTGGACATCGACATCGACACGTTCTTGTCGCCACACGACTATTATGTGACTACGGAGCGTGGCCAAGAGGACGAGGCAATCCTCGTCTTGACGCCTGAATATACAGGCAACGTCGTCGGGGACCTCGGTCGTCGCGTCATCGACGAGGTCGAGGCACGAGCAGCGGACGGGGAGACAGTGTACGTCTTGACACCGTTCAAAGAAGGGTTGCCGGAATATGAACGCCACAACCGTGTTCACGTGTACCGCGTTCGCCTGACGAGCCCGTTCTTGGAGCATGTGATGAACCAAGTTGCGGCTCAAAACGTGGCCTACGTCAAACTTGCACATGAGCTTGTCTCGAAAGTCACCTTCAAAGCGATTCATCAATTCGATTGGATGACGATTACAGCGGCACGTTCACTTGCGAAAGCACTACAAGTTCCGTTATACTCAACTATGTTGTCATTTGAAACGACTCGCAATCCGCATGGACACGGCGGACTGTTCGACGCAATCCATCGAATCGAGAGCAGCATCCTCGCTGAAGCCGATACGGTCTTTATTTGCGAACAACTGTCGACCGAGGAAGTCGGAATGCGCTATCCGATTGGCGATAACGTAAAAACCTGCCTGCCGCTCGATGCTTCGCCATACGGGCAGAAACGTTTGAAAAAGAACACGAAATAACCTTGCTTTTTCAAATAAAACTTGGTAGGATAATTGAGTATGCTTAGACTGTAAAGCAAAAGCACTTGATACAACATCAGTAAGATGGGAGTGAAAGAAATGCGCGTTAAAATCACACTAGCTTGCACAGAAACAGGCGATCGCACGTACATCACGAAGAAAAACAAACGTAACAACCCAGAGCGCCTCGAATTGCGCAAATACAACCCACGTCTCCGTCGTCACACGCTTTACCGCGAAGTGAAATAATGAGACTGGCCGTCACTCATGTGGCGGCCTTTTTTTGAACAAGGGGGAATTGAAGTGATTGAAAAGAAACTACTCCGGCAAAATGTACATCGTCAAATCCGTGAACTCGACGACCGACCGGACCGGGACCGCGTCATCATACATACATTGACCGAACTGAAGGCGTGGCGAGAGGCGGATACGGTGGCCGTCACGCTCGCCCTCGATTTAGAGATTGATACGTTGCCACTCATTCGCTTAGCTTGGCAGGCAGGAAAATCGGTGTTCGTGCCGAAAGTTACAAAACAGGGACTTACGTTCCATGAAATTCATTCGTTCGAAGACCTTGAGCCGGGCGTCATGGGTATTTTAGAGCCGACGACGGTCGCGACGACGCGGACGATTGACGTCTGTATCGTGCCGGGACGTGTCTTTGACCGATCCGGGTATCGGATCGGTTGGGGTGGGGGGTATTACGACCGTTTTTTAGCGACGTATGAAGGTGTCACCATCTCGTTGGCCTATGACGTCCAACTGCTTGATGACATCCCGGTCGAGCCACACGACATTCCTGTCGAATTTATCGTGACGGAAAGGGAAACGATTCTATGCTCGCCATCTTTCTCGTAACTTGTCTGGTAGCCTTCGCCGGCTATCGTCTGCGCTCACTGACCCGTTCTGGGGCTGTCTTGACGGTCGTGACGGGTACAGTCATTGGGTACGGATTCGGTTGGTTCGGGCTCTATTTGCTCGGTGTCTTCTTTTCGACGTCATCGCTCGCCTCGAAATACCGTTCCCGCGACAAAGAGCCTGTCGATGAGATCGTAGAGAAATCGGGACCTCGTGACTTCGTTCAAGTGCTCGCCAATGGTGGTATCGGGATGGCGACGGCGCTCGGTATGTTGCTTACACCGAACGATGCCTGGTTATTCGCGTACATCGCTTCGATTGCGGCGGCGACGAGCGACACATGGGGCTCCGAGTTCGGGGTGCTCGCCAAACAAAAACCGCGCTCCATTTTGACGTTCCGCGAAGTGGAGCCGGGAACGAGTGGCGGGGTGTCTCCGTTCGGGACGTTCATGTCGGTCGCGGGGGCCACGGTCATTATCGTCGCTTCGTTGCCATTTATCGATATGAGCTTACGGTTCGCCGGCTTGTTGATTGCTCTCGGGTTGACCGGAAGCGTTGTCGACACTCTCCTTGGGGCGACGGTTCAACGCAAGTTTCGCTGTCGTGTATGCGGTAAGCTGACTGAGAAGAAAGTCCATCATCACGAGCCGACGACTTACGTTTCAAGCTGGCGCTTTCTCGGCAATGACGCCGTCAACTTTTTGGCGATCGCCTCGGCGGCGGCGATTAGTTTCCTCTTGCTACGATGAGGGTAGTACAGTCAGTGAAGATGTTTCAAATGAATGTGAATATTGTCACAATATTGCCAAACTGAAAACGGTTTCCCTTGTAGTGAGTGTTTGTGAATGATGTTACAATCTTTATGTAACAGACAAAACAAAAACATGAAACAGATTGTTCGAAGGGTGGAGAATCAATATGGAAACATTAAATCATGCTAAAGTAACACGCGTCGCGCTCGTCGGGGCCGGAGCGGTCGGTGCCAGCTTTGCTTACCAATTGACGACAGCTAGTCTCTGTGAGGAACTTGTGATCATCGATATCAACAAATCGAAAGCTGAAGGGGAAGCAATGGACTTGAATCACGGTGTCTCGTTTGCCTCTTCACCGATGCGCGTCTGGGCAGGAGACTACACAGACTGTGGTGCAGCAGATATCGTCGTCATCACTGCCGGCGCACCGCAAAAACCAGGTGAAACACGTCTCGACCTCGTCGAAAAGAACGCCAAAATCATGAAGTCGATGATTGGGGACATCATGGCATCTGGTTTTGATGGCATCATCATCATCGCCTCGAACCCGGTCGACATCATGACCCACTTGGCTTGGAAATATTCAGGATTACCGAAGCATCGGGTATTCGGTTCAGGAACGGTACTCGATACGTCACGTCTTCGCTACATGCTCGGTGATTACTTCAACGTCGATCCACGTAACTGCCACGCTTACATTATGGGCGAGCATGGCGACACAGAGTTCGCGGCATGGAGCAACGCCCGTATTTACGGAAAATCGGTCGAACAGTTGCTTGAAGAGAATGACGAGTACACATGGGAAGACCTCGAAGATATCTATGTCAACGTTCGTGACGCAGCCTACCATATCATCGAACGTAAAGGGGCGACGTACTACGCCATCGGTCTTGGTCTCCTCCGTCTTGTCAAAGCCGTGCTTCGCAACGAGAACACGTTATTGACGGTCGGTGCGCACTTGGACGGTGAGTACGGTTTGAACGACATCCACATCGGTGTACCAGCGATCATCAACCGTCAAGGTGTCCGTCAAGTCGTGGAAATCGAGTTATCAGAAGAAGAAAAACAAAAGATGCATCATTCGGCAGAAGTGCTCTTGAAAACGATGCAACCTGTCTTGTAAAACCGAGCAATCCTTCGCTCATCACCGTAGCCGGCTAACGCCGCTACGGTTTTTTTGTCATCTGCTCTTCTCGACACGTTGCATAGAGGCTCTCTTTTGTCGCCAGCTATAATTTCCTTTAAAATAAAAGTATAGAAGGAGGTGACCATCGATGTCAGAGCCAGCTTGTTTTTGGGAAGACGTATATCGTGCGGTCGAATCGGGAGGGCGCATCGAGGGCATCTTAGAGCCGTCGCGGGCACTTTTATTGTTCGACACGAAAGCGGGGGACGTCTATCACCTCTACATACGGACAGACAAAGCCTGGGCGAACCATGTTGGCATGGACGTCGAGGCGGTCATGAACTCGTTTCGATTGGCCCGCATCGGTCGTGAGAAGTTACACGTCCACATTTACGGCGATCCGCTTGTCGATGAGGAGCGCCTATCGTCCCTCACGTTCCCGATCGCGGCGAAAGTGAAGCTCGGCATGAGACCGTGTGGGCAAACAGAAGAGTCGTACCGACCACGGGCCGTCGCGCTCGATCAACAACGGAAGAACGAACTAAAGCAACGGTTCTCCTTCGGGAAACCACAATTCGTCTATGGACTCATGTTCGTGACGTTTCTTGTCATGTGGTTCGCCGAATCAATCGGGTCGACGCTCGACCCGAATACGCTCATCCGCTTCGGAGCGAAAGTGAATCCGCTCATCGACGAAGGGGAATGGTGGCGCCTGGTCACACCGATGTTTCTCCATATCGGCTGGTTCCATTTCGCGATCAATATGTTCGCGCTTTGGTCGCTCGGTCCGCTCGTTGAACGGATGTACGGTTCGTCACGCTTCGTCACCATTTATTTGTTAGCCGGCGTCATCGCCACAGTCGCCTCTTACGCGTTCAGTGAAGCCATATCGGCCGGGGCATCGGGGGCGCTGTTCGGGCTCGTCGGGGCACTCCTCTATTTTGGCCTCCGAGACCGTTCCTTATTTATGAAGACGCTCGGTCCGCCGCTGTTTATTATGTTAGGATTAAACGTAGGACTCGCTTTCGTCCTTGGCGCTAGTTTGGACCATTCCGCACATGCGGGGGGGCTGGTCGGGGGTTTTCTGATGGCGGGAGTGGTCGGCTTGCCGGATGAGCATACGAAGAAGCGCCGCCTGTTGTTTGCGGTGATCGTACTCGTGGCATCTGGAGCGTTATTCTGGTTCGGCTATAATCGATGACAAAGGAGTAAGGATATGATTAATACGTTGAAGCAACTGGTTGAAATTCCGAGTCCGTCCGGCATGACGGATGAGGCGATTGGCTTCGTGGAGCAAGAACTCACGAATCTCGGCGTCGCCACGAAACGCTTGAATAAAGGAGCGCTCCTTGCGACGTTTGACGGGAAATCGGATCGGGCGCGCCTGTTGACGGCTCACGTCGACACGCTCGGGGCGATGGTGAAAGAGATTTTGCCGAGTGGCCGTCTACGGTTGACACAAGTCGGCGGCTACGCCTGGACCGCCATTGAAGGGGAGAACTGTTTGGTCCATGCGGAGGCCGGTGAACCTGTCGAAGGAACGATTCTTATCCATCAATCAAGCGTCCATGTGTATAAAGACACGAACAGTGCCGAACGGACGGCATCAAATATCGAGGTACGACTGGACGCTGACGTTCATTCGGCTGAAGACGTGCGTGCCCTAGGCATCGAGGTCGGGGACTTTGTCTCGTTCGATCCACGCTTTCGCCAGACGAACGCGGGCTATATCAAATCTCGACACCTCGACGACAAGGCGTCCGTCGCCATTTTGCTCGACTTGGCAAAAGACCTCGTCGGCGCCGACTTGCCACATCCGGTCCATTACTTGATCTCCAACTACGAAGAGGTCGGGTTCGGGGGCAACGCCGGGATCCCGGAGGCGGTGACCGAATATATCGCCGTCGATATGGGAGCGCTCGGGGACGGCCAGCACTCGGACGAATATACGGTTTCAATCTGCGCGAAAGATTCATCAGGTCCGTACGATCTTGGATTACGCCGTCAGTTCACCGCGTTGTGCCGGGAACACGGTATCGCCCATAAAGTCGATATTTATCCGTATTATGGATCCGACGCCTCGGCAGCAATCAGTGCCGGCTACGATGTACGCCATGCACTCCTCGGACCAGGCATCGAGTCGAGCCATAGCTATGAGCGGACGCATACAAAATCGCTCGAGGCGACACGGGAACTGCTCTATCATTACGTGCTCACGACGATGGGAGACGGACGATGAGAAATTTTTATGATGTCCAACAATTCTTGAAATCATTCGGGACGATCATTTATATCGGCGAACGCGATGCCGAGATTGGCCTCATGATGATGGAACTCGACGAGTTGCATGCCGGCGGGATGATTGAACAACGAGAGTATGACACGGCCAAGATCATTTTGACGCATGAATTGAAAAATTCAATAGATTGACAGAAAAACCCCTAGTGCAAAGGTTTGCACTAGGGGTTTAATAGTGTAAACTATGGGATGAAAGCGATTTAATCGAGATGAGGAGTGGAACAGATGAAGTGGTTATTAGGAATCGACATTGGTGGGACGACGGTGAAAATGGCCGTCTTAGATATGAACGGGATCATTTCTGACAAATGGGAGATCACGACGGACATTCGAGAAAACGGGGTACATATTCCGACTGATATCGCTGCTTCATTCGAGGCTTATCTAGAAAAATCGGGCAAAGCGAAAGAGGAGTTCGCCGGTGCGGGAATCGGGGCACCTGGATTCATCAACTTCTCCGAGGGTGTCGTCGAATACTCGCCGAACATCGGTTGGAAATACTTTGCGCTCGTCAGCGAGTTTGAGAAAGCCGTGGGATTGCCGGCCGTCCTAGAGAACGACGCGAACGCCGCCGCACTCGGTGAGATGTGGAAAGGTGCCGGTGAAGGCGCGTCAGAACTCCTTGCCATTACACTCGGCACGGGCGTCGGTGGCGGTGTCATCACGAATGGAAACATCGTCCACGGGGCAGCAGGGATGGCTGGAGAGATTGGTCACATCACTGTTGAACGTGACGAGTCGAAAGCCGTCATGTGCGGTTGCGGACGCAAAGGTTGCATCGAGACGATCGCTTCGGCGACAGGTGTCGCCCGCTTGGCGCTCCAAAAACGAAAAAATCGGACGACGTCGTTGAACGAGTTGAAAGAAGTGACGGCACGTGACGTGTTTGAAGCGTTCAAGGCGAACGATCCCGTCGCCACAGAAGTCGTCGAAGAGATGACCGAATATCTCGGCCTAACGATTTCAAATATCGCCAACACGTTGAATCCAAAGATGATCGTCATCGGAGGAGGGGTTTCGAAAGCGCGTGAAGCGCTCCTTGAACCGCTCGATGAGCAGTTCAAACGGTTCGCCCTCGAACGCGTCTACGCTTCGACCACGTTCAAAATTGCGGAACTCGAGAACGACGCCGGTGTCATCGGGTGTGCTTGGCTCGCCCGCAAACATTTCTTGCCAACCCGTGTCTAATAATTGTCCATGCACGTCTGCGTCTTGACGCAGGCGTGTTTTTCATATGGAACGGGTATGGGATAATGTAAAATTTGTAATGACAGAGTTGATTTTTTGTTAAAAAAGGGGTAAGATTTGGACTTGATACCGGACTGTTATCGTACGTGAAATGGATAACAAGCCAATTGAACTTATAAAAAAATAGGGGGAGCGAGTTCGTTTGATCTCGTCGCCCGTTGAACAGAGGAGGAGGCCGTCAGATGAAGTCATCTCAGAGCTTTTCGAAGCTTACTATGCGACTGAATGATACGGTCCGCGCTTCGTTTCAAGAATATCGGTTATTTTGGATTTTCACGCTATTACTTTGGACGAAGACGTACGTAGTTTACCAATTTTTCTTCAATATCCCGATTGAAAACACCGCCCAGGCATTCATCTTGCTGATCAGCCCGATCAGCTCCACACTTTTCTTATTCGCTTTCAGTTTCTTCTTTAAAGGAAATAAGCAGAAGTGGGTATTGTACATGCTCTATGCCGCGGCGTCATTCATCTTGTTCGCTGACGCCGTCTATTACCGCGAGTTCACCGACTACTTGACAATGCCGGTCATCTTGCAACCTTCGAACATGGAGACGTTGTCGACCTCGTTCACCTCATTGTTGGAATGGAAGGACTTGATCATCCTCGGGGATGTGCTCGCCTTGCCGTTCATCTTACGACGCATCAATGCGAAGGCGACGGCGGCCTCTCATCAGAGAGCGCTCGTGACGTTCGCAACAGCGGTCGTCGTTTTCTTGTTCAACTTATCGCTCGCCGAAACGGAACGCCCTGAACTATTGACACGTTCGTTCGACCGGGAGCTGTTGGTCAAAAATATTGGGACGTTCAACTTCCACGTCTATGACGCGATGCTTCAAACGAAGACATCGGCCCAGAAAGCGATGGCCGATGGATCGGAACTGGCGAAAGTTGAGCAATATACCCGTCAACATTACGCGGCACCGAACCCGGACTACTTCGGGAAATATAAAGGCAAAAATGTGATCGTCGTCTCGTTCGAGTCGGCCCAAAACTTCACGCACAACATGAAGGCCTCGAACGGCGAATACATCACGCCGAACTTGAACAAATTGATCGAAGAGTCACACTACTGGCCGAATTATTACCATACGGTCGGACAAGGGAAGACGTCAGACGCCGAGTTCGCACTCGATAACTCGCTCTACGGCCTCCCGCGCGGTGCCGTCTACTTCACGAACGCCGACAACGAGTATCAGGCGCTTCCTGAATTGATCAAGGAAGACAACTACTACTCGGCCGTGTTCCACGCCAACAACAAGTCGTTCTGGAACCGGGACTTGATGTATAAAAATATCGGTGTCGATCAATTCTTCGACGAGAAAAGTTATGACCTCGGGAACCCCGAGGATATGACGGAGTGGGGACTTCTCGACGACAGTTTCTTCGAACAGTCGATCCCGATGCTCGAAGAGTTGCCGGAGCCGTTCTACGCGAAGTTCATCACGCTCACGAACCACTTCCCGTACACGATGCCGAGCGAAGACTATGAGCTCGTCCCGAAATTCGAGACGAACTCGACGACGCTCAACAACTTCCCGCAGGCACTCGCGTATCAGGATTACGCGCTCGGGTTGTTCATCGATGAGTTGAAGGCGAACGGTATGTGGGATGACACGATCTTCGTCGTCTACGGTGACCATTACGGCATCTCGACGAACCATAACGACGCGATGGCCGACCTGCTCGGGAAAGACGAGTTGACGCCATACGACGTCGCCAAGCTCCAAGCGGTCCCGTTCGCGGTCCACTTACCGGGACAAGCCAAGGGCGAAGTACATGACACGATCGGCAGTCATGTCGACATGAAACCGACGATCCTTCACTTGCTCGGAATCGACACGTCGGACACGGTCGGATTCGGTAGCGACTTGTTATCGGAAGACCGGACGAGCCGCGCCATCTTCCGTGACGGCACCGTTATCACTGAGGAGTATGTCTGGACGCAATCGACATGCTATGACGCCTCGAGTGGTGAAGTCGTTGAGGACGTTTCACTTTGTGGACCGGATAGTGAAGAAGCAGAGAAGATTCTCCAAATGAATGATGACTTGATTTATTCGGATCTGCTTCGTTTTAAAGAACAGACCGAACAGTAAGCAACAGCGCCGTCCCGGCTTAGCCGGGACGGCGCTGTTTGTTATACAAAAAAAAGACGACCGAAGTCGTCTTCATGCTCATTAGCCTGGGATTCCACCGTAAATCAATGTCGCGACGCCGAAAAATCCAAATACGAGTACAGTGACCGCGGCGAAAGCCAGTGGAAAGAATTGGCGTTTCTTAAACGAACGGGCCATTCCCCAGATTGCAACGAGTGCAACGATGAGCGAGATCCATCCAAATGGTTCATACAAATGCATGACGAGTTCCCCCTTTATTATACGTCATGAAATTCATAAAAATTTCACTGAAATATCATTATTATTTTATCCGATAATGTACACGCTGTCGAGCAAAGAAAGCCTCCGCTACAATTTTGCCACAATATCGATTAGAATGGGATGTGGAGGTGTTCTGAATGAATATTGTAAAAATCACATCGGGCTTGGCCCAAGAGAACGGATACGTGCTCGAGAAAGACGGGACGGTCCTCATCGTCGACCCAGGTACGGACGATCCGAAATTCTTTGAGGCGGTCGAACGCTTCGGTGGCTTGAACGCCATCTTGTTGACACACGCCCATTTCGATCATATCGGTGGCATCGATGCCCTTCGTGATCGTTACGCCGTACCGGTGTACGTCCATGAAGCAGAACGGACGTGGCTGATGGACGACGAGAAGAACGGGGCGGCGAAGTTCCATCTGCCGAGCGCATCGATGCGTCCAGCCGAACGGGTCTATCAAGGTAAAACGCTCGAAATCGGTGCCTTCACGATTGAGTTGCATCACACGCCTGGTCATTCGCCGGGCAGCGTCACGCTCCACATCCCGACGGAACGCATCGCCTTCTGTGGGGATTTGATTTTCAAACAGTCGGTCGGACGGACCGATTTATACGGTGGCGACCAGGCCACTTTGCTCGGATCGATCGATCGGATGCGACAGCTGTTACCAGGCGAGACCGTGCTCTATTCCGGACATGGGCCAAAGACGACGCTCGAGGCCGAAATCCGGACGAATCCATTTTTCGAGCGATGAATCAAAAAAGATTGTCTCACGAGGAGACAATCTTTTTTTACATTTGGAAGTTACTCCAATACGTGAAGACGACGAAGAAGACAGTCAAATATGCGCCGAACACGTATACATACGTTTTTTCAGTGAGTTTCAAGTAGCCTAGTGCGACGAAGAAAATAGTTTGAGCTAAAAAGACAAGACCCATTACGACGAAGTCACCACTATGTTCGCTACTGCTTTGATCTCCACCGAGTGCGCCTACGAAAGCAAGCGCCGCGATCAACCCAGTCCAAAAGCCTAGGACACGGAACATTCTCGCCATGTTAATCCCCCCATACGTGCATTATTCCATTCTCATTCACTATTTTACCAACACATTCAGAAAAATGCTATGGAAACGTGTGAATTGAGCAAAATAATCGTGAAAAATATGTGAAATAATTAGGTTGCACAAACTTGTACAAAAAATTAAAAAACTTGTACAAACTATGTACAAAACGGGTATAAGGTTGTATAATCGATTTACACACATCGAACGAATTGGTTCTCAACTTCAAAGGAGGTATTAAAATGGCAAATGAATTGATGTTCTATACGTATCCGAGCTGTACCTCATGCCGTAAGACGAAAGCGTTTTTACAAGAGCAACACCTCGAGGTGAGCGAGCGCCATATCTTCCGGAACGCCCCGACGGTAGATGAGTTGATGACGCTGTTAGCGCTCAGTGAAAACGGTGTCGACTCGCTTCTTGCGACGAGAAGTCAGGCGTTCAAACAACTCGACATCGACGTCGAAGATTTGAAGCTAAGTGAATTGCTCAAATTGATGAGCGACAACCCGAAACTATTGAAACGTCCAATCTTGACGGATGGCAACGAAGTCATTGTCGGCTATGACAAAGCGACAATCGAGGCGTATGCCCGTCGTTTCGAATCAACAACTGCAAACGTATCCTGACACAAGTCCACTTTCCAAGGAGTGGGCTTTTTTTTATGCTCTTATTGAGGTGGTGGAGATGAAACGAGTGATCGAGCGTGTCGTGGGAGCGGCGCGAAATTTGAATGCGAGCGATGTCCATTTTATGCCATACGGAGACGAGGTGATGATTCAAGTTCGCCACGGGACGCTCTTGCATCGACTGGAGTCGATGACACAGTTTGACTACGAACGGTTGACGTTACATATGAAATATTGGTGCTCGCTAACGGAAACGGATCATCGCGTGCCTCAGTCTGGTATGTACGTCGGGACGGAGGACGCGATCCGGGTCACGTTTTTACCTTCATTCGACCATACGCTTATGTCGTGGCGACTCCCGAACGCCTCGTTTCAGTTGTCCGAGTTGCTAGACGATGAGGATGTGAACCGCTTTTTGAAGTTGGCTATGCTCCGGCAAGGATTGTTATTGATTGGCGGCGCGACGGGGGCTGGTAAGACGACGGTCCTCTACGCATTTTTGCAAAGTTTGGGCGGCCGCCGAATCGTGACGATCGAGAACCCTCCGGAGAAGCAGGTGCCGGGAGTGATTCAACTCGAGGTCAACCCGAAAGCGGGACTTGACCATCGCAGTCTATTGAAAGAGACACTTCGGGCCGACCCAGACGTCATCGTCATCGGAGAGATCCGAACGAGCGAGGAGTTGCGGGTGGCACACGACGCGGCGCTCAGTGGCCATTTGACGATCGCGACGTTCCACACGGCGAGTGTCGAGGACGGCGAACATCGACTCGAACAGCTCGTCGGCAAGATGGAGGTCGCCCGTCATTGGTGCATCCTGCACCGCGAAGAGGAGGTGAGCTGTTCATGGTCCGAGACCAGATGAGTAAAGACTTATTCACGATCCGTCGCTTTCTCAGGCTGCAGGCCCGTGGTGTCGGATTGAAAAAGACGTTCGAAACACTTGAGCTTCATGAACGAGGCAGAGCAAAACAAGTGATTCGAGACATGCGGCTTCAACTCGAGCAAGGTCGGCCGCTCGCCGAAGTGTTCTCGGGACTCGTCACCGACCCAAGAATGCGTGAGATGCTCGTCACGGCGGAGCGGGGCCATCACTTTTTAGAAGGGCTCGAGCAAGTGCTCGTCTTGTCGACGATGCGCCGAAACCTGCAGCAAGAGCTCAAGCAGCTAGCGCGGTATCCGCTCGTGATTTTGACGATGCTGCTCGGACTCGGGGCGATTTATGCGCTCTATATTTTCCCGAAATTGCTGTCGATGGTGGACGTCGAGGCGCTAGATGGGATAAACGCAATTCTGTTGTCCCGTTGGTTTTTCCCGGGTCTATTCATCGGCTTGCTCATGACCGGGGCGGCCCTCTACTGGAACGGGAGACGCGGCCGGCTTGTGCCGCTACGTGTCGTCGAACGAGGCAGGCGGCTGTACGTCACGTATTTGTTCGTCAGTGAGCTCTCGCTCTTAAGTGAAGGGCAAGGTTCGGTCCGTCATATCATCGAGCGTTTGTCTCGGGGTGACGGGGAAGTCGCGGCCATCGCGAGACGGATCCATGAGCGTATGTCGGACGGTCTTGAACTCGAAGAGGCGGCCCGGCAAGAACGGTTGCTCGAGCATGAGGTCGTCAGTCTCTTCGGCGTCGGTACGGTGAGTGGTGAGCTGGGATCGATCATGACGTTGCATCGTGATCTCGTGTTTGAAGAGATGGAATTGTATTGGAAACAACTAATCACCAAGGCCGAGCCGGTATTATACGGATTTTTGACGATGATGGTGACAATGATTTTTTACACGATTTATTTGCCGGTCAAATTGATCATGGCCCAACTATAACAAGGAGGAACAACAACATGACACGATTCAAATCAGAACAAGGGTTCACGCTCGTCGAAATGGCTGCCGTCTTACTCATCATCTCGGTCTTACTGTTACTGCTCGTTCCCTCGATGTCAGACGGGAAATCCCGGGCAGATAGTGTCAGTTGTGAGGGGAGTGTGCGCATTGTCGAGTCGGAAATCAACTTGTATTATGCGGAACACAAATCCTATCCGGAGACGTTGGCGGTCATCGAACGGGCCTCGACGGAGAGTCCGCTCGAGTATAGTTGTCAATCGATGGTCTACACGTACGCCCCGACGACCGGTATGTTGACAAAACAATGAGGCAAGACGGATATACGTTCGTCGAGATGGCATCCGTCCTCGTCATCTTGTCGCTCTTGCTGTTGATGACGACCCCGGTCGTCCGTTCGATGGATCGATTGGCCTTGTTTGATTTCACCGAGGCGCTTGTGAGCGATATCAACGAGGTTGGCCAATATCCATACGTTGCCGCCGATGAATCATGTGTGCCGCGTCTACGGTGGTACATAAAAGAACGGCGCTATCAAATCGCCTGTGGGATGACGCCGATCGCATCGCGTGTTGTACCCGATGGGGTCGAGATGAGCCTCCCGGCCACAAGTGAGATCGTCTTCTCACGTACAGCGGCGACGTATGCAGGGCAGTGGAAATTTTATACGGGACCGACGATGGTGACGTTGAAGTTTAGAATGGGGACGTATGAGCCGGAGGTGCTTCGCGTTGAAGGGCGATGAGAAAGGTATCACGTTTTGGGAAATCTGCCTTAGCCTGGCGCTCCTCCTGGCGTGGGTCGGGGTCGTGGCACCTTTTGTCGAGGGCGCGACGGAACGGGTCGACCGTCTCGAAACGACCGTTCGGCGTTATGAGCGGCTTCAAGGGGAGGTGTTGCACGATGCGGTCGAACCGAGCGGACGTACGGAAATCTGTGATGGCGACCTATGTCTCCCGACGCTTTGAGCGGGGGTTCACGTTACTTGAAGTGAGCTTCACGTTGCTCTTGATCCCGCTGTTCGTTGGACTCACGGTTCACTTGTTGGCACTCGGCCAGGCGTTTTATGAGCAACCACGTGACATGGTGCCGACGACGCCCCAACTGATCGTGCGAAAACTTTTCGATAGCCGGGATTGCGTTGTCGAATCGGGACGTCTTATCGGCACATACGTGCGCCCGGACGACACAACGTGGTCGTGGACGCTCAAACAGATCAATCGTAACTTGGTCATGGTCGGAGACGAGGGAGGGAATTTACTATTTTTAAGAGGAATCGAGACGTATCAGGTCGAACCGGTAGGAGAGGGTTTTCGCATCCGGTGGACCGACGCGACCGGCCCCCGCGAGAAGAGCGTGATGTGCATGCGCGCGGATACTTTGTGATGTCGACGTTAATCGTGTTGACGTGGTTACTCGGCGGAGCGATGTTTTGGTATACTGATATGGAACGAACGACCGACCGACTGGCGCTCGATATTTTGGCGATCCGCTTCGAATCACACGTCATGGTCGCCAAACGGTCCTGTGGTCCGTCCGCCGTCACGGTGACAAAACCGACCGGGACGATTAACTGTCGACCGCTCGGCAGCGGGACGGTCGAGGTCGAGATTCGCCTTGAGACCGGAGAACGACATAAAGAGGTGATTTATTTCGATGACTAAACCGTTTTACATCATCGGGTTTATGGGTACAGGTAAATCAAGCTTAAAACGATATCTTGAAAAATCGAATCACGTCGTTGATTTGGATGAGCTGTTCGAAATGGACGTCCAAATGGACATCCCCGCATATTTTGACCGTTACGGGGAGGAAGCGTTTCGCCTGCAAGAAAGTGAGATTTTGCGACAGGCGAGCGCTGCCTATATCGTGACAGGAGGCGGAATCGTCGAACGAGACGAAAATCTCGATTGGATGCGCGAAAACGGTGTCGTCATCGCACTTGATCTACCGTATGAGATGTGTTGGGACCGAATCAAAGACTCGGACCGGCCTCTCGTGCGCCACGGCAAGGCGGCCGTCGAAGCGTTGTACGAACGTCGGCGGCCGCTCTACGCGCGTGCCGATCACGTGCTTGACGCCTCGCTCAGCACAGAAGCAATCGCGCATACCTTATATCGGTTGAAGGAGGAAGATACATGATTTGGATCAATCTCGGCATCATTGTGCTCGCACTAGTCGGGCTCGGTTTGTATGGGTTCTTATTGTACCGTAACAAGATGAAGACGGACGTGCGGCGGGTCACCCGTTTGACGGAACGTTTCCAGATTCGCGCGAACGTCATCCAAGGTCTCGTCAATGAAATCAAGCAACACGTCGATACGGTCAACGCCTCTGTGAAGCAGATGAAGGCCTATTCCGTTAACGTGAAAGACGAGACGATGGAGCTTAGGCAAGCGACGATCGGACTGACAAAAGAAATTAAACGGACAGCTGGAATCGAACGCCCAGACGTTTCCACTGAGACCAAAATATGAAATAATGAGGATGAAAACGTTTTCGTTTTCCATCCTCTTTATTTTTGCCCATTTTGGCTAGGCAGAGCCGCAAAAAATTGATAGAGTGGAATAGAAAACGAAATATTTCACGAAATACATTATTTACGTTCGGGATTGGGGGATAATATGGAGAAAGTATCGTTAAAACGTACGCCTTTATATGATTTGATTTCCGTAAAGGCGAAGATGGTGGATTTTGCGGGGTTTGAGATGCCGATCATGTTCTCGTCGATTAAAGAAGAACATCAGGCGGTGCGTAACGAGGTCGGCATGTTCGATGTGTCACACATGGGGGAGATTCGCATCGAAGGACCGGATGCGCTCGAGAACGTGCAACGTCTTGTCACGAACGATGTGTCAAAATTACAGATCGGTCAGGCGCAGTATAATCTGTTCTGTTTACCGAATGGCGGTGTCGTCGACGACCTGCTCGTCTATCGACTCGATGAAGATGCATTTTGGCTCGTCGTCAACGCCTCGAACATCGAAAAAGACGTGGCCCACGTTCGTCAGTATGTGACGGGTGACGTCACGGTGACCGATGAGTCCGACGCCTATGGTCAAATCGCGATTCAAGGACCGATGGCCGAACACGTGCTGGCCCGCTTGACGGACTTGCCGCTAGCAGACATCAAATTTTTCCGGTTCATGACCGGCGACGTGGCCGGCGTGTCGACCATCGTCTCACGCAGTGGCTATACGGGAGAGGACGGATTTGAACTCTACGCCCGGGCCGAGGACGTGGCCGCAATCTGGTCGGCGTTAGAAGCAGAAAACGTCACTCCATGCGGGCTCGGGGCCCGCGATACGCTCCGTTTCGAGGCATGCTTGCCATTATACGGGCACGAGCTCGATGAGACGGTCACGCCGTTCGAGGCGAACTTGAACTTTGCCGTCAAACTCGATACCGATTTCATCGGCAAGGATGCCCTCGTGAAGCAAAAAGAAGACATCCCGCGCCGCTTAATCGGATTACGCTTGCTCGGGCGCGGCATCGCCCGTCAAGGGGCGACGGTCGAAGTTGACGGGGAGACGATCGGTGTCGTCACGACCGGCACGATGCCGCCGACGGTGAACGAGTCGATCGCCTGGGCGCGTGTCGACCGCCGTTTCGCGGAGGAGACACACTTTATCGTTGAAGTTCGGGGGAAAAAAATAGAAGCCGAACGAGTGCCGACACCGTTCTATAAACGTAAATGATACAGGGGGATTCAGAATGAACAGAATGGAGTTTCGTTATTTACCGATGACAGAGCAAGATGAGCGTGACATGTTGCAAACGATCGGCGTCGAGTCGATTGAAAACCTACTCGAGGATATTCCAGCATCGCTCCGGGAGACGGCTTCTTTAGCGGCCATCGGTGCGCCGCTTCCGGAAGTTGACCTCGTTCGTCATATGACGAAGCTCGCCGAGAAGAACGTGCACACGAAATCGACTCCGAGTTTCCTCGGGGCCGGAATGTACGATCACCTTTCTCCGAGCGTCATGAACCACATGCTTCTCCGTTCCGAGTTCTATACAGCCTATACGCCGTATCAGCCGGAAATCTCGCAAGGTGAACTCCAAGCGATGTTCGAGTTCCAGACGATGATTTGCGAATTGACGGGCATGGACGTGGCCAACTCGTCGATGTACGACGGCATCACAGCCCTCGCTGAAGCAACGTATCTCGCGAGTGCCCATACGAAGAAAAAACGTGTCGTCGTCTCGGGAGCGGTCCATCCGGAAGCGAAGGACGTCATCCGGACGTATGCCGGTGGGCCAGGGCTCACGGTCGAATATACGGACGTTGACGCCGGATTGACCGACATGACAGACATCGATTTGACGGACGCCTCGTGCCTCGTCGTCCAATATCCGAACTTTTATGGACGCGTCGAGGACTTGTCAGCCCTCGCGAAAGCAGCGCACGACGCCGGCGCCTTGTTCGTCGTCTCGAGCAATCCGCTCGCGCTCGGGATTTTGGAGTCGCCGGGTGCGCTCGGGGCCGACATCACGGTCGGTGACGCCCAACCGTTCGGGATTCCGCAAAGCTTCGGCGGCCCGTCATGTGGATACTTCGCCGTCAAAAAAACACTCATGCGTAAACTTCCGGGTCGTCTCGTCGGACAGACGGTCGATGAGGATGGCAAGCGCGGCTTCGTCTTGACGCTTCAGGCCCGAGAGCAGCACATCCGTCGTGACAAGGCGACGTCGAATATTTGCTCGAACCAAGCGCTCAATGCGCTCGCGGCATCAATCACGATGTCCGCACTCGGGAAGTACGGGATTCGTGACATGGCCGTCCGTAACATTCAAACGGCCCATTACATGAAAGAAACGCTCAAAGCGGCCGGCTATACGGTTATCGATGAGGGACCGATGTTCAACGAGTTCGTTGTCGACTTCGGAATCGATGCGGAGCAAGTATCGCGTCATCTGCTCGACAATGGTATCATCGGCGGTTTGCCGCTCGGGACGTATGAAACGGACCGTCAGACCCAGATGTTGCTCTGCGCGACGGAGCTTCGGACGAAAGAAGAAATCGATTTATTTGTTGAAGTGGTTGGGGGGATGAACTGATGCAACACGAACAAACGCTTATCTTTGAGGTGTCACGTGAGGGGCGGACTGGCTACAATTTGCCGACGCCGACGGTACCGGAAGTCGATTTAGAGACGCTCTTGCCGGCTTCGATGGTTCGACAAGAGGCGGCCGAACTGCCAGAAGTGTCTGAACTCGATGTCGTACGCCATTACACGTCGCTCTCGACACGTAACCACGGAGTCGACTCCGGTTTCTATCCGCTCGGTTCGTGCACGATGAAATATAACCCGAAAGTGAATGAAGACATGGCCCGACTTCCTGGCTTCGCCCATATTCACCCGTTGCAGCCGGTCGAGTCGATTCAAGGGGCGCTCGAGCTCATGGTCGATCTGCAAGAACAACTTGCTGAGATCACTGGCATGGATGAAGTGACCCTGCAACCTGCAGCCGGGGCCCATGGGGAATGGACCGGTCTCATGCTCATCAAGGCGTTCCACCATCACAACGGTGATATGGAACGGACGAAAGTACTCGTGCCTGATTCGGCACACGGAACGAACCCGGCCTCGGCCGTCGTCGCCGGTTTCGAGACGGTGACGGTCAAGTCGGATGAGCGCGGGCTCGTCGATTTGGAGGATTTGAAAGCGAAAGTCGGGACGGATACGGCAGCGCTCATGCTGACGAACCCGAACACGCTCGGTTTGTTCGAGGCTGATATTTTAGAGATTGCCAAAGTCGTGCACGAGGCCGGCGGCAAACTGTATTACGACGGTGCTAACTCGAACGCGATTCTAGGCATCGCCCGTCCTGGGGATATGGGCTTCGACGTCGTCCACTTGAACTTGCACAAAACGTTCACAGGGCCGCACGGCGGTGGCGGTCCGGGTTCTGGTCCGGTCGGGGTGAAACGCGATTTGATTCCGTACTTGCCGACGCCAATCGCGCGCCGCTCTGAGTCTGGCTTCACGCTCGATTATGATCGCCCGCAATCGATTGGTCGCATCAAACCGTTCTATGGCAACTTCGGGATCAACGTTCGGGCTTATAGCTACATCAAGACGATGGGTGCGGAAGGGTTGACGCGCGTCTCACGCGAAGCGGTATTGAACGCCAACTATATGTTCGCCCGCTTGAAAGATGCGTTCGATGTGCCGTATGACACGTTCTGCAAGCATGAGTTCGTCTTGTCTGGAAAACGTCAGAAAGCACTCGGCGTTCGGACGCTCGATATCGCCAAACGCTTGCTCGATTTCGGTTATCACCCACCGACGATTTACTTCCCGCTCAACGTCGAGGAGTGCATCATGGTCGAACCGACGGAGACAGAGTCGAAAGAGACGCTCGATGCCTTCTGCGATACGATGCTCCAAATCGTCAAAGAGGCGGAAGAGAATCCGGAAATCGTTCAGACGGCCCCGCATACGACGGTCGTCAAACGCCTGGACGAGACGCTTGCGGCTCGGAAACCAGTGCTCAAATACGAACGACGCCAACCGTCGTCAATCAATTGAATCCGAACCCGCTCACTATTCGTGAGCGGGTATTTTTCTGGAAATAAAAAAACGTCCCTCCTCGGAGTGAGGAGTGGACGTGGTGGGCAGGTCAGTCTTTCTTGACTTTCCCTTTCCAGTTTTTGAAGCCGCCATCGAGCATGTAAATGTCGGTATAACCATTTTTCATAAGCAATTTGGCCGCCTGGTTCGAACGCGACTTGCCTTGGCAATACATGAGGATCGGCTGATCTTTGCGAAGTTCTTTCATGCGTAGTTTCAATTGGCCGACCGGGATGTTACGGGCGCCGACGATGTGGCCTCCCTTATACTCGTTCGGTTCACGGACGTCGATCAATTGTCCTTTACGGAGCGACGCACGAAACTCTTCTTGTTTCATTTTCTTCAAACCGCGTGCCGGCAAGAAACGCCAGACGATGTATGCGATGAGCGCAGCCCATAGGATGATGACGAGGATAGTTTCGATTCCCATTGATGTTCTCCCTTTCTCTATTAAGTTTCACCAACATCCATTATAAAGAATATAAGGTCATGAGACAATGATTGACTGATGGATTTACCCGTTCTGCTTTCGGTTTCTAGGTGGTTGCGTTAAAATAGAGGTTGCAGAACGGAACATAAGGGGAGGCTACGCCCATGCCGACACCGAGTATGGAAGATTACTTAGAACGAATTTATTTGCTAATGGTCGAGAAAGGATACGCCCGCGTGTCCGATATCGCCGAACATTTAGGGGTGCATCCCTCCTCTGTCACGAAAATGGTGCAAAAGCTCGACCGGGAAGACTATTTGATTTATGAGAAATATAGAGGACTCATGTTGACGAAAAAAGGTCAAAAAATCGGGAAACGACTCGTCGAGCGTCATGCGATGCTCGAATCATTTTTACGTTTGATTGGTGTCGACGAGGCCCATGTCTACGAGGACGTCGAAGGGATCGAGCACCATTTGAGCTCGAACACGCTTGACTGCATGACCCAGTTCGTCGAATTTTTTGATGATAAGCCCGAACTGATGGCCCAGTTTCGCGCGTTTCAAGAACTGAATACGAACGACGATGAGTGAGTCTAGATGACCGCGACCGATGAATCGATTCGGGAGCGGTCTTTTTTATCAAAACGCCTCTAGAACCGAACGATAAAACGTTTTAATTGAATTTTAGTCTGTTTTTGAGTTGTTTTTGTGATAGAATGGGTGCTGGTAAGAATGATAAGGGGGTGACGGCGAACAATCGCCGACATGATGGATATTCAAATCAAAGGGACACTGTTTGACGAAGCACAAATCAAACAGCGCGTGGCGGAACTCGCTGAACAAATCGAACGGGATGCGGCCGGGACACCAATCGTCCTCGTGGCCGTCTTGAAAGGGTCGCTCGTCTTTGCGGCTGATTTGATGAGACAGATGACGGGCAGTGTCCAACTTGATACGGTGGCGACGTCTTCTTATGGGAAGAAATCGACTTCGAGCGGGAACGTCCAACTCCGGAAAGATTTAGACCTCGATGTCGAAGGGAAGTACGTCGTCATCATCGAAGACATCATCGACACGGGACAGACGCTTAAATTCTTGTGTCAGCATATGACGTTACATCAACCGGGGCAATTGAAGATTTGTACACTTCTCGACAAGCCGGCCCGCCGACTCGTCACGCTCGACGCCGATTACGTCGGCTTCGAGATCCCGGATGAGTTCGTCATCGGGTACGGTATCGACTACGCCGAACAGTATCGCAATCTACCGTATATCGGTTTCGTCGAAACGGACTGACTTCCGAATCACGACAAAAAACGAACCAGGTCGCCCGTGGCGATCTGGTTCGTTTTCACATGTTCGCTTTCTTTTTCTTCTTGCCTTTCTTCCCCTCGATGACGGTGAGGTGAGGGGCGTCGCTACGATGCGTCGAACGAGCCGGGCGCTTCGAGAGTTTCGTCACGTTTGAACCAGGTTTCGCTTTCTTTTTCGTCGTCGCGGACGGTTTCACTTTAGGGTTCGCACCGGGACGTTGCATCCGTTTTTTGGAAGCCTGAGCGGTCTTCCGGTACCGCATATCCTCGGCTGAGATTTTAGGAGCCATGAACACACGATAAATCACATAGAAGATTAACCCGAAAATACCGATGAAGAGCAACTGTCTGAACAAGCGACCGGGGTCGGTCGCGAGCATATGTCCGACTCCGATGAAGCCTAAGATGAACACGATCGTGGCAGCGGTCGTACCGATTCTTTGTCTGATCATGGTGCTTTCCTCCTCTTTATCCCTCTCTTTGCGCGGCCGGTTGACCTAGTTCTGAACGTTCCCATGTTTCGAAAGCCTCGATGGCGACGCGGATTTGCTCATCGTTTGGTTCACGCGTCGTCAACAGCTGTAGCGATAGTCCCGGCTTGCCGAGGACGGATAGGAAGCGATGTTCACGAAAACGGTTTGTGAATTGGAGCACCTCGAACGAGATGCCGATGACCACCGGTAACAAGGCGATGCGGCTGACGAGTCGGACCCAGAGCGGATCGATCGGGACGACCATATAGACGCCGATGCCAACGAAAACGGTGAACAGGATGAAGCTTGACCCACAGCGATAGTGGAGGCGTGAGCTCGAGCGGACGTTGTCGACGGTGATCGGTCGTCCGGACTCATAACAGTTGATGACCTTGTGTTCAGCGCCGTGATATTGAAACACGCGTCGAATGAGCGGTGTCAAGGAAATCAAATAGAGGTAACTGAGCAGCAATACTAATTTTATTCCCCCTTCGAGGAGGTTTTGAATCACGTGACCGGACAATGCGGGCACACTTTGGAACATGGCGGCGAGCAGGGCCGGTGTGACGTTAAAAATGAGCTTGCCGAACACGTACGAGATGATCCCGACGACCGCGATCATGATGACCATCAAGATGTTCTGTTTCTTCTCATCCGGTTTCGTCGCCTCGTCCTCGCTCGGATCGACGTCATAGCGGTCACTGGCGAAGTTCATGTGGGCGGAACCGTTTTTGAGCGATTCGTATAAGGCGACCACGCCGCGCAGGAACGGGACTTTCTTTAACGATTGGACCCAGGGGACGAGGATGCGAGGTTGCTCGAACGTCTCGATGGATCCGTCCTTCCGGCGGATTGCCGAGGCACTCTCGGTGCGTCCTTGAAACATGACGCCTTCCACAAGCGCTTGCCCTCCAACGGGGATCAGTGGTTTAGTTTTCATGGCGTTTCCTCGATTCCTACAGTTATATAGTTGAATTATACCGTGATTCACCTAAAAAACGAAACCACATGAACGTCAATTGTCGCTACAACCGTTAAATTTGTTACAATAGAGGCGACTTGACGAACAGGGGGGGAAGACTTGTGCACATACTCGTCTTGAATGGGCCGAATTTGAATCTACTCGGGAGACGTGAACCGGACGTATATGGTGACGTCTCGTTGAAGGGACTGACGGCGGAGCTGTTGCTCGCCGCGCCAGATGACGTCGAGTTGACGTTCGTCCAATCCAACCATGAAGGCGAACTGATCGACGCGCTACACGAAGCGTACGATTATGTGGGGGTCATCTTCAACGCCGGGGCGTATACACATACGTCAATCGCGCTTCGAGATGCCATCGCCGCCATCAAGGCCCCGGTCGTCGAAGTACATATCTCGAACGTGCATGCACGAGAGTCGTTTCGTCATGAATCCAAGCTCGCCGGCGTCTGTCTCGGCGTCATCAGCGGCTTCGGGTTGACGAGTTACACGCTCGCGTTGCAGGCGCTGATCGAACATTGGAGGAATCGACATGATTGAACGGGTCAACAAACTGCAAGCTCAGCTAGAAGCGAACGGAATTGACGGATTGCTCGTGACGAAACGGGAGAACATCCGCTACTTGTCGGGGTTCACCGGGTCGAGTGGCGTCCTTGTGATCACGCCAAAGTCGGCGAGCTTCATCACCGACTTCCGCTACACGGAACAGGCCGCGAGCCAAGTGAAAGGGTTCGACATCATTGAACACAAGACATCGCTCATCAAGTCGGTCGCAGAAGTCGTGGACCGGGAAGCGGTCGCACGCCTCGGTATCGAGCAAGATGACATGACGGTCGGGCAATTCCGGACGTATGAAAAAGACGTCAACGCCGAACTCGTCGAGACATCAGGCATCGTCGAAAAGCTACGCTTGATTAAGGATGAGTCAGAGATTAAGATAATGAAGGAAGCTGCGGCGATTGCGGATGCGGCGTTCACCCATATCCAGTCGTTTATCCGCCCGGGCCGGACAGAGAAAGAGGTCGCGAATGAACTCGAGATGTTCATGCGTGCTCAAGGAGCCGACTCGTCGTCGTTTGATATGATCGTTGCATCGGGCCATCGCTCGGCATTGCCGCACGGTGTGGCCAGTGATAAGGTCATCGAGGCAGGCGAACTCGTGACACTCGACTTCGGGGCTTACTATCAGGGGTACTGCTCGGACATCACGCGCACGCTCGCCGTCGGAGAGATCTCAGACGAGTTGCGCAACATCTATGATACAGTACTCCGCGCACAACTCGCGGGTGTCGAAGGCACGAAAGCCGGGATCACGGGAATCGAGGCGGACGCGTTGACGCGTGATGTGATCAAAGAAGCCGGTTATGGTGAGTACTTTGGGCATTCGACGGGACACGGTCTCGGCATGGAAGTCCATGAGGCGCCAGGGCTGTCATTCCGTTCGGAGACGGTGCTTGAACCGGGGATGGTCGTCACGGTCGAACCAGGCATCTACATCGCCGGAATCGGCGGATGTCGCATCGAGGACGATATCGTCATCACTGAGACTGGCAATTTCCGTCTCACGCAGTCGCCAAAAGAGTTAATTACGATTGAGGCTTGAGTCTCAGCTCATCTTAGGAGGAAATCAACATGGTATCAGTTAACGATTTAAAAACAGGCTTAACGGTCAAAACGTCGGACGGATCGATTTGGCAAGTCATCGAATTCCAACACGTCAAGCCGGGTAAAGGCGCGGCTTTCGTTCGTACGAAGATGCGTAACTTGCGCACGGGGGCGATTCAAGAGACGACGTTCCGTGGCGGCGAGCGCATCGAGCGTGCCCACATCGAACGTAAACGTATGCAGTACCTCTACCCGATGGGCGACACGTACGTGTTCATGGACACAGAGTCGTATGAGCAGCTCGAACTCACGGGCGAGCAAGTGAAAGCGGCGCTCCCGTACATGCTTGAAAACATGGAAGTGAGCATCGCTGACTACGATGGCGAGATTCTCGGCATCGAGCTCCCGACGACGGTCGTCTTGACGATTGTCGAGGCCGATCCAGGCGTCAAAGGTGACACGGCATCGAACGTGAAGAAAAATGCGACGGTCGAAACGGGCCACATCATTCAAGTGCCGCTCTTCATCGAGCCAGGCGAAAAAGTAACGGTCGACACGCGCACAGGCGAGTTCACGGGCCGCTATAACGGGTAAGGCAAAGGGTGTCCATTCTTCGGAATGGGCCCTTTTTTTGTCGTTGCATTCACTGGTCTGACCAGTTATAGTAGAGTAGAGATTAGTACCAGGTATAAACAGGGGGTTATTTCATGCAAATCGAACATATTAAAGAGCTGATCACAATGCTCGATCAGACGTCGGTCCACGAGCTGGAGCTCGAGACGTCAGAATTTAAACTATCATTGAAAAAAGAAGCGGCCCCGCAACTCGCCGCCCATCATACACCAGCCGCCCAAGCGGCGCCGGTCGCTGCACCTACACCGGCCGCTCAAACGGAGCAAGCAGTCACACCGGAAGCGGCCCCGAGCAACTTACGGACGATCACGTCGCCGATGGTCGGGACGTTCTATTCGCGCCCGGCACCGGACAAGGAGGCCTACGTCCAAGTCGGCGATCGCGTCGAAGCTGGACAAGTGGTCTGTATTTTAGAAGCGATGAAGCTGTTCAATGACGTCGAGGCGGAAATCAGCGGAGAAATCGTCGAGATGCTCGTCGCTGACGGCGATTTAGTCGAATATGGTCAAGCGCTCTTCAGCGTGAAGTGAGGTGTCTATGAAACTACTCATTGCAAACCGTGGAGAAATTGCGGTCCGGATCATCCGGGCCGCGAAAGAGTTGAACATTCCGACGGTCGCCGTCTTCTCCGAGGCCGACCGTGAAGCGCTACACGTCCGTCTCGCCGACGAGGCGTACTGCATCGGACCGAACCCGTCCAAAGACTCATACTTGAATATCCCGAACATCCTATCGGTCGCTTGTGCGGTCGATGCGACGATGATTCATCCGGGTTACGGTTTTTTGGCCGAAAACGCCGAATTCGCCGAGATGAGCGAGGCGTGCGGCATCCAATTCGTCGGACCGAGCAGTTATGCGATTCGGAAGATGGGCATTAAAGACGAAGCGAAGCGAACGATGATCGAGTCGGGCGTTCCGGTCGTTCCGGGATCGAGTGGGGTCGTGACCGACGAGGAAGCGGTCGAACTCGCCCGTGAAATCGGTTATCCGGTCATCATCAAAGCGACGGCCGGAGGCGGAGGACGCGGAATCCGTGTCGCCTATGATGAGACAGAGCTTGTCAAAGGGCTCACGGATACTCGTAAAGAAGCGAAGCAGGCGTTCGGCAACGGCGACGTCTATCTCGAGAAGTACATCGAGTCGTTCCGCCACGTCGAGGTGCAAGTGCTCGCCGACCAGTACGGCAACGTCATCCATCTCGGAGAACGTGATTGTACGATTCAGCGCCGGATGCAGAAGCTGATCGAGGAGGCACCGTCGCCGGCGATCGATGAGGCGACGCGCCAAGCGATGGGAGATGCGGCCGTGAAAGCGGCCAAAGCGATCCGTTATTCTGGTGCCGGTACGATCGAGTTCATCTACGTCCCGGAGTCGAACGAGTTCTATTTCATGGAAATGAACACGCGAATCCAAGTCGAACATCCGGTCACCGAGATGATCACCGGCTTCGACCTCGTCCAAGCACAACTCGAGGTCGCGCTCGGTCATCCGCTCGCGATCAGTCAAGCCGACATCACGTTCAGCGGACACTCGATCGAGTGCCGCATCAACGCCGAGGACCCGTTTGCCGACTTCCGTCCGATGGCTGGGAAAATTGATCAGTACATCGTGCCGGGCGGTATGGGTGTCCGGGTCGACAGCGGTCTGTTCGCAGGCGCGGTCATCCCGCCGTTCTATGATTCGATGGTGGCGAAGTTGATCGTCCATGCCCCGACGCGGGAAGAGGCGATCGCGAAGATGCTTCGCGCGCTCGATGAGTTCACGGTATCGGGCATTCATACGACGATTCCATTCCATCAACAAGTCATGGCGCACGAACGTTTCCGAGCGGGCGCGTTCGACACGAAATTTGTCGAAAAAGAAATGACGCTCACAAAATGAACCGTACCAGGAAGCCCGAACATTATTTGGGCTTCCTGGTTTTTTGTACTGAATTTATGGAGGCTTTATGCTAAACTATCACAATGAAAGCATGCAAAAGGAGAGTATCTGAATGAAACGTCATGAAGCACGAGAAAAAGCGATTCAAACGCTTTTTCAAATCGAAGTATCAAAACTTAAGGTGGACGAGGCCATCGAATTCGCCCTCGACGGTATGGATTCGGATCCATTCTACGAACAACTCGTCGTTGAGACGTTAGAAAAGAAAGACGAAATTGACGAACTGCTCGTCGAAAACTTGAAAAACTGGAGACTCGATCGCCTCGGCAACGTCGAGCGGACGATTCTCCGCATGGCGACGTACGAGTTGCTCTATGTCGAGACGATTCCGGACAAAGTGACGATCAACGAGGCGGTCGAACTCGCCAAGTCGTTCGCCGACGAAGAAGCGGCCAAGCTCGTCAACGGCGTCCTCGGCAACATTATTAAAGCGTAAACGAAGAGAGAGAAACGCGTCATACAAATAGAGAAGACACCACACCAACTACAGAGAAACCTAAGATAACGGGGGATGAGAGAGATGGCAGTAGTGATCGACGGGAAACAAATCGCAGCATCATATCGGGAAACGTTGAAAGAACGGGTCAGTGCGCTTCGTGCGCGCGGCATCGTTCCGAAACTGAAAGTCATTTTAATCGGGGATGATCCGGCGAGCCACAGCTACGTCCGGGGTAAAGAACGGGCAGCAGCTGAGATCGGGATCGATTCACAAGTGATTCGTTTCGATGAGACGATCTCGGAACGTGAAGTGCTCGAACTGATTGATTCGATGAACGAGGACGACGAGCTCCATGGCATCCTCGTTCAATTGCCGCTACCGAAGCATATCGATGAGAACCGTGTCATCATGCGCATCTCGCCAGACAAGGATGTGGATGGGTTCCATCCGACCAACGTCGGGAAGATGATGCTCGGTCTCGAGACACTGTTGCCGTGCACGCCGCACGGAATTCTCCATCTCGTCAAGACACAGACTGACCTCGTCGGTAAACACGTCGTCGTCGTCGGTCGCAGCCAAATCGTCGGGAAACCTGTCGGGATGCTGTTTTTAAACGAGTCGGCCACGGTGACATACTGTCACTCGAAAACGGTCGACCTCGGTGCGATGACGCGTCAAGCCGACATTTTGATCGTCGCCGTCGGTCGGGCCGGTCTCGTCACGAACGAGATGGTCAAACCGGGAGCGATCGTCATCGATGTCGGTGTCAACCGCGTCGACAGCCGTCTCGTCGGAGATGTTGACTTTGATGGTGTCCGCGACGTCGCTGGCGCCATCACCCCGGTTCCGGGTGGTGTCGGTCCGATGACGATCACGATGCTCATGCACAATACGGTCGAGGTCGCCTCACGTGGCTAATCCGATTCAAGTCTCTGAAGTCGTCCGTTATGTGAAACGTCAACTCGACGGTGACCCGGTGTTGCAACAAGTCGCCGTCATCGGCGAAATCTCGAACTTTAAACGGTACGCCTCAGGGCACTGCTATTTCACACTGAAAGACGAATCGTCCCGCATGAAGGCGGTCATGTTCTCACGAGATGCCCGCACGCTCAACTTTGAACCTACGGACGGGATGAACGTGGTCGTCGTCGCTCGAGTGACGATGTATGAGTCGACCGGTGATGTTCAATTGTACGTCGAGCTCATGCGGCAAGACGGCATCGGCATCTTGTTCGAACGCTATGAGGCACGAAAACGTGAGCTCGAGGCGAAGGGCTGGTTCGCGGCGGAACGGAAACGTCCGCTACCGGCGTTCCCTGAGCGCATCGGAATCATCACGTCTCCGAAAGGCGCAGCCTTGCACGATATCGCGACGACGCTTAGACGGCGGGCACCGCACGTGGCCATCACGTTCGCTCCTGTCGCAGTCCAAGGTGAACAAGCCGCTCCGCAAGTGGCGAGTGCGATTCGGTGGATGAATGAACGCACCGACTGCGATGTATTGATTGTCGGACGCGGAGGTGGATCGATTGAGGAATTGTGGGCGTTCAACGAGGATGTCGTCGTCGAAGCAATCTACGATTCCGAGATTCCTGTCATTTCGGCCGTCGGTCACGAGACAGATTTTACGTTGGCTGATTTCGT